>NZ_JBZEGV010000053.1:0-14964 GCF_058312955.1 Mesorhizobium sp. LEGMi-168a
GCTCGTCCTTCAAGGACATCCTGCAGCTCTTCGAGCGCGACGAGGATACCGACGCCGTGGTGATGATCGGCGAGATCGGCGGGCCGCAGGAAGCCGAGGCCGCGATCTGGGCGCGCGACAATATGCGCAAGCCGCTGATCGCCTACATCGCGGGCTTGTCTGCGCCGAAAGGCCGCCGCATGGGCCATGCCGGCGCCATCATCTCGGCCTTCGGCGAGTCGGCGCAGGAGAAGGTCGAGATCCTGAAGGAAGCCGGCGTCGTCATCGTGCCGACGCCGGCCTCCTTCGGCGAGGTCGTGGCGGATACGCTGGCGCGGACGAAGAAGGCGGCGTGAGCGTGGGCGCACGTCTGGTCGGGTATCCTGGCTCGTCGAAATCGCCGTCAACATCGCGGACCGCTGCTGCCGGCCTGGCGGTTTCGCATAGTCGTTTGGGCAAGGTTGGGGGATCCAAATGAAGCCGCGTGTCATTGTAACCCGACGCTGGCCGGCCAAGGTGGAGAAGCTTCTGACGGAACGGTTCGATGCGGTGCTGAATGCCGGTGATGTGCCGTTGACGCCAGCGGATTTCGCGACGGCGTTCCGGGCCTATGACGCAATCCTTCCCACCGTGAGCGATCGACTGCCTGCCTCAGTATTTCCGTCCGAAGGCTGTCGCACCAGGTTGCTCGCCAACTTCGGTGTCGGTTTCAGCCATATAGACGTGGCGGCTGCTCGAGACCGCGGCATTGCCGTCACCAATACACCGGGAGTACTGACGGATTGCACGGCTGACATTGCGATGAGCTTGCTCCTGTTGGTGGCACGCCGTGCCGGCGAGGGTGAGCGACAACTGCGCGCCGGTGCCTGGAAGGGATGGTGTCCAACCCATCTCATCGGCACGAAGGTTTCAGGCAAAAAGCTCGGGATCATTGGCATGGGACGCATCGGCAAGGCCATGGCGAGCCGGGCGCATTTCGGCTTCGGCATGGACGTCGTCTTCTACAATCGTTCCAAGGTTGACGACGACGAGATCCGGTTGATCTCTGCCCGGCAACTTCCATCCATCGAAGCCGTGCTGGCGGAGTCCGACTTCGTCTCGCTGCATTGTCCAGGTGGAGCCGAAAACAAGCACCTGATTGATGAAGCAAGGCTCTCAGTCATGAAGCCGACCGCTTTCCTCATCAATACGGCGCGCGGGGATGTGATCGACGAGACTGCCCTAATCCACGCGCTCGACAAGGGGGTGATCGCTGGCGCCGGGCTCGATGTCTACGCCGAAGAACCTGCAGTGCCCCGCGGCCTCCTTGCTCGGGAAAACGTCGTTCTGCTTCCCCATCTTGGCAGTGCGACTACGGAAACACGAGAGGCGATGGGCATGAAGGCCCTCGAAAATCTCACTGCCTTCTTCGAGGGCAAACCCGCTCCGGATCGGGTGGTGTGACGGTGGCGCCTGGCCTTGCGTCGGCGCTGACGGATCTGCGTATACAGGCGATCGACCTGTTTCGGACGGGCGTCGCTGCGGCCGAGATTTGTTGATGACTGGCGCTACCGGCACCAATGTCGCGGACCTGCAGATATTGCTGATGCAGTAGCATTCGTCGCATCCACGCCGGTGGAGCGATGGCAGAATCGAAATCGAGGACAAAGCGGGTGCGGCGCCGCGGTGAGGCGTGCCCTTTGTCCATTTCCGGCAATCGTTGAGTGAGATCTCCTTCGAGGACGGCGCCTTTGGCAGGCTGGGGCATGGTCATCACCGGCGCCGGCCGTAGCGCGCGTGGCTCATGCCTTGCGAAGGGCCTCAATCCCGACAGTGCGTCGACCTGACTGATTGCACTAGAAGGAAAATTAAATTCATGTTAGGAATGACAATGATGGTGGATTGCGGGCGTCGATCGGATGCCGAAACGTGGCCGAAGCAGCAAGTGGTCGGCCAACCGTAGAGGACTGCAGGGGAGGGGGCGCAAGAGCCAAGACCGGGAGCGCGTGCCGCCGTGTCGAAGGTCAGCGCCAAAGTGTCGGGACTTAGGTGGGTCAATGCCCGAAAAGAGCAGATTCAGGATCTTGATCGGCGAGCGCAATCCGCTCGTGGTCGCTGCCCTTGGCGATATGATCTCGCGAGACGGCCGCTTCGATCTCGTTGACAGCGTGCAGGCCGGCGAGGCTTTTCTCCGAGCGGCAGCAGCCACACCCCCTCAGTTCGATGTCGCCGTGCTCGGGTGGAAATTGTCGGACATGGATGCCGTCGGTGTTTTGACAGCGATGCAGCGGCGTAGCCTGCATGCGCGCCTGGTGATCTTTTCCAACGATCACGACATCGCTATCCTCAAGCAGTGCGTGCGCCTTGGCGTCCAGGGGTTCTGCTATCAGTTCGACGACCCGGCGATCCTTTTCGACACTCTGGTCGCGGTCGCCAATGGCCGGATCTGCGTCCCTTACCTGGACGTCTCCAAAATCAACGACACGCCGATGTCGCGGCTTACGACACGTGAACGCGAGCTGCTCTCGGTGCTGGCCGACGGCTGGACCAATCTGCAGATCGCGACCCGCACCGGGATTTCCGAGAATACGGTCAAGTATCACCTCAGGAACCTCTACGACAAACTGGACGTCCGCAACCGGGCGATGGCTGTTGCGCTCTACGCCGGCGAGAGAAACCGCGGGCGCGTTTGAGCTCGCCGTTGAGGATTTTCCATGGCCTGCATCGGCCTTGCCCTCTCACTGGCCTTGGCAATCCTGAATGCGGGGCGGGTAGGTCACTCGGTCGCCGATCGCGAAGCCTGTCGTCCTTGCGCTATTCACGGCTGCCGGGGCGGCTTTGATGCAAACCGCGGCCCCTGGGCTCACCCAAGGAAAGTCTGAGCATTGCGCTCACCTTCGTCGGTTCTTGTCAGGGGTAAGCGGGAAGGGCGCCAGGGTTTGTCCGCGCAGCGCACAGGGGCATCGCAAGCCTCGCTGCGTCAGCGAAGAGCATCCGTCCTGAGGCGCGAACCAGATCCCTGCCGATGATCGCCTCCAGAACACCTTGTGTTCTGAGCGGCATCAGATCGGTGCAGTCGCTCATCCTGACGAAAACGCTGCTGATTGGCATGGCGACGCCGTGGATCGGAATGAGTGGCTCTTCAGCTTTCTCGCTCCATTCCTCGAGCGCCTCGAGCGCTTCATGAAAAGCGTTCTGCAGGGTGATCGGCGCATGCCCTTCAAAGAGATCCGGAAATACCTTGTGCATGTCCATGTCTCTTCCTGAGGTCCCCTATGAAACGCGCCGAGCTGGCGCGGTCATCGAATATGAACCTCTCGGTCCAATTATCACGCTTTATTTCCTATAAGGCAACATATTTGCATAAGAGTTAAGCGGCGTCTAGCTCCGAAACGCGCTGGACCAATGTTGGCAAGATCGTGATTTATGGTCCGTTCGGTGGTCCCAGGTCGGCCTTGCCGACCATCATTCGGTTGGTGCTCCAACCCACCCGAACGAATGGCAAATCTACCCGTCCGGGCGTTTTCAAGAAGGCGGAAAATCTATCTGCTTCCAGATGGAGAAGCCCGGGATGTCCGCCTCGTTCGGCCGGCTCGGGACAACGCTTGGTAGAATGGGTGCCGCTGTGGACGACAGCAGACCGCTTAGCTGTCACGAGGATGTCAGAAGTCTTCTGTTCAGGCTGCTGACCTCTGTCGTCAGCGAACGTGAGCCCGGTTTAGCCGGGGTTCTGACCGGGCGCGTTAGCCTTGACACTCTCGCCGATGATCAGCGCATCCCGGCGCTCCAGGCGACCGGTATATGGTTCCAACTCGTCGCTATCGCCAACGAATTGCTCGCAATGCGTTCACGCCGCGAACTCGAGCAGATGGGTGGCGCGGACGAGGTGGTCGGCTCCTTCGCCAATGTCGTCGGCGAGATGGCCGCCGCCGGCTACCCGGCCGAGGAATTGCAGACCACCCTCGACACGCTGAGTGTCGGGCCAACCATGACCGCCCACCCGACCGAGGCCAAGCGCGTCACTGTTCTCGAAATTCACCGGCGCATCTATCGCAAGCTGACCGAGCTCGAGCAGCAGCGCTGGGCGCCGCGGGAGCGCGAGCAACTCATTGACGACCTCAGGAGCGAGATCGAGCTTTTGTGGATGTCGGGCGAGTTGCGGCTTGAGCGGCCATCGGTCGAGAGCGAGATCGCATGGGGCCTGCATTTCTTCCGGGAAGTGATCTTCGAGGCGACCCCGAAGATCTACGATGCCGTCGAGGAGGCGTTTGCCCGCCACTACCCGCAATACGACATCAACGTGCCGTCCTTCATGCGCTACGCGTCGTGGATCGGCGGCGATCGCGACGGCAATCCGAATGTCACGGCAAAGACGACGGTCCGGGCGCTCACGGAGTGCCGTCATACCGTCATTGGCTGGTACATCCATCAGGTTCGTCGGTTGGTCACCGTGCTCAGCGTCAGCGCCAATGTCGTCGAGATCCCGGAAGATTTCACCAAGGCGCTCGGCCAGGCGCTGCACCGGACCGGTGCGGCCCGCGAGATTGTGGCGCGCAATCCGGGAGAGCCGCTGCGGCAGTTCGCGGCCGCGATGCTGGATCGCTTGCGGGCGATGCTCGGTGAGACCGCGGCCAAGCCGTATGCCAGCTCAGAGTTGTTCAGGAACGACCTGAGGCATGTCGAAACGGTCCTTGCCAAACTGGGCGGCAATCATGTTGCGCGGCGCTTCGTCCGCCCTTTGCGTCAGCAGGTCGAGACCTTTGGTTTCCGCACAGTCGCATTGGACGTTCGCCAGAACTCGACGGTAGTCAATCGAGTACTGGCCGAGCTCTTCAAGCATATGGACGGAGACCAGGCGCCGACGCCCGACACGCCGCAATGGACGAAGCGCATCCGAACAGCCCTCACCACCGGCGAACAGCTTATCGTCGAACCGCAGTTGCTTTCGGATGAGGCGCGTGAACTCCTCGACCTCTTCGATGTCATCCGCGAAGCCTCCTCCGGGCTGAACGGCGGTGCGGTTGGCGCCTTCATCTTGAGCATGACGCGGTCTTCCGAAGACCTGCTGGCTGTTTACGTGCTAGCGCAATATTGCGGTATGGCCACCGCGCTCGACGGCAGCGGCGCGATTGCCCTGCGCGTCGTGCCGCTGTTCGAGACCATCGCCGATCTGCGCGCGGCTGCCGATGTTCTGGATCAGCTTCTTTCGGTCTCGATTGTGCGCCGCTCCGTGCGCGATTTCGGCAACCGGCAGGAAGTCATGCTGGGATACTCCGACTCCAACAAGGACGGCGGGTTCCTGGCTTCGAACTGGGAACTGAACAAGACGCAAAGGCGTATCCACGCCCTCAGTCAGAAGCGCAAGATCACGATCAGCTTCTTCCACGGCCGCGGCGGTTCCGTCAGTCGAGGCGGTGCGCCGACCGGTCGGGCGATCGCTGCCCAGCCTGCCGGCACTGTTGCCGGTGTCATGCGCGTGACCGAGCAGGGCGAGGTCGTGTCGTCGAAATTCGCAAATCGCGGCACAGGTCTCTACCAGCTCGAGATCCTGGCCGCGAGCGTCTTGGCCCACAGCGTCAAGTCACACAACGAGCCCGAGTTAAAGGAAATCCCTGAGTTCAGCGAGGCTCTGGAGGCTTTGACCGGCATGTCGCAGGCATCCTATTCGGGCCTGATCAATGAGCCGGGCTTCATCGATTATTTCAATCAAGCGAGCCCTGTCGAAGAGCTGTCGCTGCTTAAGATCGGCTCGCGCCCGGCTCGCCGCTTCGGTGCTCGGGACATCTCCGACCTGCGCGCCATCCCCTGGGTTTTCGCCTGGAGCCAGAACCGGCATCTGCTGACCAATTGGTACGGCATCGGCAGCGCGCTCAATTCCTTCCTCACTGTTCGCGGTAGCGCAGGGCTGGAACTGCTCAAGCAGATGTTCGAGCGCTCGCGCTTTTTCCGCCTCATCGTCGACGAGGTCGACAAGGGACTTTACCAAACCGACATGGAGATCGGTCGGCTCTATGCTGGCTTGGTGCAGGATCGCGAATTGTCGGAACGGATCTACCGCAAGATCGCCGCCGAATATGCGCTCACGCGCAAGATCATTGCCGAGATCAACGGCGGCCTGAAGGTCTCGCAGCGCTTCCCCGCCTTCAAGCAGCACTTCGATCGCATCAGACCGCAGTTGGACGGCATTCATCGATTGCAGGTGCAGCTCTTGCGCGAGGTCCGTGCCCAGGACGGCTCGACCGCAAAGCCCAAGCGTGCGGTCAACGCGCTCCTGCTTTCGATCAATTGCATTTCGACCGGCCTGGGCTGGACCGGATGACCACAATATTGGCGCTGCGTCGCGCCGTATGGAGGGAGCTTCATGAATATTTCGACCAAGCCTGACACCGGCGCAGCAAGCCGGTTCTTCCGCGCGGGAGTGGCTGTCGCGGATCGTGCCGTCAGCGACGCCATGCAGCGGGAGCTCTCTCGTCAGCGCAACGAGATCGAACTGATCGCTTCCGAAAACATCGTCTCCAGGGCGGTGCTTGAGGCACAAGGTTCGGTGCTGACCAACAAATATGCCGAGGGCTATCCCGGCCGTCGTTACTATGGCGGCTGCCAGTTCGTCGACGAAGTCGAGGATCTGGCGCGCGAGCGTGCCAAGGCGCTGTTTGGGGCCTCGTTCGCCAACGTGCAGCCGAACTCCGGCAGTCAGGCCAACCAGGCTGTCTTCATGGCGCTGATGCAGCCCGGCGACACCTTTCTGGGGCTTAATCTGTCCGCCGGTGGGCATCTCACCCATGGCGCGCCGGTCAACCAATCCGGCAAGTGGTTCAATGTCGTTTCCTATGGGGTTCGTCCTGACACTCATCGCATCGACCTCGACGAGGTGCGCGATCTGGCGCGCAAGCACCAGCCCAAGGTGATCCTTGCGGGCGGTTCCGCCTATCCGCGCATCATCGATTTCAAGGCGTTTCGCGAGATCGCCGACGAAGTCGGCGCCAAACTGTTCGTGGACATGGCGCATTTCGCCGGCCTCGTGGCGGGCGGCATCCACCCCAATCCCCTCGACCATGCCCATGTGGTGACGACGACCACTCACAAGACGCTGCGCGGCCCGCGCGGCGGGATGGTGCTCTCGAATGACGAGGAGATCGGCAAGAAGATTAACTCGGCTGTGTTCCCCGGCCTCCAGGGCGGACCGCTGATGCACGTCATCGCCGCAAAGGCCGTCGCATTCGGCGAGGCGCTGGCGCCCGAATTCAAGCTCTATGCGGCAAATGTAGTGTCAAACGCCAAGGCATTGGCCGAGACACTGTCCGAAGGCGGCGTCGATATTATCTCGGGCGGTACCGACACGCATCTAATGCTGGTCGATCTGCGTCGAAAGGGTCTGACCGGCAAGGCGGTCGAGGCAGCACTCGGTCGCGCCCATATCACCTGCAACAAGAACGGCATCCCGTTCGACCCGCAGGGACCGATGGTGACGTCGGGCATCCGCCTAGGCACCCCGGCCTGCACCACACGTGGCTTCCTCGTGGAAGAATTCCGTCAGGTCGGACGCCTGACGATGAGCGTGATCGATGGGCTGGCTGCAAATGGCGAGGCCGGCAACGCGGCAATCGAGGCGGCCGTGCGCGAGGAAGTGCACGATTTGGTCAGCCGATTTCCGATCTACGAGTGACCCCTGCCGGAGCAGGAACTGCGTTCTTGCTGATTAGACCGGCATGACCCGGCCTCGCATTCGACCGTTGATGGATCAGCGCCGGAAGCTCTGATCGCCGAGTGCAGTTCCGCCGGGAACCCGAGGCGGCTTTGCCGCTTTCGGCGGCCGCCCCGCGCAACCGAAAAGGCGTGGCCCCCAAACCCTGTCGGGACGACGGCGAACGCGTGGTGCGCGAAGGCCAACCCATATCCAGGTTCAAATCTGTTCAGGAGCATCTCTGCTTTGCTGACGCCATCCACTATCTGCATCGCGTCACTTGACAGGAAATTAACTTTGCCGGATATTCCTGTTGGGAAATTAATATTCCCACCCGCAAAAGCGCAACAAAGCCGAAAATGGCGTCTGGAGGAGAACAGATGGAAGCAGCAATCAGTAGTCGAACCGGCGAACTCAGCCTCGACCAGCGAATCGACAAAATGCACGCTCGCGATCGCGCCGGCTTGTTGGCCTTCGTCGTCGTGCTTTGGTGCACACTTTTGTTCGCGCTGTTCAACGTCTGGCCATACATTTCGATCCCCGCAATGCGCATCATCCTTTCGGTCGCGTGCGGGCTGGTGTTGGCCTTCAACACGGCAGCCATCGTGGCGATGCTGCGCCACTACGCCGAAGACAAGCACTTCATCTACGGCCTTGATATCAAGCATCTCGACGAGATGCGTAGGCGCCGCGGCTAAGGAGCTGGCAAAATGGCATATCAACCTCCCAAACAGGGCCTCGTCGGTCAGGTCTTCGACGTCATCACCTTGCTCGTGCTGACGGTGGGCGCCCTCTATCTGCCTCTCTACCTGGGCTTCGCCGGCGCCGCCAAAACGCCGAACCCGATCGCCAACCCGACCTGGGAAGCGCTCGGCCAGAATGCAACCGAAGCCAAGCAATGGGCGGCGATTGGAATTACCGACCCGGCGGCCGCGAACGACATCATCACCGCGCGCTTCGATTATAGTTTCAGCTGGGCCCCGCTGATCGTCATGGCGGTGCTGGTCATTGGCTATTTCGTCTTGGTCGTGCGGCTTTCCGACAGGGAATACCGCGAAGTGATCGAAGAACGCTTCGATCCGAAACGGCGATAGGAGAGGGCGACCATGGATATCTGGAATGTTCTCGAATATGTGGCCTGGGCCCTCTCAGCCATGTTCGGTGCGCTGATGCTCATCAATCTCATTCGCATCGACACCACCTATGACAACGAGCTGCTGACCTCATCTCGCGAAGGCGAGATCGAAGTGACGGCCGAGCGCCACCAGATCTGAAGGGGACGGAGATGGCAAACGTAACCGCAACCGCACCCGCAACCGAGCGGCTTCAGCTCCTGCGCGTGCTCGGCCCCGCCCATATCTGGGCGCTCGGCGTCGGCATCGTGCTCGTCGGCGAATATATGGGCTGGAACTTCTCTGTCGGCAAAGGCGGCATGATCGCCGGTCTCGCCGCCTGCTGGGTGGCCGGTCTGCTCTATACTTGCGTGGCGATGATCGACTCGGAAGTGACATCGACCATCGCCGCCGCTGGCGGCCAGTACGCTCAGGCCAAGCACATCGTCGGGCCGTTGATGGCCTTCAATGTCGGCCTGTTCCTTGTGATGGCCTATACCATGCTCGAGGCGGCCAACGCGATAACCGTGGGCTATCTACTCGACACCGTCGCGGGGATGATGGGCCATACCGGCCTCAACCAGAAGCCGTTCATAATCCTTTCCATCATGTTCCTGGCATGGCTCAATTTTCGCGGTGTGCTGGCCACGTTGACCTTCAATCTGGTCATCACTGCCATCGCGTTCCTGGCGATCATCGCTCTGTTCATCTCGGTGCAGCTCGGCGTCTCTGCCGTGCCGATGGATTTTTCGGCAATCACCACGGCTCCACTGCCCTATGGCTGGATCGGCATCGTCGCGGCCCTGCACTTCGGCTTGTGGTACTATCTCGGCATCGAAGGAACCTGCCAGGCTGCCGAAGAAGTGCGCTCGCCGGCGCGTTCGCTGCCTTATGGTACCATGGCCGGCATCATGACGCTGCTGATCGCCGCGACCATGACCTGGTATGTCTGCTCCGGCCTCCTGCCCTGGGAATATCTCGGCCAGGCTGGAACGCCGCTCTTCGACGCCGCGCGTGTCTCCGGCAGTGCCGGATTGATGGTGCTCCTCTTCGTCGGCACGATGTTTTCGACGCTTGCTTCGGCAAACGGATGCATCAACGACGCCTCGCGCGCCTGGTTCTCGATGGGTCGTGACCGCTACCTGCCGAGCTGGTTCGGCGCGGTGCACCCGGTCTATCGTACGCCGTACCGGTCGATTGTGTTCCTGGTTCCCATCGCGCTCATCTTCGCGCTTGGTGCGCCGCTCGACCAAGTCGTGACCTTCTCGATCCTGTCGGGCCTGCTCGGATACACCTTCATGACCTTCAATATGGTCATGTTCCGGCGCAAATGGCCGCTCGACACGATCAAGCGCGGCTATGTGCATCCGCTTCATCCGCTGCCGGTGATCGTCCTTCTGACGCTGTGCGCTGCTGCCTATTTCGCCGTTTTCCTCGGCTACGGCACCCAGCTCAGCGCGATGATGTGCTTCTATATCGTGGCATCGCTCTGGTTCCACTTCCGGCGCTACCGGTTCGTCCGCCGTGGTGATCAGTTCACCATGCCCTGGCCGAAGCCCGCCGGTTATTGAACCCCGTCAGAGGTGGCGGCGTGCCTTCCGCGCCGCCACGTCCTCATCAAGGCGATCTCGAATGATCACCACAATCGCCCTTGCCGCATTTGTCGCCGCCGCCTGCGCCTGGATGGGCAAGCGGGCGATCAGCGACCATCATGCCATCCTGGCGAAACGAAGGGGACTTCTTGACGATGCGGCAAAGCTCTTCCCCAACGCACAGATTAGCTTCGCTCCCGATCACTTTCCCATTCTCGTCAGCCGCCTTGAGGACGGCAGGCAGATCCGTGTCGAGCTCTTTGCCGACACCATGGTGACGCGCCGACTACCGCAGCTCTGGCTCAGAGTGACATTAAGCGAGCTTCGCGAGTGCAATCGGCCTGCGATTGGCGCGCTCGCCCGCCCGACCGGCGCCGAATATTATTCGCTTGTCCATGACATGCCCGAATGGATGGCGCCGCCGGAGACCGGCACGTCTTTGTTGATGCGAGGCGACGGTCGCGCCACCGCGTGGCAGGTCGAGCGCGCAGCAACGATGTTCCGCAGCCTCTTTTCCGATCCGGGCATGAAGGAAGCCGTCATTTCGCCACGCGGCACCCGGGTGATCCGTCAGGCCGCCCAGGGCGAGCGCGCTGCACATCTGTTCCTGCGGCAGATACGCTTTGCCGTCGCGACGATTTCAGCCGACCTGGTCAGCAATGCAATCGCGGAGGCGAAATCCTTGAGCGAGGCGCTGGCTGCGGGCCAAGCCATCACCTCTGTTTACGAAGCTGCCTGAGGTCGTCGGTGGCCAAGCCGATCAATCCTTACCTGGTCCTTGCTCTGGCGATACTCTTCCCGGGGGCGGGCCACTTCGCTGTAGGCGACGCAAAGCGCGGGCTGGCGTTTGCTTTCTTCGTGCTTTTCTTTTCGGTGATCAGCTACATGACGACAACGCCGGATCAGTCGTACATCGGGCGACATGCGTTCGGGTTGTTCGTGTGGGCTTTGTCCATCCCGGATGCCTATCGTCGGGCTCGGATCCTGGCGACGGCAGCAGCAAGCGGGAGGCATCACAGCCGTGTCGCTTGAGCGAAGATATTGCGGAAAAAATTTCGTCAAAAATTTCCCTTTAAAATCAACATTGTAGGATTTTGACGGCCTATTCGAGGGTCTTTTTGGCCGCAGTCAAAAAAACCCAGCTAGATCAATATTTTAGCTGGGCTGAAAACAATCGAGTGGAGTGACGGGGGAGTACCACGGAGTAGTATCGGATAGCAGAGGACACTCGGGCGAATCCTAGGTCATCGATAGCAGTCGATAGATGCTAAGCGACCCGTAGATCCGCCGCTCCGTCGGGCGTCACACCGCTTGAGGGGCGCGCCTTCAGGTCGATGCCATTGAGCGCATAGATGGCCGACGTTTCGGGGTCGCGCTTCTCGGGCCAAATCACACGGTCGTAGATCGATTACTGCTCTTTCTTGAACAGGTCCTGGAAGATGAGCGGGCCCCAAGCGCGGCCGCGCGCGTGCACCAGCACGCCACCCTCGTTGAGCTTTCCCAGCTTGACGGGTGCGAACCCGAGTTGCTTGGCCAAGGTCGCCACGGGAGCGGTCGCGTCCTCGTCGTCGCTCGACAGAAAGACGACCCGGTGGCCGCCCTCGACGGTCGGATCGGCAGCCAGGGTGGCCGCAATCAGGTGATTGAACCCTTTGACGAGCTTGGCGCCGGTGAACGCCTTCGCGACGAACGCGGAGGACGGGAGACCGTCCAGCTCTTCAGGGACTGGAAACGCGTTCGTCGCGTCGATGACTGTCTTGCCTTCCCAGCTCGGCAGGGCCTTCGCAACCTCGCGATGCTCCCCGAACGGGACCGCCAAGATGATTGTGTCGGCCTCAAGTGCGTCCCGCAGCGACTTGGCGACGACCGTGGGTCCAATCGCCCGAGCCTGCGGCGCCAACGCCTCGGGCGGCCGGCGGCTCGCGACGGTCACCTCGATGTTCTTACGGGCGAAGGCCCGGGCGAGGGCCTGGCCTACCTTACCGAATCCTACAATCGCGTAGCTCATAATGTTTCTCCGATCCGTGTTGGTATTGATTCCTCGGCCTTCAATGGCGCTGGGTTATCCGTTCCGCTGTGTGGCGACCTTTACGAGAATCTTCGGACCGCCACCCCAAGCGATGCGCGTCATCGGTTCGAATTCCCTGAATTGACGCGTAGACGTCCTACCGTGAACGACTTCCGCGCGGCCGGACGGTCAGCCACTTCCCGCGATCCGGCGCGATTTCAGATGGCCGAGAAGCCGCCGTCGACAGACAGCTCCACCCCATTCACGAAGCTGGAATCGTCTGAAGCAAGAAACACCGCGACCGCCGCAATTTCCTCAGGACGCCCCATCTTTCCCCGCGGGATCAGGGATTCGAACATCCGCTTCGCCTCCTCGGTGAGAACTTGGTCCTGCATCGGTGTGGCGATCGGCCCCGGGCTCAGCACGTTCACCCGGATATTCCTGCCCTTCAGTTCGTTGAGCCAAGTGCGTGCGAATGAGCGCAACGCCGCCTTGCTCGCCGAATACACGCCGTAGCCAGGAAAACCTTTCACCGAAGCAACTGACCCGGTCATGAAGATCGATCCGCCATCGTTGAACAGCCGCAACGCCTTCTGAACCGTAAACAGCGTGCCGCGCGTGTTCAGGCCGAAGGCCGCATCGAAATGCTGCTCGGTAATCTCGCCCAACGGGACGGCTTCGCCCATGCCGGCGCTCGCGTACAGGACGTCGATCTTGCCCTTTTCCCGCTTCACTGTGTCGAACAGGCGGTCGAGGTCGTCGAGATTGGCCGCGTCGCCGCGCACGCCGGTCACGTTCCGGCCAATCAGCCTGACGGCCTCGTCGAGCGTCTCCTGCCTCCGGCCCGTGATGAAAACATAGGCGCCTTCTTCAACGAACCGCTTGGCGCTCGCCAGCGCCATGCCGCTCGATCCACCCGTGATGACTGCAACCTTACCCTCAAGCTTTCCCATGACTTCTCCTTTCAGGCTCCGCCTTTGGTCGTTCGGGGAGGCCCCCCGAGAACCTCGACATAGGTCTGCCGGCGTCAGGCGCTGAGTGCGGAAGCGCGCACATCGGTGGTGCGAAATCGATCCGGCTGGACGACTGACGCCAGCCGCGATCGGTGCCCGCCGTTCGGAATTGGGCCGTGCTTGTCGGCATAGGCAGTGATCATCCGACCGTGCTACCCCACATTCGAGAGGATGTTCGATGGTGTTGGACACGGACTTTCGAAGAAAAACCCCGCGGTGGCGGATTGCACCATGATCGACTGGGATGACGTTCGCTATTTTCTTGCCGTCGCGCGCGCAGGCAGAGTGCGGGCTGCCGCCGAGCGCCTCGGGGTGAATCACTCGACCGTGCTGCGACGCATCGCTCAGCTCGAGGAACGCCTCGGGGCGCACATGTTCGAAAAGCTGCCTTCGGGCTACCGCCTGACGGCTGTGGGCGAGGAGGTCCTCGAACTCGCGCACCAGATGGAAGCGTCGTCGCACCAGCTGGAGACGCGCGTCTTCGGTCGCGACCAGAGTGTGCGCGGGCTGCTGCGGGTGACGCTGGCGCCGCCCCTCGCGACACACCTGCTCATGCCGGACTTTGCCGATTTCGCGCGTGCGCATCCGGACATCGAGATGGAAATCCTGTCGTCTGGCGAGCTGGCAAATCTGACCAACCGAGAGGCCGATGTCGCGATCCGTGTCGTCTACGACCGCAAAACCCTGCCGCTCAATCTTCACGGCCTGAAGGGACCGGAGCTGTTCGGCGGGGTCTACATGTCCCGCGATCGACTAGCCGCGTGGCGTGCGGGCGCGCCTGATCCCATCCGGTGGATCGTCATAAGCATTCATGGAATTCCGGATTGGGCCAGCGAGGGTGAAGTTCGCACTGCGGAGGTTCCATTCAGGACCACGGACGCCGAGGCGCAGCTCGTTGCGGTACGGCAAGGGCTCGGGATCGCGACACTGCCGTGCTTCGTCGGAGATGCCGACCCTCTACTGGTGAGAGTGCCGGGCGCCGACCTGCACATGTACGGAACGGTTTGGCTTCTCACCCAGGGGGAGACACGCAAGACGAAGCGCGTGCGGCTCTTCACCGAGTTCGTATCCCGCAGGCTCGCCGCGTACGCGCCGCTTCTCGCGGGACTGTCCTTATCGCGCGACTGACGCGTTGCAGGTCGCCGGCGACGCTTGTCGCAATCCGGTCGGAAGCAGAGCTGCGATCGCTCCACGCGACATCGCTGTCAATCCCTCGCGCTGCTGACGGTGCCAGTAGGCAAAGTTTGTGCCGGGCTTGTCTGCCACGGTGACGCGCAAAGGTAGCCATCATCCGATCATCTTTATGCAGTGCGGCCCGGTGCGCTTTCGCGTCTTGCTCGTCATGCGCGTCCAAGACACATCGCCTTGCTATGGCAGCTACCCCATGAGGGGTATCGACCTTGACCTCGGCTGTTTGCAACGTTCCTGGAATGTTAAGGTCACTACGCGCGCCCGTGTTCGAGAAAATAGCGCTGATCGGCATCGGCCTGATCGGCTCGTCGCTCGCCCGCGTCATCCGCCGCGAGGGGCTTGCCCGCCATATCGCCATCGCCACGCGCAGCCAAGCGACGCTCAAGCGGGCCGAGGAGCTCGGTCT
>NZ_JBZEGV010000054.1:0-14343 GCF_058312955.1 Mesorhizobium sp. LEGMi-168a
TTGAAGCTTCGTCCGTGACGTCGAGAGACACGAATGTGAGGCGCTCAACGCCGCCGGAACCAGCGGAGTTATCGTTGCGCAGATCGCCGATGACGACCATGGCGTCTTCTTGCGCGAGCGTTTCGGCGATTGCGCGCCCTATGCCTCGATTGCCACCGGTAACGATGGCAACCTTTCCTGATAACCGAGTCCCCAAGAATTCCTCCTTATCCCGCCGTGAAGCCGCCATCTATTGGAATGGCAACCCCTGTGATGTGCCTGGCTCCCTCGCTTGCAAGAAAGAGGGCCAAACTCGCGATTTCCATCGGCGCCGCCACGCGGCCCTGAGGACTTGAATCGATGTTCCTTTGAAGAACTTCGGCCGCTGTGACCGGTTTGGTATGAGCTGAAACGAGCATCGGCGTGTCCACCGCGCCGGGGCATACGGCATTGATTGTAATCTGCTCTTTTGCGTGGTCCAAGGCCATGGCTTGGGTCAGCGAAACGACGGCGCCCTTCGATGCGCAATAGGCAGCCAATCCTGGACAGCCAACCAATCCCACGTTCGAGGCTATGTTGACAATGCTTCCACCGCCGGTGAGCCGCATGGCCTTCACGACGGCGCGGCTGAAGTAGAATACCCCGTTCACATTGGCCTCGAAAGTCCGACGCCAGTCATCATCCGATGTCTCTACTGCATCACCGCGCCGGATGATCCCGGCGCTGTTGACCAGCACGCTGACCTTGCCAAACCTTTGTACGGTGTTTTCAACCACCCGGTTCGCGAAAGCCGGGTCAGCCACATCGCCGAGCATCAATTCGGCCTGGCAATTTAGCTTCCGAGCCGATTCCAGCGTCCTTTGGCCTCGTTCGCGATCTCTGCCAACCAACATGAGTGACGCGCCTGTCGCGGCAAACGCCTCTGCAACGGCCTCGCCTATCCCGGATGTCGCACCGGTAACGATTACCACCTTGTCCGAATTCGTCATGGAATTGCTTACCCAGCCAAGTGATGCGGCCTTGCGAATATCTTCGTCGGCCAGTTTCTTGATTGAGTTGGCATACCTCTGGTCCGGTTCTTTTCGCAAGCAACCAAAAAATCATGCGGCGAACAAGCTGAAGTTATCGTCGGCCGTCCGGCAGATCAGAGCAGACGACAGTCTTGCTCGGCGGATCTCGCTTGGGACAATGAGAACCCCATCGCAGCTGGCGCCAAGGTTTGCCCGCAAGCACGATCATGAGTCTAAGTTATGCTCCCAGAATTAATACTCATTTGAAGCGAGAGCATCCGCTCCCTACAGATTTCTGGATGCTGGACTGCCAGCTTTCTGGCCGCACCGCCGGTATGAGGATGAAGGCCGAAGGGAGTGAGATGCCAGGGCAATGACCGAGAGCAAGTTTTCTGCCGGCCCAGATAGCCTCCTGCTGCACGATAACTGGAGTGACTTGCGGCAGTTTCGACCGATGCCGGACATAGACTTCAACAGACTCGATGGCTATCGGAAGGAGCGGCTCAGAGCTGCGATGCGCCAAGCTGATGTCGCAATGTGTGTCTTGGTAAGCCCCATCACGATCCGGTATGCCGTAGGCTACAACTCATACCCTCTGTTTCAGTCGCACATTCCAGTCACATATCTCTTCTTGCCGCTCGACGGCCCCGTCACTCTTCATCAAGGCACTCCTGGCCACCCTTCATCCGCTGATCGCTTAAGGCTAGGCCGGCCGATCTCGTTTTTCGAAGGAGGCGCCGAACTGGCAGAGGGAGCGAGGCTGCTCGCCGGGGACATCGTGGCATTCCTGAGCGAAATCGGAAGCACCAACCGCAAAGTCGCGGTCGAATATGTAAACCCGAGCATAACCCAGGCGCTTCTGCAGCGTGGATTGGAGGTTATTGACGCCGTCGACATCGTCGAAAGGGCGCGGGTTATAAAATCCGAAGACGAGATAGCCTGCATCCGATGGGCATGCGCAGTGGCCGAGCACGGCATCGCACGCATGCAGGACAGTATGGGGCCAGGCGTCACGGAGGCTCAGCTATGGGGCATTCTCAATTATACAAACCTCGCCAACCAGGGTGGCTGGCATGAGGGGCGTATGCTAGCGTCCGGACCGCGGATTAATCCCTGGCTGCAGGAGGCCACTCAACGGGTCATTGAACCCGGCGACCTGGTAGGATTCGACACCGACATGGTGGGCCCATTCGGGTACTTCTGCGACATTTCGCGAACCTTCTACTACGGCAATGATCGGCCTACCGCCCGGCAACGTCAGCTTTATCAACTTGCCTATGACGAACTGCAGACGAACATGAAGCGCATTCGGCCAGGGGTCACTATGAAGCAGTTGCAGGCTTCCGCATGGCCGGTGCCGGAGGAATTTCAGGCGCAAGCTTACAGCTGCTTGATACACGGCGTCGGAATGTGCGACGAATATCCGCAGGTCAAGCCGTTGTTCCGCGGCCCCGTGGCTTACGATGCCACACTCGAGCCGGGCATGGTGATCTGTGTTGAAAGCTATATAGGAGCGGTCGGCGAAAGAGACGGAGTGAAGCTTGAAGAACAGCTGCTCGTCACCCCCGATGGCTACGAATTGCTGTCAAACTATCCGTTTGACGACCGTCTTTTGAGTTAGAAGCGGGCCTCTTTAATTGACCGCCAGCGGCGGCGGACGAGCAACTTTGCAGCGCAAATCATGTTGATCCGAAGCAGACGAGGCAACGGATCAAGTCCAGGAGATGGCGAGTTGGGCCAACAGCTTGTGGGCCGCAAGATCCTGATTGGTTCGGATGATAGCGGTTTCGCCTTCCTGCTGAGTGACGCTCTTGCCGCGGCAGGCGCAAATGTCATCTATCCGACCAGTACGATCGAGGACATCCTCGACATAGTCATGTCCTCATCGCTGATAGATGCCGCCTTACTTAGTCTGCTGTTGCAGGGCGAGGCCACATTCGTTGCGGCAGAACATCTGGTTCGACGCCACATCCCCTTTGCATTTCTAACCGGCCAAAACGCTCTGGATATCCCTGATGAGTTCAAAGACATTGTTCAGTTCGAAAGGTCTGGCAACCTGAGCAATATGGTTGGCCTTGTCCAAACGCTCATTGTTTGAGCGCACGGCACCAAGGGTGCTGGAAGGGGTCCTTGGCATCAGAGCGGCTTGACGGCGCTTCCATCACAAGTGCAGGTCTGATTGAGGCCGGCGCGCAATCGGCAAAAGATGCGATCGGCCGCGGATTGCTGTGTTCACGGCACCTTGGTGTCAGCTCGTGCTTTTGTTTCAGGATCATAACTCATGGTTATCCGGCCGGCGACTAATACTCATTTGAAGTGCGCCGCCAGTGGGCGTTATCTCAGGTCGAGGGCGCTGGAGGGAATGCTTGCCGCGCGTGCAGAAGCGACCGCGCGATCATCTCCCTAGGTGGTTTGCCAGCTGCATCAGCCAAGGGTGTGGTCGCCGGAGTGCGCTAGCCGCAGCTCGCGGGAGGGATATCATGAAGATAAAGCGTATTCGGGTATCCAAGAAGAGCCTGCCCATCCCGGGAGGGAAGGTCACTATCGGCCAGGCCACGCTTTCACAACTCGACTCCAAGATTGTGCAGCTCGTTTCGGATTGTGGCGTGATTGGTTGAGGTGAGACATGTGCAATCGCTCCAACTTATGCTCCTAGCCACACCCTTGGAGGCCGCGCCGAAATCATAGGAATGGGCCCAGGCCTGATCGATGCACCGATTAGTCCGGTCCTGCTGCATCGCAAGATGAACCCTCTATTGAATGGACACTCTTATGCAAAGGCGGCGTTTTGATATTCGGCCCACGATTTGATCGGCAAGCGCATCGGTATGCGAGTAACGGAGCTTCTCGGAGCCGCAACGGCGGAGCGTGTTCTATTCTACTTCTTAATCGGCGTTGGCGATGACAATGATGTTGTCCGGTCCGTAAAGGAGGCGCAGGCTGGAGGATATGTACGAACTCAGACAAAGATTGGCGGGCGCCCTGTCGATCGGGACATCAAGGTGATCCGCAAAGTCGGCGAGGTCCTCAAAAAAGGGAATGCGTTGGGCGGTCGACAGAAACCGGAGCCTGATCTGTGGGACGCAACTTTCTCAGCCAAGAGTGCAGGGGTCTGCCGCTCGTTCTTGAGCAACCCTGCAATACGCTCGACGAAATTGCCGCCTTACGGGGCAGGGTTCAGTGCACCCAATCTATATCGACGAGAGCGCTGTCGACCTGGCCACCGTCGTCGAGGCCGCTAGCTGCAGTTTATGCGATGGCTTCGGAATGAAGGTTGCGCGGATTGACGGTTTGAGGCCAATGTCGACTTTCCGCGACATATGAGAGGCCCGTTCTTCCGCATACCAGTGATGATAGCTGGGGAGGCGACGTCACCGGGGCGGCTTGCCTCCATCTTGGGGCGACCGTCAGGCCAGATTTGTTTGAGAGGTGTAGCTGGGTGAACGATATCTCTGACGAAGGTCACTATGATCCGAAGAACCCAATACGCATCAGGGGCGGCCGGGTCTCGCTCCCGACTGGACCTGGGCTTGGGTTGGAACGTTGACGAAGCGATGTTCGGCGCACCCATAGCAGAGTTTTAAGTTATCAGCGGGGCTGTAAATTTTGACAAACCACCAGCAAAACAGAAGAGGAAAACATCATGCCTGTTATTCACATTGAGACGTTCAAGGCGGAAGACGATAAGAAAGCACACCTCGTTACCGAAATAACAAAGCTGTTCTGCGAAACGATGAACTTGAAACCAGAACAGATTCATGTGGTTTTCGATGAATATGAACCAAACAATTGGGCAACTGGCGGAAAGCTTTGGTCCAGGATGTGATGCGGTTCGTCATTGCAACGATCTGTGGTTATGTACTGCTGCGCCCGAAAGCTATGCTGATGACATCGACAACCTTCTGTCCTTGGCTTTAAGGAAGATCGATCCCTTGGCGCCTCGATCTCCAAGGGCGCGAGGGACGACGCGGCGAACGCCGGGTGGGATTTCACAACAGGGTCGGCGTCTGACATCTTGCCCCTTAATCCGGGCATAGCCCGGTGGGTTCCGGACGGCGAAAACCGCTCGACGAGTTTGCAGATCCAGTTTGCATTTTGGTCCGGCAGGCAAATGGCGAGCAAATGAATTGGGTTACAGTGATTGGTTATCTCGCAGCGCTGTGCTCCGTGACTGCGTTTACACCGCAAGCCTGGAAGATCATCAAAACCCGCGACACCGGCAGTATTTCGGCCCCGATGTACGCCATCAATGTGATCGGATTTGCGTTATGGCTCACCTTTGGAATCCTAAAGAATGAATGGGCTTTGATCATCACCAACGTGCTCATCCTGGCTCTGTCGGCCTTTATTCTCATGATGACGCTTCTTCCTCGCACGAAGAAGGATGCGGTTGCGGACGCTCTTGACCCCGCTGCTGCAAGCGCCAGACAGCCGGCTGAACAAGCCAGTCCTGTCGATCGGGAGATCACTCGTCGAAGGTGACGTCCACCGACAATGCGGAAATTGACCTGACTGCCGCACTTCCGATGCGTGCTGCAGCCACATAGCCGTCCAAGCGGCTGTGACCTCGTCTCTCGGGACTCGGATCTGAGATCGTGGCACGGGATAGGCCTCACGGGACCACCGCGAAATAGACTTCGGCGACCGAAAGCGCTTTACCCGGACTCGGGTTTTGACTTGCTGGGAGGGCCGACCCGCAGCGCTGGTCAACCCATACAACAAACGGTGGCAGCAGGCGTTCGCACGCTAAGAGGTCCTAAACCCGACCTTCCACAATGACTTGTAGTTATTGCCGCCTCAACAAAAAGGCAATTGCGTTCAGTGGCCCGATCGATGAGCATCAATCGCAGGAAATCCGTCTCCACACTCGCTGCTTGCGCCGAACAGCTGCGTGAGGAGGGTGACGCAGGAAACCGACAAGGTGTCCAACGAGACAAAAAATAAAGAAACCGAGCATGGTGCTCGATGACCTAGGGAGAACAAAATGAAGCTTAAAATCGTCTTCGCGGCGCTCGCGATAACAGCCTGCTGTACCCTGTCCGCTCGTGCAGATCAGGTGAAATATGGCTGGATCGGTGGCGTAAACGAAGAACTTTTCCAAGGTTACCTGGTAAGGGATGGCTTTCGAGAGTTAGGATACGACGTCGAAGAGCAGCCCGAACAGGTCCAAGTTACACTCGCCTATACCGCTGTAGCGTCCGGAGATCTGCAGTTCTATCCGGCGTTTTGGACGCCGTTGCACGATGCCTTCTGGAAGGGGGCTGGCGGTGCCGAGAAGCTTATGCCAGTGGGCACGCTCGTGCATGGTGACATCCAGGGATACTTGATCGACAAAAAGACGGCGGATGCGACCGGGATCAAGCACCTCGAGGACCTAAAGGATCCGGAAAAAGCTAAGCTGTTTGATATTGATGGGAATGGCAAGGCAGATCTTTTTGGTTGCGACCCGGGGTGGGGCTGCGAACGTATGATCGAACATCATCTAGATGCATATGGATTGCGCGACACCGTCGAGCACAAGCAAGGCGGCTATTTCGCAATCATGGCGGATGCCATCGAGCGCATCAAAGAGGGTAAGCCAACACTGTACTATACCTGGATCCCAGGCTGGATTGCCGGCGTCCTAATTCCTGGAAAGGATGTCACATGGCTGAATGTCAAGTCGACCTCACTTCCTGATGGCCAGACTGGTAGCACAGAAATCGAAGGTCTGGGCAATCTGGGGTTTCCGGTCAACGATACAAAAGTTATGGCCAACGCCGAATGGCTGAAAGCCAATCCTTCGGCAAAGAAGTTTTTGGAGGAGCTCTCGATCCCCGTCGAGGACGTTACCGCCGAAAACAAGTTGATCTACGAGGGAGAGAAAAGCCCTGATCAGATCGCGAAGCATGCCACGGACTGGATAGCTGCTCACAAGACCCAGTGGGATAAGTGGATCACCGACGCCAAGGCTGCGAAGTGATGCGATAGCGGAGAGCCGGATATTTCGTCTGGCTTTCCACTGTATCAGACATTTAGGGTGGCAAGAAAAGCAACCGGCATAGGGCGCCGTGCCACTGCCGATGTCCTCGAGGATGGCAAGGCGAGGATTGCGCGAGAAGTCGGAACACCAGACATCCGATGCGGCCAAGCCGATCACGGCCCGAAATCCACGCGACGCCTCTCCGCGCTCTAATCGACGGTGAGGCACCAAAGACCGCCAGCCCAGCAGGAGACCAATCGGAATGAACTACCTCGAAAGATTTTCCCTGGCGGGTAAACGCGCCATTGTCACGGGCGGAGCTCGCGGTATTGGTCTGGAAATCTGCCGTGCTATAGGCCAGGCCGGGGCCGCCGTTGTGCTCATTGATTTGGATGAGAAGGCTGCGCGTTCTGCCGCCTCGAGTCTTTCGAGTGAGGGTCTCGCGGTCAGCCACAGAGTTCTTGATATTACAAAGGCGGCCGACGTTACGGCTCTAGCCGACGATTTAAACAAAGAAAGTCCAGTCGATATTCTCGTCAATAATGCCGGTGTCGGACCAAAGGCCGAGGCACTCGAGACCCTGGATGAGGTGTGGCTGAAAACAATGAGCGTCAACTCCGATGCGCCTTTCTGGTGTTGTCGCGCATTTGGACGCCATATGACTGAACGTGGTTCCGGAAACATCGTCAATATTGGGTCCATGTGCGGTCTGATCGTGACCCAACCGCAAAACAATACCTGCTATATCGCCAGCAAAGGCGCGCTTCATATGATGACGAAGTCACTGGCTTGCGCCTGGGCAAAATTCAACGTGCGAGTAAACGCAGTTGCGCCCGGTTACATAGCAACGGACATGCTCGACCGGTTCAAGACCGACAATGCCATATGGCACGATCGGTGGATTCAACAGACCCCACTGGGGCGCATGGGCAAGCCGGAGGAAATCGCTTCAGCTGTACTTTATCTCGCCAGCGACGCTTCCAGCTACTGCACGGGCACGATTTTGTCAGCCGACGGTGGATATACGTCATTGTAGTCGGCAAGAAGGCCGAAACCCTATGGTGATCGATAGCGGATCGAGCTGGAAAACTCCGTGGCAGGCAATTCATCAAGATGGTTTGGCTGGTCAGGCAATGTTCCATGAGCGGCTGTCACGGCAGAGGCGCACTCAAATAACAAAAGAATTCTGGAGCGGAGGTAATTGATGTCGAACATTCGGCCACCCCAGCTGGCACGGAAGATGTACTCCGACATGTTTCGAATTCGACAGTTCGACACGAAGGTGGTCGAACTTGTTGACGACGATCTGATTCCTGGCAGCTGTCACGAATATTGCGGGCAGGAGGCCGTCGCGGTCGGTGTCTGCAGCGCGCTGTCCGACAAGGACATCCTGACGAGCACCCATAGAGGACATGGCCACACGCTAGCGAAGGGAGGCGACGTCGGAAAGATGTTTGCGGAACTTTTCGGCAGGTCCACCGGCTACAACAGAGGCCGCGGAGGCTCCATGCATATTGCCGACGTTTCACTAGGCATTTTCGGTGCAAATGGAATTGTGGGCGCCGGCGCTCCGATCGCCTGCGGCGCGGCACATAAGTTCAAAGCAGCTGGCGAGCCGCATGTCGCCGTGTCGTTTTTCGGCGACGGCGCCATAAATCAAGGCGTCGTTCACGAGGCGATGAACCTTGCGGCAATCTGGCGCCTGCCGGTTATCTTTGTCTGTGAGAACAACTTATACGCGATGACGACGCCACTTCGCGACGTGACCATCCTAGAACTGTATGAGCGTGCGCAAGCCTATGGGATGGCGAGTACCAAAGTCGACGGCATGGATGTAGGCGCTGTATTCGAAGCGACCCTTTCTGCTGTGGAGCGCGCACGATCCGGCGGGGGTCCGAGCTTCATTCAATGCGATACCTACAGATACTTTGGTCATTACTCTGGCGAACGTCACATGAAAACGACCTACAGGACCCAAGAGGAGATCGAGAAGTGGAAGGAGCGAGACCCATTGCGCTTTTGGGCTGAGCACCTGATCGACGCCTCAATCTGTTCCGCGGAAGACATCGAGCGCATGCAGCGGGAGGTCGATGAGCAAATTGCGGAGGGAGTGGAGTACGCTCGTCAATGTCCAACCCCTTCGCCGCAAGATGCGTTGGAATACATGTACGCCACCATTTATCCGTACACCCCCGCCCAGGGAGCAGAGCAGTGAGGCAGCTTCGTTTCCTTCAGGCCATGAACGAGGCCTACCGACAGGTGATGACCGAAGACAAATCGGTGATGATCCTTGGTGAGGACATAAGGGGCGGCATTCGAGGCGAAACAAAGGGCTTGCACGCTGCCTTTGGAGACGACCGGGTTCTCGACACGCCGATTTCAGAGGCAGGATTCACGGGCTTCGCCACAGGCGCAGCGCTGGCTGGATTGCGGCCGATAGTCCAGTTCCAGGTCCCGTCTTTGATCTATGTCGCATTTGATCAGTTGGTCAACCAGGCGGCGAAAATGAGGTTGATGTTGGGCGGCCAGGCAGATCTGCCGATCACGTATACCATCATGGTTTCCGGAACGAGAGGTGGTAACGCGGGTCAACACTCCGACAACCCTTACCCATATCTGGTGCATGCCGGCTTCAAGGTTGTCTGCCCGTCAACCGCCTACGATGCGAAGGGGCTCATGATACAAGCAGTCCGCGAGCAAGACCCCGTCGTATTTATCGCGTCCGCAATGTCCCTCCCTCAAAAGGGTGAGGTGCCAGAGGAAATCTATACGGTACCCCTCGGCAAGGGACAGGTCAGGCGGCCCGGAACAGACGTAACAGTTGTGGCTGTCGGACATCTCGTTCCTGAGGCGCTCGCGGTGGCCGAGTCATTGTTCGAACAGCGAGGGATAAGTGTGGAAGTTTGGGATCCCCGCACATTGCTGCCGTTTGATCGAGACGGCCTGTTGGAGAGTGTGCGCAAGACGGGACGCGTCGTAATATACGATGACACAAACCGCAGCTGCGGCTACGCCTCCGAAATAAGTGCGGTTCTGGGTGAACACGCCTTTTCGTCTCTGACTGCGCCTATCAAGCGGGTTACGCGGGCTGACATCCCGCTGCCGTACAATCCTGACCTCGAAGCTGCAGTCCTGCCTTCTCCAAAGCAATTGGAACAGGCGATCTGCTCTGTATGGAGCTATTCAAAATGATTGGTATCAAAATCCCCAAAATGGGCGCGGCCACCGTTGAAGTCGATCTCACGAAATGGCACGTTTCCAAAGGCTCTACCGTCTCGCCCGGCCAGGTCATAGCGGAAGTGGAATCTGAAAAGACGACGATTGAGATTGAAGCGCAACATGCAGGCGTGATTGAGGAGATCTGCGTTCCGGAAGGCGCAGCGACTGAGGTCGGCGTAGTCATCTGCCGGCTGCGCCCAACGTGATGCGTTTTCCATTTTCTGAAATCAGCTGCGCGCAGTTGGACTGCGCATGAGGCGATGACACCATACTCACCACGATCTCAGCTATGCAACATCGCGATATTGAACCCATGCCGACTAGTTTCGGCCTGAAGGATCACGTAGCAGTTATTACGGGGGCGGCCGGCGGCATCGGAAGTGCACTTGCAAAACGGTTTTATCGGGAAGGTGCGCGCTTGGCGTTAGCCGACTTCAATGAAGACGGGGTGTCGAAATTAGCATCGGAATTGGATGCCACTGGGGAGCGGATAATATCTGTTGCCTACAATGCGACAGAGGCCTGCGATGCCGATAGGCTCGTTTCCAAGTGCATCTCTGCCTTCGGACGTATCGATCACCTAGTGCCGGCCGCGGGAATTTTTGAAAGCCAGGCCATTGCCACTATGACAGACGAACAGTGGCGAAGGACAATGGCGATCAATCTGGACGGACTGTTCTACATCTGCAGACGGGCCATTCCATTTATTGCGAATGGCGGCACTATCGTGACTATTGCGTCAGGTGCAGCACATTCGGGATCGCCGGGGCATGTACATTACTCGGCGTCAAAAGGCGGAGTGCTAGCTTTCACCAAATCCTTGGCGAAAGAGCTCGCCCCGAAGATCCGAGTGAACACTGTCTCTCCCGGTACAATCAATACAACAATGATCGAGGAGTTCATGAGGGAAAACGGAGCCAGCTGGATTGCCAAGACACCTGCCGGCCGAGTGGGAACAACGGACGAAGTCGCGAACGCGGTCCTTTTTCTTTGCAGCAATGCATCGAGTTACATCTTCGGTCAGGCAATTCACGTTAATGGTGGTTCCTATATAGGGGGTTAGCTGTGCGACGAGCATGCTTTTTCTCACTGCGAAGATTGCGGCAGGGCCGGCAAGCCAGAGGGGAAATATCGCTTCTGGGCATTGCCATTGAGTCCGGCGAAAAAAGTTTACGAACGCAATCGCCGCAACTGGACAAATCGACGGCCTGCGCAATGCGGGGCTCGAGGCTGCGTGGCTCAGATAAACAGCTAATCTTCCGGAAGGAAGCCTAGCGTGCGTGGCCAACCAGATACGGAAGGTTGGAGTCAGCTGCGTGAGACAGTGTCGCGGTTGCGACCTGCGATGCGGCCAGCTGGATGGCGGAACCAGGCTTCCTACTGTAATCCATCCGAGACAGCGACCCGGTCTCGATCCGCTCCAACAGCGTCCGTCGTCTGCCGTGAACTATGAGGGGGATCAGGCTTCGAGTTCCTTCGGTTGACTTTGGAGGGCGGCGATGAGAAGCCACAAAAGAGCCTTCAGCCACCTGAGCACGAGGGAGAAGATGATATGGGGCGAGCGGCGAGGGTGTGGCATCATTCGGCGCTCCAGAATCACCATCAGAAGGAGCGCCCCCATGTCGCAAGCTTTTGACGCGAGCCGGTCCCTCACCGCTCTTGAACAGGATAACACGATCATTGCCGTCATCGAAATGAGCAAGACGAAGTGGCTCGTCGCCGCGCTTGTTCCAGGCCTCAAACGCCAGCCGCTCAAGAAGCTCGATGCCGATGCGCCAGCATTTTTGAAGCTGTTGCAGCGCTGGCGCGACGAAGCCGGCCGGGCCGGGCACCCGGTCAAGCGCATCGCCGTCGCCTATGAGGCGGCCGGCGACGGCTTCTGGCTGGCGCGCTGGCTCAAGGCGCGCGATATCGAGGCCTACGCCATCCACGCCGCCAGCGTTGCGGTGTCGCGCGAGCACCGCCGCGCCAAGACCGATCGGCTCGACACCGAGCTTTTGATGCGCGCCTTTCTCGGCTGGCTGCGCGGCGAGAAGCGCCACTGCTCCATGACGGCAATCTCGACGCTCAAGGAGGAGGACGCGCGGCGGCCGAACCGCGAGCGGGAGAGCCTGGTCGGCGAGCAGACGCGGCTCGTCAACCGCATCAAGGCGGTCCTCACCCGCTTCGGCATCCGCAGCTTCCGCTTAAGCCTGCGCAACGCGGCGGACATGCTCGCGGCCATCCGCACGGCGGAGGGGACGCCGTTGGCAGACAACACCCGCGCCGAGCTCTCCCGCTTGCTTGCGCGGCTCAGCCTGGTGCGTGAGCAGATCCGCGCCGTCGAGCAGGAACGCCTGCGCTGGCTGGCCGCCCCGGCTGCGGCGGCGAGCGGCCCGCACGGATGGTACGCCTCATCGCGCGGATCATCGGCATCGGCGTCGAGACGGCCGACATGCTGGTCCACGAGGCGCTGTCGCGTGGCTTGCGCGATCGCCGCGCCGTGGCGCGCTATGCCGGGCTGACGGGGTCGCCGGACGAGAGCGGCCAACGCCGGCGCGAGAAGGGGTTGGCACGCTCCGGCAATGCCAGCGTGCGGCGCGGCATGATTCAACTGGCGTGGCGGTTTCTAAGCTTCCAGAAGGACAGCGACCTCACCCAATGGTACCAGGCGCGAACGGCTGATGGCCGCAAAACCACACGCAAGACAATGATCGTGGCGCTGGCTCGCAAGCTGCTGATTGCGCTGTGGCGTCTCGTCACCACCAGCGAGGTGCCGCAGGGCGTCGTCTTGCGTGCGGCGTGATGAGGGCACGTGGGAAGAGGAGAATAAGCCAATTGGCGGTCCCGCAGCCGGGTCTGCCGATGACGATCCGAGGTGGCGGTGACCCGCGCTACAACATGGTGTTTCCAGGCCGTTCTGAAGAATGGGCCCGCCGCCCCGGAGCTTCGCCACCGATGCGCATGCTGCATCATGGTTCAGATCCACGGGGATCTACCGCATACAAGTCTGCCGCGCGGACCTTCGCGCCTGGCTCGGCGAGCTCGCCTCGGAATCTGTCGTCGGCGTTTTGGCCCCCGCAAGAAAGGGGCTCACCGACCCGAGAAAGCCTGCCGCCGTGCTCGCGACTGTCAAAGACAAGTCGCTGCGCGATGGGCCTGCGGCCCACCCTTGACCGTCACTGCGCGCGGCGGGCCGTTCGAAGCCCCAGGTCGGGACGAGGAGATGGTCGCCAACTGGCCGAACCAGGAGATGAGGAAACGAACGAAGAGCAAGCTTGACAATCATCGCCCCATACAAGTTGTAGCCTGCGGCGGCCAGGACGGCGTTGACGGCGTCGCCCTGCTCGCCGGCGAGGTAGTTGCGGCCCATTCGGTGCTCGGCCTTGATGTGGCCGATCACGGACTCGATGGCGGAGCGGCGGCGCATCTGCCGCTTGATGGCTGGGGTGACGCGGCGTTTCTGGCCGGCGGTGAAGACCCTGAACTTGTGGCTGCCGGGTGCATTGTGGCCGCGATAGCCGGCGTCGGCGAGGATGCGACTGATCGTAACCGCCCGGTTGTTGCCGCGGAGATTTCGCTTTGATGCGAGCGATGAGTTCCTGGCCATCGACGAAGGCTTCGAGGAAGTCATTCCATTCGTCAGCGGTGCGGCGCGCATTGGCAAGCATTTGCTCCAGCTCTTCCATTCCGTCGCGGGTAAGCGAAGTTATTGCCTCGTCCGGCCCGGTGTAGACGCTGATGATGCCGCCGTAGCTCAGGTTGTCGTCGTTGCTGACGATCGCCTGAAGGAGTTCGGCATCTTCGTCGAGCAACTTGGCGACGTAGTCGATGCTGAACACATGGGTTACCGTTGCCATCAGGCAGCCTCGGCGGAGATGGCGGTGACAGGTGACCAACTCCAGGGAAGCAGCTCGTCGAGGCGATTGATCTTGTGATCGTGGATTCGGTCGAGCACGTCTGCGAGATATGCCTGTGGATCGATGATCGATGCCGTCCATCTTGGCCGTCTCGATGATTGTCATGGCGCGAGCCCAGGGTCTCCACGCCGGTGTCGGCGCCGGCAAATTGCGTGTTTCAGTAAGTCCCGGACACCGATTTCGGTAAGTCGCGGACAGCAATTCCGCTAAATCCCGGACAGCGATTCCGCTAAGTCCCGGACACTTTCCGGGCCGGATTTGACGGTCGGTTCTC
>NZ_JBZEGV010000055.1:0-14125 GCF_058312955.1 Mesorhizobium sp. LEGMi-168a
GCGCCGCGACAATCAACCTGACAAAGCACTTGCGCGCGTCAATCAAAGCCGCAATCATCACACCCGCCGCGACGCCAGATTCTCATCCAGATTGTCGCGCACCTCTCTCCCAGATTGTCGCGCTACAGCAAAACGAGTTCACATTCGGATTGTCATGCGCCAGCGATCGGCGGTAGCATAATCATCTTGCATGCGCTTGGCCAATAACTCGACGACCGTTATGGTTCCGCTGCGGCCTGTTAATGTAGAACATCACTCGCGGGTTGGCGGCCTTGTCGATCGGCAGCGCATGACTAGCCAGCTGTATCTGCGTGACGACGCATAACACGGCGACGCGACCAAGCAACCGTCGGAATTGAAGTCCTAAACTATCGGTGCATATTTGATGCAAGCTTCGGTGCGCCTGGCGCCGACGCTGGCGATCAGGAGCACACTTTCCTTCACCATGGTTTTGCCGTGCATCAGCAGCCGGACGCGATCGTCGCGGAGCACGTTATACCCTCCGGTGGTATCCCCCGAACGTGATGCCGTGACGCTTCGCGCTGCTAGGTGCTCGATTATCACGCAGAAGCGGAAGACATTTGCTGGCCCCAAGTACAGCCGAAAACAAAGTCACTAGGCAGGTTACTTTTTTGCGCGCTGCCCATACCGAAACTCGTGCTATCGCTGGCTCCAGTTCAGCCCGTTGCACCAACGAAACGGCATTCACCTTTTATATCGGCCCGTTCCCTGCAACAGAACTGTAAGCTGAACTCAGGATACGCAACCAAAGGGAGAGATCGATGGACCAAATCACGCCTGAAACGACGAAATACAAGCACCTTTTGTATGAGGTGGATGCGGAGCGCGTCTGCTGGCTAACGCTGAATCGGCCAGAAAAAGCTAACGCTATGAATGAGCGGCTGGTCGGTGAGCTCAAGGCGGGACTGCTTCGCGCCGACAGGGATGATAGCGTCAACGTGATCGTGATCCGCGGGGCCGGTAGTGGCTTCTGTGCCGGTCATGACCTTGACGAAGACGCCTCGGAGGACCGAGCGACGATTTACGATTATCGCCTCAAATACATAAGGCAGTTCGAAGATTTCGCGACGCCGTGGTTTGTCTCCAAACCGGTGATCGCTTCGGTACACAAGTACGCCATCGGCAAAGGCTTCGAACTTTCGCTCTTCTGTGATTTGTCCATTGTCACTTCGGACACGATGCTTGGTTACAGCGAGGTGCGCTACGGCCTGACCGCTCACTGCATGTTCATGCCGTGGCTTGTTAACATGAAGACGGCAAAGGAACTTCTGCTGACCGGCCGCGAGGTTTCAGGCGCTGAGGCCAAACAGATGGGACTCGTGACTGAGGTGGTAGCTCCTGAGGAATTGGAAGAGGCTACTCGACGGAGGGCCACGCTGATGGCTCGGATGCCTCGGGACGTGCAGCGGATACACAAAATGTACCTGAACAAGGTCTATGAGCTGCAAGGTCTCAAGACGGCGACAGACTACTACCTCGAAGTGGTTGCAATCACGGGCCATCAGCCGGTCGATAGGTACCTCGAGTTCACGAAGGTAACGCTTGAAAAAGGTTTGAAGGCAGCATTGAAACAAGGCAGAGCGCGTTACGAAGGGCTTGAGTGACGATCCACGCCAATGTGAGCTGCTCTCGGCACCGGCCGGGAGCAGCTGACTCGTGTAGGCAACTGCGCGCGCCAAGAGCTGAATGCGGCAGTATGCCGTCGGCGATAGATCCGTCAAACTAGGTATAGACTCTGAAGCGAGCTCTTTCTGTGTAGATCTGATGCTCGCTTCTGCAAAGCATGCTGAGCCGCTCATCGCCCCGGAACTATTTTTTCTCCAGCATGAGTTCGGGTCTTGTGAATCTGCCGGCCTGAAGCGGCGCAATGCAGAGAGCCAAAATGCTCTGCTGCTGCAGGATGACTCCTAAGGAGGATTGAAGTGAAGTTCCAACCTGTGGCCAGCCATTTCGTCAATGGTGCTTACGCAGAGGATGCGGCCGGCAGAGCGATAGATGTTATCTACCCTGCAACCGGCAGGGTGATTGCACAGCTGCATTCTGCAACGCCGGCAATTGTGAAGCATGCTCTGTCGTCAGCAAAAGCGGCTCAGAAGCAATGGGCGGCCATGACTGGGGCGGGGCGTGGGCGCATCCTGCGGCGAGCCGCGGACATCATGCGCCTACGCAACTACGACCTATCGGTGCTCGAAACCCATGATACGGGTAAACCAATCCAGGAAACTACAGTAGCTGACGCCAGTGCTGGCGCAGATGCGTTGGAATACTTCGGCGGATTGGCCGGCACGCTCACGGGCGAGCACATTCCGCTTTCGAGCGGAGATTTTGCCTACACGATCCGCGAACCGCTCGGCGTGTGCGTGGGGATTGGTGCGTGGAACTACCCCATCCAGATAGCCTGCTCTAAGGCCGCGCCAGCGCTTGCCTGTGGCAATGCCATGATATTCAAACCATCGGAGATTACGCCGCTTTCTGCTCTCAAATTGGCCGAGATATTGGTTGAAGCCGGAGCTCCGAGCGGTATCTTCAATGTTGTGCAGGGCTACGGTGACGTTGGCGCAGCCCTTGTGGCCGACCACCGCGTTGCAAAGGTGTCCCTGACGGGATCCGTCCCTACCGGCCGCAAGGTCTATGCCGCAGCGGCTGAGGGAATGAAACATGTCACAATGGAACTTGGTGGCAAGTCACCTTTGATTGTTTTCGATGATGCGGATCTAGATAGCGCAGTGAGCGGCGCCATTATTGGAAACTTCTACTCCTCAGGGCAGATCTGCTCCAATGGCACCCGCGTGTTTGTGCAGAAAGGAATCAAATCGGCATTTATCGAGCGGCTTGTGGCAAGGTTAGCGGGCGCAACAATCGGAGACCCCATGGACCCAGAGGTGAATTTTGGACCCTTGGTCAGCAAACGCCAGATGGAGATTGTCAAAACGTACATTGCTAAGGGACTTGAAGAAGGGGCGCGGCTTGTCTATGGCGGAAGGCAGTTGGATAGACCAGGCTTTTACGTCGAACCCACGGTTTTCACTAAAGTAACCGACGAGATGACGATAGCTCGCGAGGAGATTTTTGGTCCAGTCATGTCGGTTTTGGATTTCAAAACCGAAGAAGAGGTGATGACACGAGCCAACGCCAGTGAGTTCGGCTTAGCTGCTGGCGTGTTCACCAAGGATCTCATGCGCGCCCATCGTGTGGCAAAGGAGTTCGAGGCGGGCACCTGTTATGTGAACACCTATAATCTCGCTCCGGCCGAAGCGCCATTCGGCGGCTTGAAACTTTCTGGAGTTGGCCGCGAGAATTCCAAGCTTGCGATAAATCATTTCAGCGAAATGAAGACCGTGTACATCTCAATGAACGCTCTCCGAGCACCCTATTAGCAGGACCTTTGTTGTACCCTGAAGGTTAGCGCCTTCTCGCGCGGCGAACCGCTAACATGTTTGCAGAGGATGAGTAGCCACCGCGGAATGCAGGGACGCCATCTCTGATCCCGCGGAAGCCAGGGGACCGGGTGTAGACGAACCATTGAGATGCCGAAGCTGATCCACGGGCCGTATGGCGAGTTTGCACGCGTTTATGCGGGCAGATTGTCGACGAAGGCTTCGGTCAGCAATGCACACGGCGATCGCTAAGTCTATTTCGTGAGCTGAGAGACTGGCATCTCGGCAACGGGCACGATCTCCAGGATTTAAGCGAAGAGTAAGCCGATACAAACCACAGCCGGTCTAGTCTAGACTGGCCGGCCCGTAGCAGAGATGCACACAATCAACGTAAGACCGTATGTCCGCCTCTGTCGGCGAGGCGGACATACGGTCTTGCAGTGAAACGGTCCCATAAGGTCGGCGCGCCCAAAGCGACGCGCTGGCCGATGGTCTTTGGGATGGAGGTCATTAATTATTGACGCCCCATTACGCTTCCGCGAACCACCAGCGATCCGAGCAGCGAAAGCCGTCCCAATCCCAACTTGATCCAATCTTGTTATGGCCGACTTTCTTGGACAGCGCACTCACCATGTTTGTGAATACGGGAATGACAGTGCCACCGTCGTCTCTGCAGAGGGCCTGCATCTCCGAATACATCTGCGACCGCCTTTCGTCGTCCAGCTCAGAACGGGCGGCCAGCAAGAGTTCATTGAAGCGGGGATTCTTCCAGCGCGTATCGTTCCAACCGGCGTCTGCCGCGTAGACCTGCGAAAACATCCAGTCCGCGGTGGGCCGGCCGTACCAATAGGTCATCGACCAGGGCTTCTTTTGGAAGATGATATCCCAGTAGCCGTCGCTTGGCTCACGGACAACGTCAATAGTGATTCCGGCCTTGGCTGCGTCCTGCTGATAGAGCACCGCGGCGTCGACTGCGCCTGGAAATGCCGCATCAGAAGTAGACAAAGTGACTTTCAAATCCGAAAGGCCCGCTTTCTTTAGATGGAATCTTGCCTTGTCTGGATCGAACTCGCGCTGAGGCAGATCCTTGGCGAAGAAGCGATTTGTCGAGGCAATTGGGTGGTCGTTGCCAAGCTGCCCATATCCGCGCAGCACGGTATCAAGCAGCTGTTGCCGATTGATCGCATACTTTAGAGCCAAGCGCACGTCCACGTTGTCGAACGGTGGAACATCAACAAGCATGGGCATGGTGCAATGTTGAGTACCGCTGACGGACAAGATCTCCAAGCTCTTGTTCCGCTCCAGGAGATGAACGGTTTTGAGGTCGCACTTGTCCATGGCATGGATATGGCCTGTTGTCAGCGCGTTCGTTCGCGCCGTGACATCATGTATCGAAAGAACTTCGAAGGAGTCGAACCAAGCCGCATTCGATTTCCAGTAGTTCGGAAAACGTTTGGACGTCGCCTTGACGCCGAAGTCGATTGTATCGAGTACATATGCTCCCGCGCCAACGCCGGACGTGTCGGCCTTCCCGTCTCTCACCGGCATTACAGCCATATGACCATCGTCCAGCACGAATGGGAAATCGGCGTTGCCCTGTTTGAGAACGACAACAACCGTTTCTGGACCGTCGGCGCGGATTTCCTGGATTGGATCCACGATGCCCTTTGCCGCTGATTTGGACTGTTCACCACGATGGTGGTTGATTGTGGCAATCACATCGGCCGCTTGCAGGGTCTTTCCATTGTGGAATTCGACCCCTTTCCTGAGCCTGAAGACCCATGTTTTGGCGTCTTTCGTTGCCTCCCAGGATTCGGCGAGTTCGCCCACCAGATTGCCTTCTGCATTCACCTCAGTAAGGTATCCATGCAGGCTGTGGCCGAATGTCAGCATGAACGAGTCCGGGTACGCAGCAGGATCTAGCGAGTCGGTTGTGGAGCCTTCCGCAACGCCGATTCTGAAATGCCCACCTTTCTTGGGAGTGGCATTTTGAGCAAATGACGGAACAAGGCTAGTCGCCGAACTGACTGCAAGTGCTCCGACGGCTGCTGCGGTTTTGAGGAACCGCCGTCGGTCGACGGGCGAACCCACCATCGAATTCTGAACCCATTTGTTCATTTTGTTCTCCCTCTCAATCATGTTCGTTGGTGACACAGGCGGTCCAGCGACCGGAGAGAGCTCATCGAGGAGGTGTCACGGTCCCGTGAAAACGCTGTCCTCTTGCGAAGGTCTTCCGCCCCAGCGATACAAATCTGATGCTATCATCAGCGCTAGATCTTGCTGTCGCTCAAAAAAGTCATCTGTCAGGTGATTTCACTGCGTCTTCCCGGCAGGAGGTCTTGCATAATAAAGGACCGGTGGCACAATCGATGTCGTCCTGAATGATGACCGCGTGTGAGCCGTCAATCTCCATATCAAGGCGATCGCAGATGCGGCTCAGCTCCCGGCGGCGGCTTAAAGCGGCGCGCAATGGAATACCGGTCGTTGTCATCATAGGAGCGACGCAGTCGCACACTACTCCATTCACGCGCGACGATGAACGCCGTGCGCGAACGCCACACGCCAGTCAGAACTGGCAAGCAAGCTTTGCCAGCTACCGACGACGAAATTCTCGTGCCTCGATAGGTAGCTAGTAGTTACCTACGAGGACCGCCTTCAAAGAGGTGGCGGCCAAAGCCGAGTTGCATGCGATCGCGTCTGTGCTGTAAGCACCTCTCCGAAAATCGGACAATGACGGAAGCTGCGATCTGACGTCTGCTGAAGCCGACGCAATGGTGCTAAAGACCCGCACTCTTTTGGTGCGGCAGAGAACGCAGGCGGTCAATGTTCTGCGCACATCTGGCCGAATTGCGCATCATCACCGCCGCTGGCGTGACGAAGGTTACCGCTCTGGTTGCCGATTCCGACGAAGCGGCCCCCTTGTTCCGATTTGATTGCGCCCCCTGATTCCGAGATGATCTCGCACCCTGGGGCTGTGGTTCTGCTGGCGTGATTGTTGTCATTTCGTTCGCATGCGGTGTCAAGCTGTGCTGCTTTCGGCGCAGGCTTTCGCCGGTGAGGTCGATGCGATGGGCGTTGTACACGAGCCGGTCCAGGATAGCGTCGGCATAGGTCGGGTTACCAAACACCAAATGCTGCCTGTCATCGGACGATGAATATTCCCTGATTGTGGGCATTCAATTTTCCCTAGGTGACAGGCGAATGGGCGCGGTGATCAGCCGGCATCTTGATCGTCGGATCTCGCTCCTGGCGGCCGGCCGCGTTTTTTCGGCGGGGTGGTATCTCATTTAATAGTCGTCGGCCCCTGTCACGGCCTTGCGGGTCAGCGCCTAGAACTCGTGTCCTCCCGTTCTGCACGCGGTCCGGCTTTCGTCGTTGTTCGACTACCTGACGGGCGCCGCCGTTCAATCCGGCGCTCGGTGATCGACCTTGCAGAGGCGTCGCCGAAAGAACAGGGCGCGTCTAAATCGTTGGCTCGTATCAACGGCCGAACGCTGCTCACATTGCTGCACCATTTGAACAGCACGTTGACCTCCCGTGTCGAGGAGGTGATTCGCGATGAACATTCAGTCGAATCCGTGCCGCGTTGCCTCCCAGACAGTCACCAGAGTTCGAGTCCCAGCCGCAGCGAAACTACCACGCCTGTGGTTCAACCTAACGGCGGAGACGCAGAAGCAGATCACGCAGAGCGTCGCGAGGACTTCTTTTGCGGATGCGATCGACGGGCGTGCCGATAGCGGCGGATCGGCATGTTGAGAGCGCCGAATAGACCGGTCGAATGTGTTACGGCCGCGCATCGCGGTAAGCTTGCCTACATTTATGTCCGCCAGTCCTCCGTGAACCAGGTGCGGCATCATCAGGAAAGCACGGAACTGCAATACCGCCTCGTCGACCGTGCCGTCGCTCTCGGCTGGCCGCATGAACGCGTGCACGTCATCGACGAAGATCTTGGCAAATCCGGAGCCGGGACCGTCGAGCGGGTTGGGATCAAGATGCTGATCGCGGAGATCAGATTGGGCAATGCCGGCCTCGTCATCAGCCTCGACGCTTCGCGGCTTGCCCGCAACAATCGCGATTGGCATCAGCTCCTGGATTTGTGCGCGCTCTTCGGCGCCATCATTGCCGATGGCGAGCGTCTCTACGATCCCTGCGCTTACCATGACCGCCTGCTGCTCGGCTTGTCCGGCATCATGAGCGAGGCAGAGCTGCACCAGATCAGGCAGCGGCTCCATCAGGGCGAACGTCAGAAAGCGGCACGCGGCGAGCTGCGCCTTCCTGTTCCCGTCGGATTGGCGCATGATCGCTCGGGCGAGATCATTCTCAATCCCGATGAGGAGGTGCAGGCACGGCTCAGCTTGGTCTTCGCCAAATTCCGCGAGCTACACAGCGCACGAGCCGTGATGCGCTACCTGCGAAAGAACGATCTGCCACTACCTGTGCGCCCGCTCCGCGGTCCCGCGCCGCATGATGTGGTGTGGCGCGAGGCCGACAGTGCGCGGGTACTCAGCATCTCCAAAATCCTGCCTACTCCGATGCATATGTCTATGGTCGGCACCGGATGGAAGGCGGGCGGCTTCGCCATGACGTCTATCGCCCGAAGACGGTCAAGGTCCCCATCGCCGACTGGGAGGTTTGCCTTCAGGCTGCCCACCCTGGTTATATCGGCTGGGAGGAGTTCATGGAAAACCAGAGGCGACTGGCAAACAACATCAATCGCTACGCAGCGGGCCATTCGGGCGTACCGCGCAAGGGAGCGGCCCTGCTGCAGGGCATCGCCGTTTGTGGGCGGTGTGGTCGCCGGATGAGCCTACACTATAGCGGTGCCGCCGGTGACTACCCCGTCGACACGTGTCGCGCCGACCGCGATCAGGAGGGCGGGCCGCTCTGCCAGGAAGTTCGTGCGCTGCCCGTCGATACGCAGGTCGAAAGCATCCTGCTCGAGGCCTTGCGACCGGACCAGATCGCTATCGCCATTGCCGCACTGAGCCAGATCGAAGAGGAGACGCGCCAGCTTGAGCGGCAGTGGGCGCTACGACGCGAGCGGGCGCGCTATGAGGCGGAAAGAGCACGACGCCAATATGATGCGGTCGAGCCGGAAAATCGCCTGGTGGCACGGTCGTTGGAGCGCGGGTGGGAAGAGAAGTTGCGCGTGGCCGAGGCGATCGAACAGGATTATAAACGATGGCGGTCCAACGAGCCCCTGGTGTTGAGCGAGTCCGACCGCCAAGCGCTTCAAAAGCTGGGAGAAGACCTGCCTGGCATCTGGCACGCCCCTTCCACTACATCGGCCGAGCGAAAGGGTATCCTGCGCCTCATCATTGGCAGGTCGTCCTCGACCAGAAGCGCTTCCAGAGCCAGGTCTGGTTTAAGATCCTGTGGCAGACGGGAGCGACCAGCGAGCACCCCTCCAGAGGCGGGTCCACACCTATGGCGACTACAGCGATCTCGAGCAACTGCGGAGCAGAGTGATCGAGCTCAACGCCGCGGGCAAAATGGACAGGGAGATCGCAGCGGCGCTGAACGCGGAAGGCTTTGTCGCAGCACGCAGCTGCGCGTTCAAGGGCGAGAATGTCTGGCTTCTGCGAACACGTTGGGGCATCCCCCACCGTCAAGATCAACGGCACGAGCGCCAATCCCCACCGACAGACGGAACCTACTCGGTTCAAGGGACGGCGGCCGCCCTGGGCGTCACACCACAAACTGTGTTCGACTATCTCGCATGCGGCTTGCTCGACGGGCGCCAGCTTACGAAGGGGCAGCCGTGGCAGATCGAACTCTCGGATGACCAAATCAACACCCTGCAAGAACGGCTCGCACGCACCAAGCGATCGAGGAAGAAGGTCTCATGACAACGCCCGAACAACTAACCACAACCGCCAGGGTCAGTTCTTCATCCGGAGTCGCTTGACAACAACCACCAGCGGCCTCACGCCGCCCATGGCGGACAGCCGCCCGCCGTGGTCTACTTCAACAGGATCGAAACCGATCAGCAGGCGCGGAGAGTAGCTTAAACCAGCCAAAAATCTGTCGAAGGATTGGGGAGTAGCTCACTGAGAAGCGTTATTGTTGAGGCCGGTCCAGCCACGAACTTAGACGAACACTGATTCCGGGTTGTGGTTAAGGCGCTCAGTGCCCAACTCGCACACAAGTTTTGAGCAGTTGAAATAGCTCTGGGCACCTGAGGCCGCCAATGGGTCGTGGGTGATGACTGAAAAGCTCAAACAAAGCTTGCCCAGCGTGAGGCCGGCTTCAGCTCGGCATTGCCGCGCCAGCTGCGCGCACTTCCTTGAACGATCTCAATCTTTGAGTCCGCTTGCCGATTGTAGGAACCAATCCACCACCAGATTGACTCCTACTGCCAGCAGAGCGATCGCCCCAGCTGGAAGAAGGGGGGTGATATCTTCATATACAATCAAAGTCGCGGTTTCACGAACCATGGAGCCCCAATCCGCGGTCGGTGGCTGGATGCCAATGCCGAGGAAAGAAAGCCCGCTGATAAGAAGGAACACGAAACAAAACCGGAGGCCGAACTCAGCTATGAGGGTCGGGGTAACATTCGGCAGTATCTCGCGGGTCATAATCCAGATCGCTCCTTCGCCACGAAGCCTGGCTACCTCTACGTAGTCCGAAACCGCGACATTGATTGCTACGGCGCGTGTGAGACGAAATACGCGGGTGGAATCCAGAACGGCAATGACGATTATTAGCGTAGGAATCGAGGTTCCGAAGATGGATAAGAGTAGCAGCGCAAAAATGAGTTGCGGTATCGACATAAGAACATCCACGAGCCGCGACAAGATCTGGTCCGTCCATGCACCGAAGGCGGCAGCCGCCAATCCGGCAGAAGCGCCAATCGAAAACGCGAGGGTCGTCGTTATCAACGCGATACCAATTGTGTTGCGCGCGCCGAACACAAGCCGCGTAAACATGTCGCGTCCAAGATTGTCGGTTCCCAGCCAGAAGCGTGCGCTCCATGGCTCGAATTGCGTACCGACGATCTCAGCCTCTCCGTAAGGAGCCCAGTACGGCGCCGACAGTGCTATCAGCACATAAAAAATTATGACGGCAATTCCGAACTTTGCGCTCAGTGGCGCCGCAGCGAACTTGCTGTTTCCCGTCCTGAGAATCCACGGCGGCATCGTCATGTATTCACTCATCGGCTGTTCATGAGAAGATCGCACTTCATTTTGGATGCATGAGGCGCGGATTCATAATGATCGATAACACGTCTGCGGTGAGATTGAGCAAAATATAAGTCGCCGCGAAAATCAGACTGCAGGCCTGCACGACCGGGATGTCTCTCTTTTGCACGGAATCGACAATAAGCTGTCCAAGGCCCGGGTAGACAAATACGACTTCAACGACCACGACACCGGTTATGAGGTATGCCAGGTTCAGGACGACAACATTGGCGATGGGCGATAATGCGTTTGGCAGAGCATGCCGGACAAGCATGCGCCACTCTGAGAGCCCCTTGAGCCGCGCCGTCTCGATATATTGGTTGCCCAACAGACTTACGATTGAAGTTCTCGTCATCCGCAACATGTGGGCCATCACTACCACCGCGAGTGTGAGCGCCGGCAAGGTGACCGCAGTTAGCCGGCCCAGAAAGCTGGTGGTGGAATCTACGTCAGAGAGGCTGGGAAGCACTCCACTATGCACTGCCAGGATCAATATGAGGATATAAGCCACGAAGAATTCGGGAAATGAGATCGAAGCAAGCGTGACCACATTGATCGTGCGGTCAACGAGTGTGTTCCTATAGAGCGCAGCTACAATGCCGCCAAGCAGCGCTAGGGGAACCGAAATCATCGCGGCACTTATCGCAAGGAACAAGGTGTTGAACAGCCTGGGCCGGATGAGCTCGCCGATATCCCTGCCACTGGCGAGCGTTGTGCCGAAATTACCTTGTAGCATCTCGCCGAGCCAGTGAAGGTAACGAAGATAGACAGGCATGTCGAGCCCGAGGCTCTTTCGAAACGCCGCGACAGTTTCCGGCGTTGCCGACTGCCCGAGCATTTCGGTGGCTATGTCGCCAGGCAGAAATTGAATCCCAGCGAAAATGATTAGGGACACGACCCACAGGGTCAGCACGCCCAGAGCGACGCGTTGACCTATAATTTTCGGTATGGACGTCATCGGATATTCTTGACCCAAACTATGCTTCAGCGACCACCAACGCTCAGCTCAGCCGAAGCCGCCAATCCCAGCTCGAAACGCAATTTGCGAGCGGCGGAATGACCGTACCGCTATGCTCACAGCAGAGACGCTGCATTTGGGTAAGCGCGCTCAGTCCCTGGACGTGATAAAGTTGACCGTGCGGCTAACAACAACTCGTCGAACCGAGGGCCTTCCAATGCGTATCATTCCGGGCAGCATCAAACGCATCGACCTGAGAGACCATCCAGTTCATCCAAGTTGTCGTAATGTCCACCATCCCACAAATGCCTTCGATTCTCAGCCGGTTCAAAGCTGATGCTATCATGAGGCACAGCCTTGCAGTCGCGCAAAAATATCACTTGCCGAATGATATTATTTCCATTTTCAGCCAGCCTGCATGCTTATAACAGATTGATCTCGCAGCTTGGACAGGTGCGCCACCCTTCGGCGCTGATGTGATCTCGACTAAACTGTCACGGGCCGACGGGGAAGTTCGAAACGGTCGAAATGTCAGGGAGCCACCTCAGCGAGCGTGCGGGTCTAACGGAACGGAAAAGCGAAATGGGCTTGCCTACATCAATCACCTCCCGGCTGCGCATTCCCCTGATCTCAGCACCGATGCAGAGAGTATCGGGGCCTGATCTCGTTTCAGCGGTCTGCCGGAAGGGCGCCATCGGGGCTTTTCCAACCCTCAATGCACGGACACCGGAACAGCTGGACGAGTGGCTGGCGAGGATAGACCGAGCTTGTGCTGAGTCGGATGCTGTTTCAGCACCATGCTGTCCCAACATCGTCATGCGTAGATCACCTGAGGCCCTTCAGGCCGATATAGATGTTTTGGTCAAGCACCGGGTCAAGATCGTGCTTGCGAGCGTCGGGTCGCCGGAAGCGATCATCCCTCAATTGCACGATGTTGGATGCACAGTCCTGACAGATGTCGCCACGATGCGACATGCGGAAAAAGCGATCAAAGTTGGTGCGGATGGTCTGGTACTTCTGAGCGCAGGAGCAGGAGGACAGACCGGCTGGCTAAACGGATTGTCATTCGTCAGGGCCGTTCGCTCGATCTATGCAGGGCCGGTGGGCCTCGCTGGCGGCCTGTCCGACGGCCATGCACTTTGGGCAGCACGGGTGCTGGGGTGCGACTTCGGAATGATGGGTACACGTTTCATAGCGACGCATGAGAGCCTGGCGCCGCAGGGTCACAAGCAAATGGTGGTCAATTCAGGGATCGACGACATCCAGCTAACGAAGGCGATCAACGGATTCGATGCAAATTACCTCCGGCCGTCGATCCTGAAAGCCGGGCTCGATCTCGGCGAGTTGGAAATACCGCTGAGCGTTGAAGAAGCACGCAGAAGGTTCAGCGCCGACCTAGCTGGAAAAGGGCCGAAGCGATGGGCCGATATTTGGAGCGCCGGTCATACAGTTTCCGCCGTCTCCGGAATCCAATCGGCAGGGGACGTGGTGGACGAGGTTGCCGATGAATATCACAGGGCCATGAGCGAGACCGCCAAGCTGATTTCCGAAATCCAGCCGGTAGCAAATACCTCAAAGAACTTCACGCCAGAAAGTGGTTGTGCGATAATATCCGGTAGACTGGGCCGATTCTAGGAGCCTCGAAAGACGCATCGATGGATCGCCGTTCGCCGCCTTCTATACCGAGGGCACATGCGTGCTCTCCTTCATGGTGGCAACGCGCCGCGAGGGGCGGGTGCAGAGGGCTTCATTCATACCGCGGAGATCGATTGGGGCACGCGACCTTGCCAGTTTCTCATCGGGCCGCGCGATGATTCGCACTTCTCGTCCTATGGGGCGCGTTTTGAACGCCTTTCGGCAGCCGGACGGCAGCTACGGCGTTAGCGCTTAAGGAACGGTCTACTCGAGATTGGCGGCGATTGGGCGCTCATAGTGGCTCTGGCTGCCCCGAAAGTTGGCCGGGAAGGGCACCGATACGGTACGGATAGTACACGCCGCTGGAAGTTCGGATACATTTGACCTATGCCGGAGAGCATCAAAAGAATGCCCGCCAGAAGTTAGGTTTTCACTGTGAAATTCTTCTCGATCAGCAGATCCATGGGCCGGTGTCGACTACTTCATGCGATGGCCAATGTCGACCTATTATCGTGCAGGCGGCGTTAATCGAGGATTTTCGATTGGGGCAGAAACGCAAATGCCAGCTTGTGCCTCCCGTTTACGGCCGTTGCCCTCTTCGGCCAACAGCCCCCGCTGCCGCGGGAGTTTGATGCGTTAAAGCGGCCGAGCTTCCCGACATCGATCTGGATGGGTTCCTTGAGGGAAAACTGGTAGCGGCGCACCAGCTTGATAAATTGCCCCCAGCGCTTCGAGACTATCATTAATCCGTCGTCTATGAAGAACGCGACTACCCGACATCCGCTGCGAGAGCATAGCGTTAGAGTGTACGCCTCCGGCGAGACTCTCAATTACCCACAAGTTCGGCGGCCAAGCTCAAGCCGAGCCCGATATCGGTCAGGCGCGTCAGCCCTCGCCACATGACGATGTTGCCCGGCGGCGGGTCGCGCGTGCGGTTGAGATAGCCGCCGAGC
>NZ_JBZEGV010000056.1:0-13568 GCF_058312955.1 Mesorhizobium sp. LEGMi-168a
GGCGAAATCAATCGCCCATGACGACAACCTGGCACCCGAGGACCACCGCCGCCAAACTGTCCGGGACTTGGTGAAACGCCTGTCCGCGACTTAGCGGAATCCCCGTCCGGCTTTTGCGAAATACGCAGGCAAATAGCCAGTTCTTTCTCGCTCGGCGGCATTGTTGTCCATGGCGACGCGGCCGTCCTCGAGGAACAGGCAGAATGAAGGCCAGCGGCTCAGACCATAACGGAAGGCTTTTGCCAAATCGCTCTTTGCCCGGAATGCGGGCCAGTTGCGTTTCGACCCAGACACGGAATGCCCTGATCTTTGGTTTGCTATGCTTCTAACGTGCGGCAAGGCAGGCATCGACGGGCCGACCCGCAATGTCGCGCTCGATGTCATAAAGCGCACCGATACGGTCGAGAGCCTCGCGTGCGATCTCGGATTTGTTCGAGGTCCAGATATCATGGAAGTCGCGTCGCCAATGCGCCCAGCATGCCGCCTCTCGGAAGCGGGCTGTTCCATCGGCTCCAGGCTCATAAAGCTTGCCGTAGCCTTTGTAGCCGTCAGCTTGAAGGATGCCGCTTGTCTGCCTGAGGTGGCGGTGGACGTGGTCTTCCTTCCAGTCCGGAGCAAAGTAGTAGACCGCGCCGGGCGGAGCGCCGCCCGCCCATGGACGTTGATCGCGGACATACGTCCAGATCCTGCCTTTGGAGCGATCCAGCACCCGGATCGGGGTATCGTCGGCATGGAGAAGGTCGCTGGCCATGATCACGGTTCCGATCCGCTCGATCAGGGGCTGAAGCACCTGCATGGCGCGACCGCACCAATCGACCAGCGTACTGTCGGGGGATGTCGGCACCCATGCGGGCGAAGATTTCGTGCAGGCGATACAGTGGCAGGTGATCGTCGAACTTCGAGACCAGGATGTAAGCCAGAAGGCCGGCGCCCGCCATGCTGCCTGGTATCGGACGGGCGGGCACAGGCAACCGCACCATCTTTTCGCAGCAGCGGCAGGATTTCTTCAACCGGGCGACCTCAATGACCTTCATCTGCGCGGCGATCAGGTCGAGGATTTCGCTTGTGTCTTCGCCCACAAGACGTAGTTCGCCGCCACAGGCGGGGCAGCAGGCGCCGGGATCGAGTTGCCTGCGCTCGCGAACTGCCTTGTGCGATACGCGCGGACGACGGCGCGTGATCCTTTCGGGCGCGTTCGTCATAGGCGCGACAGACGCTGCTTCGTCGGCCTCATTGATTGGCTCGGCATTACTCTCTGCGTATTCCGATGAAGCCGGCCACCGATTCCGATTTGAAGCCGGCCAGTCATTCCGATTTCATTCCGGCCACCATTCCGATTGAAGCCGGACGTTTTTCGGTCTGATCCTGGGTCTCGTTGATGTTTGGGTTGGGTCTTGTTTCAGGTCAAGCTTCGGTGTTTTCGGGCGCGACTGGCGGGCACTGATTTCGCATGCTTTCTCCGGTGAGATCGATGCGGCAGGCGTTGTGAACGAGGCGATCCAAAATGGCATCGGCAAGAGTGGGGTTTGCAATAATTTCCCACCAGCGATCCACGGGCACCTGACTTGTGACGATGGTTGAGCGTCGTTCGTAGCGATCCTCGATGATCTCCAGGAGATCGCGGCGTTGGTCGTCATTGAGTTTTTTCCGGTCCCCAGTCATCGAGGATTAGCAGATCAGTCTTGGCGAGAGATTTGAGGATCCTGCCGTATCGCCCGTCGCCTCTTGCAAGCGAGAGGGCGGCGAACAGCCGGGGAACCCGGTGGTAGGCGACGGAGAAGTCTTCGCGGCAGGCCTTGTGGCCGAGAGCGCAGGCAAGCCAACTTTTGCCGACGCCGGCTGGCCCGGTGACAAGAAGGGCGTGATGCTTTCTGATCCAGTCACAGCCGGCAAGCGCCATGAACAGATTACGGTCGAGACCGCGTGCGGCGCGGAAGTCGGCATTCTCGATCTGTGCGTCATGGCGAAGCTTGGCCGCCCTGGCGCCCGCCTCGAAACGCTTCTGGCGGCGCAGGGTCGCCTCGCGTTCGAGCAGCATGGCAAGTCATTCGCCGTGCTCGAGGCCGCGCGCTTCGGACTGGGCGTCGAGTTCCTGGAAAGCGGTCGCCATGCCGTAAAGCCCGAGCTCTCGCAGCATGTCTATGGTGGGATTGATCAGCATTGGTGGATCTCTCAATGAAAGTAATCAGGGCCACGCAGATTGGCATGATCGACGATGCGGTTGGTTCGGTGGAATGGCGGGCGGCTTTGTAGTTGGCGATGAGCGAGGCAATGCTCTTGCAGTTCAGGCCACCAATCTCGACAGCGCGGGCTGACACGGCTTCGGCCCGATTGCGATCGAGGTCGCGAAACAGGCGTAGGATGCCCAGACATGTTCGAAAGCCCTGTTCTGGATGCGGACGGCTGGCAAGGATTGCGACGACCAATCCTTCCGTCTGCGGTCCGACGGATGCGGCCCAGCGCCGAAAGCCGGTGCCCATTCGGCGTAGCGCCGGTGGGAACTGGGCATGTGATCCGGATCGGTTCCATGGCGAGTGCCTCCGTAGCGGCGCTGATGCGCCGCGACCCGCTTGCCGCGGTGCTTGATCAGCGCCAGCTTGCCGACCCGCACATAGCTCTGGCGCAAATTGAGACCCGTCTTCTTGGCCAGCCGCACCAGCCGTTCACGCGCCCGGTGGATGAGCTTGGCGTCGGTCGGGAACATAACGTTCTTCGGTTGCACGGTGGTGTCGACGATGACCTGGCGCGTGTCGACCGGCTTCATCGCCCCGGTCTTGACCGCAAGGCTGAGGCTTTCCTGCAAGAGCGCCATGCCCATCCGGCTGCGCCAGCGCGTCATCGACGAGCGGTCGAACGGCAGCGCATGGCAGAAGAACGCCTCGTCGGTGAGATACTGGAAGTAGGGGTTCTCCACCCAGCGCTCGCAAGCACCTCGTCCGACAGGTTGAAGGTGTGCTTGAGGATCGCCAGCCCCGCCATCAGCCGGGTCGGCAGCGGCGGCATGCCAGGGCCGTCCGAATAGACCGCGCCGAAACGCTCCTCCAGAATCGGCCAGTCGATCGCCTGCGCCAGCCGCACCAGCTCGTGCTTCATGTTGATGATCTGATCGAGCCTGGAGCGGAATAGATCCTGCTCCCCCGTCTCGCGCTTCTCGCGTGGCCTGGATGCCTGGACACTCGCCGTCCCCTCGATTCGCCGCCGCCGAACCGAGTGAATCAAGCTCCCCAGCACAAGGGAATCGCAAAATCGAATTGCAGGAAAACGGCCCCAAAACACTGCAAATCCTGCAATTCCAAAGCCGTCGTCCGCCTTAATCAGGATGTCAGATCAATGGCTTGCGGATAGTTCACGGCCGACTCCGTCTACCCAGTTGTGCAGCCAGGCCCAATGTACGTGCCGGTCACCTTTTCCCTTTTCCAGCAGGCGGACCGGAAGCTGCGATGGAACCGGCTTCAGCTTAGAGCGTTTCACCGTTTCACGGAAACGGCGAACCGCTCTATCCCTTTGTTTTTACGCAATTCCGGACGGAAAACCGCTCACATTTTTCCTGGAATTGCTCTAGCGACGCCTTCAGCGTGCGGCGGGTTTGTTCGCTATCCTTTTGGCAAACGGCAAACAGCGCTGCCCTCGAGTCTCACCCGGTCGCTGCGCCGAGCACGGCTTCATCAGGACCAGAGGCGGGGGAGCAAGGGAACTGGACGCGACGCGTTCCTGTCTCCGGCGGTTGTGTGCGTCAAGTTCTGCAAAATGGGGCGGCCATGAAGCTGGTCATGCGGCTTGGCGTAGTGCGAGCTTCTTGTGCTCGCGCAGATCATCCATGTTGATGTAGCGGTTGGCCTCCATCCAGTTTTCGTTGGTTTCGACGGCCAGCGCTCTGACCAGGCGCAGGCAGCTTTCGGCGTTGGGGAAGATGCGCACGACATAGGTGCGCCGGCGGATTTCCTCATTGAGGCGTTCGAGCATGTTGGTGGATTTCAGGTGCTTGTGGTGCTGGCGCGGCAAGCAAAAGAAGGTCAGCGTGCGCTCGATGGTCTCCTCCACCCACGTCGTCAGCCTTGGATAGCGGGGCGACCATTTAGACAGCCATGCGGCGAGATCGGCCCTGGCCTCGGCGAGATCGCGCCGGTCGTAGAGCCATCTGAGTTCCTGCAGGCAATCGTCGCCGTGCTTCCTCGGCAGGTGATCAAGCGCATTCCTAAGGAAGTGGACGTAGCAGCGTTGCCAGGCGGCTTCGGGGATGACCTCGCCGATTGCCGCGACGAGACCGGCATGGTCGTCGGACACGACCAACTCGACGCCCTTGAGGCCGCGCCCCTTCAGCGCGACGAGGAAGTCCTTCCAGGCCGAGCGGCTCTCGCGATTGGCCATCTCCACGGCCAGGATCTGGCGCCGGCCGTCCCAGTCGATGCCGACCGCGATCAGCACCGCCTGGCTCGTGACGATACCGGCCTCGCGCACCTTCTCGTAGCGGGCATCGAGGATGAGATAGGCAAAGGGCTCTTGAAGCGGGCGCTCGGCAAAGGCCTTCAGGCTCTCGTCAAGCCGCTTGTTGATGGCCGAGATCGACGAGGCCGAGAAGGCATGCCCACACAGCTCTTCGGTGATCGCCTTGACCTTCCTGGTCGACACGCCTTGCACATACATCTCCGCAAGCGTGGCCACCAAGGCGCGCTCGGAACGCTGGTAGCGTTCGAACAGCTCGGTGGAAAAGCGACCGGCCCGGTCCTGCGGAACCCGCAGCTCGAGCTTGCCGACCCGCGTGACAAGGGTGCGGCCGTAATAGCCGGAGCGGTAGCCAAGACGCTCCGGCGTGCGCTCGCTCTTCGAAGCACCCAGCGCCTCGTCCATCTCGGCCTCGAGCACTTCCTGCATCACCGCACGGATCACTTCGTGCAGCCCATCCGGGTTCGAAAGCAGAATGTCTTTGACGGCGGCTATGGCGGATTTATCTTCAGTCTTGGTCATGGTGGCGTTCCTTCGCGGGAATCGGTGACGTTGAGCATCACCAGCCTGCCATGACCGCCCTCTCTCAGCGAATTTGCAGAACTCTCAGCACACTACCTCTCCGGCTTCTGCTACTCCCGCCCAGCCCGCCACTCTCGCATCTTGAGATTGAATCGCGCGCCCACCTCGACTAGCGGGCGGGGAGGCAATTTTTGAGGCTTGTCGAATCCTTGGAATATTTCCCCGAGCGGAGAACGGTGGCCCGCGACCAGCTCCGCCGCTGCAATGCCTGCGGCGGTGGCTTTTGTCCCGCCGATGCCGTTGCAAGCACAGGCGGAGAAAATCCGGTCTTCGAGCTCGCCAAACAGCGGCACGGTGTTATAGGTGAGGGCCATCGCGCCCGCCCAGCGATATTGCATCTTAAGGTAGCGATGATCAGGAAAGCGGTCCGCAAATTTCCGATCATGCAGGTTAGCCGCGCTTTTCATCGAGCCTGCGCCAACCTTGATGCTGGGGTGGTAACTATAGCGCGACCGTATAAGGATCCGGTCACCCCCGGGGCCGTTGATCCGTCTGACCGTCGTGCCCATCGGGGCGGCTGGCGTCGCTCCCCATTTTCGCAGACCGCCAAGGAGTGAAGGCACGAACGGTTCTGTCAGTGAGGCGTAGGTGAAGACATGGAGGAGTTCACCACTCCCGAAGCCGAAGCTTTCCGCGTGACCATTCGTCGCCAGGATCACCTTGTCGGCTGTCACCTCGCCCTTCAAGGTCTTTACCTTGCACCCGCTCGACGAGGTTTCAATGGACAAGGCCGGGGTCCGTTCGAACAGCCTGACAGATCCCTGAAACAGATCCGCAATGTTTCGGACCAATGCAAGGGGTTGCACCATGACCGCGCCGGGGGTGAAGAGCCCCGACTTGAAGGAGCGCGTGCCTGTGACCTCGGCAATCTCTACTGCATCAAGGAGCCGGTGCGGTTCGCGCATCCCGTTCAGCTTGGAAGAGTATGCCGCAAGATACTCCGTGCCGGCATCAGTCATGGCAACGCTGTATTTGCCACCAGGATCAAGGACGTCCTTGTTCCAGCCGTTCTCTTTAGCCAATCCAGCGTATAGCTGAATGGCAGTGCGGGCGACGGTTATCTCGTTGCGGCTTTTGGTGGCAGCATCCACTCCGAAATTGCCTGACGAGATGTCGTGCGGCAAATCGATGAGGAACCCGGAGTTCCGGCCACTCGCCCCATTTCCCACGACATCGGCATCGATGATCGCGACTGAAAGCTCCTGGTCAAGCTGAACCAATCGCGTGGCTGCGGCAAGTCCCGCGAAACCGGCGCCGATGATGATGACATCGGCTGTGATGGCGCGATCGAGTTCTGGCGTGGGCGTTCTTGCGGGAAGCAATGCTGCCCAGCCGGGCTCCACTCCATGCGCCGGTAGTCGACTGGCGCGAAATGTCTTTCCCATCGTTACAGGGCTTCTTGCTCGATCAGCCCGCGCAACGCCTGCCGAAGCGCCTCGATCCGATCTGACGAGAGTGAGCCGAACGGCTTTCGTGTCTTGCCACAGCCATAGCCGGTAAGATGTGCCGCAGCGTATACATGCTGGACATAGTCGCCATCCCAAAGGAGGGACATAAGCGGTTCAAGTCGGCGCCCCATAGACCGCACATCATCCCATCTCTTTTCCTTAGCGGCCTTCGTGATTGCAACGCAGGTTCGAGGAGCGATGTTTGCACCACCCCAAATCAGTCCAGAGCAGCCCGCAAATAGCGAGAAAGGAACGAGTGGATCAGCCCCGTTTATGACATCCAGGCCCGTTGCGATCAGCCTCACTTGTGAGATCAGGTCTCCGCTGCTGTCTTTCACTGCTTGGAACTCTGGCAGCTCGCAGAGCCTCCGCAGCAGATCAGGCGTAATTCGCACACCGACCGCCTGAGGAACGTTATAGCCAATGATAGGTAGCCCAACTTTCGCGACTTCAGCATAGAAGTCGAAAATGCTGTTGTCGTCCGATGGACCTTCAAAGAAGGGCGGGAGAACCATGACACCGTCGGCACCGGCATCCTTGGCGAATCGAGTTCTTTCCACGACATCTGAGGTCAGCAGCGACGAAGCTTGGGCGATCACCCTGGCCCGTCCAGCCACCTTGCGCGCGCCGCGCTCAATGACGGCTTTCGATTCGTCAGGTGTCAGGTAGACATGCATGCCCGTTCCAGAGCTGAACACGAAACCATCGACGCCGGCGGCCAGGTAACGCTCGATGAGTTCCTCCAAGCGGCCGAAATCGACTCGCCCGTTTGCATCGAACGGAGTCGTAATTGCCAGATTGAGACCAGGAAAAGCGAATGTTGACATCTTAAACTCCGTCTTCGGACGCACTCAGATCGACCCAAAGAGTCTTGGTCTGGCAATATTGGTCATGCGCGTGCATGGACTTGTCCCGTCCGCCAAAGCCTGACTGCTTGTAGCCGCCAAATGGAGTGGCGGCGTCGCCCTCTCCGTAGCAATTCACAGTGACCGTTCCCGCCTTGATTGCCCGCGCGGCGCGAAGCGCCCTCGTGCCATCGCCGACAAAGACCGAGGCCGCCAGGCCATATTCGGTTTGGTTCGCAAGCGCGACCGCTTCTGCCAGAGAGTCCACCGGAATGACCGACAGGATCGGCCCGAAGATTTCTTCGCGGATGTGCCTACCTTGATGCTGCGAGAATTCAACGATTGTGGGCTCGATCGTCGTACCGCCGAACACCTTTCCGCCAATCACGACGCGGCCATCGGTTTCCAGATAGCTGCTCACCTTCTCGAAATGAACGGCCGAAACCAAGGGACCGATACGCGTCTCAGGGTCGAGAGGGTCGCCAACGGTCCATGTCTTTGCGACTTCCACAAGCTTTTCGAGCAGGCGGTCCTTCACGCTCCGATGGACAAACAGACGCGAAGTGGCCGAGCAGTTTTGGCCCATGTTCCAGAACGCACCGTTGCAGATGTGGGCGGCCACAGCATCAAGATTGCGGACGTCGTCCATAACGATGCACGGGTTCTTGCCCCCCATCTCGAGAACCACTTCCTTGAGGTTGCTCTCGGATGAGTATTTGAGAAAGCGGCGGCCGGTCTCGGTCGAGCCGGTAAAGGAAACAGCGTCAATGTCCGGATGTCGGCCGATCGGTTCACCGACGTCGGGACCATCACCTGTCACCACATTAAGGACGCCAGGCGGTAGCCCAGCCTCGAGTGCAAGCTCCGCCACGCGCAAAGTTGTTAGCGACGTCTCTTCCGCCGGCTTGACAACCACGGTGCAGCCTGCCGCAAGAGCAGGCCCGATCTTCCAGGCCAACATCAGAAGCGGGAAGTTCCATGGAAGAACGATGCCGACGACGCCGATGGGCTCACGCACAATGAGGCCAAGTGAAAAGTCGTTTGCTGGCGAAACCTGGTCGTAGATCTTGTCGATGACTTCCGCATGCCATCTGAGGCTAATGATCGCCTCCGGCACGTCGATGTTAATGCAGTCGGTGATGGTCTTGCCGCTATCCAGACTCTCCATCAGCGCCAGTTCGACCAAGTTTTCCTCGATCACGGATGCGAGTCTCAAAAGCATCTGCTTGCGGGTTGCCGGTGTCAGCTTCGACCAGCGTCCATCCTCGAACGCCTGTCGCGCAGCGGTAACCGCCCTGTCGACGTCAGCGGTGGAGCCTGCCGGTAGGTCAGCCAGAACTTTGCCCGTGGCCGGATTGAGCGTGGCATAGGTCCTGCCCGACAAAGACGTGACCTGCGCTCCGTCCACGATCATTTTGGTGGGCAGGCTGATGGATTGCGCCTGCGTCTTGTAGTCGACCTTGCCGTGCATTCCCGTTCTCCTCTTTTTGTCGCGCCTGACACTGAGACATCAACAGTCTCTCGAGTTCGCTCGCCATGTCGGTTCCGACGTTCACCGACAACACTCCTTGCAGAAACTCGGTCGCCACTCGCATCAATGCCCGCGGAAATTGTGCCGGACCCGTGCAGCCAGTTACTGGTCCTTGCAGATGCGAGTATTGGACCGGCGGGTCTGACCGATCTGGCCATATAAGCTTCGCGACAGCCCGGACGCATGGTCTGCCTCCAGTCCTGTTGCGATTTTGATGACCCCACATCCCATCAACCACGTTGATGGCGTTAATAGATTTCACCTCACGCCTGAGTCGCGCTTGGCTATACGCTATAGGCAGCGGCCAGTTGCAGTTCAAATGAGTATTATTGGCGTACCGGATAACCAGGAGTTATAGCCTGTCCCACATTCGACTTCACGTCGCGCTAATTCCTCGGCCTCTAGGCGATCCAGCCCCGGCAACACCTTGAATAATATGGCTAAACTGTCGTTTAGCCAATTCGAAGGTCGCCTCGCAATGAGAGTCTGCGCCAACGGCGCCGCCAGTTGTCGCGGGCTCGAAATTACCCGATACCGGTCACATTGCGCCTATGATGCCAGGATGTTGTCAACTCAGGTTCTGCGGCCGCTAGTCGGGGCGGCTTTGTACTCCCTTTCGGGAGAAAGTGGAAAGCGATCAAATTGAGTTATGAAGCCCATGACATTTTAGCGAGGTCCGTAGCGCTACGAAATTTGCTACCCCCGGCAAAATAGGTCCAGCACCCTTCGGGAGTACGCATAACTTCCGATGGGTTGCAGCCCCCGGCCCATGGCGATCATTGAGCATCGACTATGAACCGAAGAAGAATATCGGCAAAAACGGAGATCCCGTGAGACGAACAGGAAATTAGGGAATCGGCAGCCCTCTCAGGGACGCTATAACCGTCTGTAAGGGAAATTCATGAGAGTCTACTCCGCATTCTCCCACGCAAGTGCGACGCAATGAACCATAATGCCGCCGGTTCCCACCGGCCAACGGACCGCTCCTGCCAGGAAACAACCGGATGGAAATACCTTCCTCACCACATTTTAACACGGTCGAGTTGACTGATTTATTCAATGCGTCACGCGCGACCTTAGACGGTGGAACCTCTATGGGCCTACCAGACAAGGGTTGGAGCCAATCGCTCACCGGTCTCCAGTCCCTGCGAGGCATTCCCTTCCTTTTTGGCCAGTCGAGCGCCCCAGACGTCATAATGCTGACGCCCGGTGGCGCGGCCATCGACATCCCAGTGAAGCCGCAGAAACTTACCTACATCTTGTTTGCTCAGGCCGTTGCAGACCGAGTGGACGGTGTACCGCCGGGATTCGGTGATACGGCGCCGCTTGATAGTCCTTTCTCGAAAGGAGTTGCGGCCAATGCTCTTGGTAATGTCGTGTCTCGCTACACAATCAAGTACGCGGACGGCACGGAAACCGAAACCCCTATATTGCGGCGGTTCGCTATTCAGCAACACCACGTGTGTTGGGGAGCAAGCCCGTTTGCTGCGGTGCCAGCGCGGGGGCCATACGTCTACGCTACCCACGCCGAAGACGTTGGAATGGGGCGTGCATTGCAGGTCGATTACGGACGAGCGGAATTTCGTACGGAATCGGGGCTTAATTATCGGAACGAGAATCTCTGGCTTTATGCCATGCCGAACGAACACTCGGAAAAGGACGTCGTGGGCATCCGGTTGGCCGCCGACTCAGAAACGTCACTGGTATATGCGATAAGCACGACCGAGGTTCAGGCACACCCCTTACGCCTGCAAACACGGAAAAAACTGAGACTGAGCCTTCCTGCGGGAGTGAGCCTGAATAGGCTTGGGGAGCTTGACTGTGACGATCGCGGCAACCAGATCGGAATTGATTTGGGAGTCGTCATCTCCGCTCGAAGGATATTGGATTATAAGCACCCGGAATGGCTTAGCGATCTGCATGACGTCCAGCCTGAGGCCTCAGAATCAGAGGTCATAGTGGAGTATTCAGCTCATCCCGATGCGCGGCTCTTTTTGAGAGCTGACGATGGAACACTTTGGGAGAAGGAGCTTAGATCGCTGGTGGACCATGATCCAGCCCCAGGAGCCGGAGGCGAGCTGGCTGCTTGGCCGATCGCGCCGGCAACCAGGAGCGTACAATTCACAATCCTTGAGAAGGGAACCTCCAAGCCCGTGCCTGTCAGGATACACGTTCACGGTCCCCACGGTGAGTATCTTCCCCCCAAAGGGCATCATCGGAAAGTCAACGTCGGAACATTTGAAGACTGGTTTGCTGAATTTTCCAATGGGTTCAACCAGTATGCTTATGTAAACGGCCATTGTGTCATCGATCTTCCGATTGGGAAAGTGTTCGTTGAAATATCAAAGGGTTTCGAAGTATTGCCGACGAGGCGTGTTGTTGAAATTACCGAGGAGAGCATAGACCTAACGTTCGAATTGGAAAAAGTCCTGCACTGGCGTGAGAAAGGTTGGGTCAGCTCTGACACGCATGTCCACTTCCTTAGCCCCCAAACCGCTCTGCTGGAAGGGCAGGCTGAGGGGGTTAATGTGGTCAACCTGCTGGCATCCCAATGGGGAGAGATGTTCAGCAACGTGGGCGATTTCGACGGTCACACGACGCTAGGGGCAAAAGACTTCGGCGGCGACGGTGAGTTTCTGGTCCGCGTCGGTACCGAAAACCGTCAACAGGTTCTCGGCCACATATCGCTGCTTGGATACCAGGGGAATATGATCGAGCCTCTGTGCACCGGAGGCCCTGACGAGGCCGCGATCGGAGATCCTCTGGAAGCTACTCTGGCGGAATGGGCAGAACGCTGTCGCAACCAAAACGGCCTCGTTGTGATGCCTCACGCGCCCAACCCGCAAGCAGAGCGTGCTGCCGATATCGTCCTTGGTCTGGTCGATGCGCTCGAAGTGATGTCCATGAACCCAAGGCGGTGGCAGATCAGCGCGTTCGCTCTTGCGGATTGGTATCGGTTCCTCAATATCGGCTATCAACTTCCTCTCGTCGCAGGCTCTGACAAAATGGATGCCGCTGCGCTTCTGGGGGGAATTCGAACCTACGCTAAGCTGGCCGACAACGACTTCACCTTCAAGAACTGGATGGATTGCATCCGTGGCGGCGACACCTTTGTTTCTGTTGGCCCGTTGGTGAATGCGACAGTTGAAGGACGGCGCCCTGGCAACAAGGTCTCACTCCCACCCACAGGAGGCACAATTACGGTCCACTGGGAAATCGAATCCGTCAGTGTTCGAACTCGGGCCGTCGAAGTGATCTGCAATGGCCTCGTAAGGGAGCAGTTTCGGTACGATCAACTTTCTTCGAAAGGGCATTGCTCCTTCCACGTAGCAGAGTCTTGTTGGGTGGCGATAAGAGTTCGAGGCAGTGTCGCCGGACGTGAGGACGATATTGCGGCTCACACGAGTTCTGTGTTCGTCGAAGTAGGAGAGCGCCCGATATTTGCGACGACGGATGCCGTGGCTGTTCTTGCCCAGATTGAAGGCTCGATTGCTTATTTGGACACACTCGCCCCGAGAAGCAGCGAAACGAAGCAAGCGCGAATGCGCGCTGCCCTTGAGTTAGCTCATCATCAATTGCACCATCGCCTGCATCACCACGGTGTTAGCCATACACACAGTCCCATTCATTCGCCGCACATCGCACGCGAGCATTGAGTCGTGAGAAATGAAAACACAAACCCATGGCCGGCATCTGGGAACCTAATCGGCATGCATCGGTGTGTTCTCAGTCCCTGACCCAGCGGCGGCAATGCTGGGTGTCCACCCTCGTCCAGACACGTGCTCAAGGTGAAGGCCGTGGCCGCGACCGGCCGCTTGATCCGGCACGACCCAGCTAAAGAAAAGGCGCACTCCACGATCTCCGCTTCGACCTCACGCGCCATGCTCGCCGTTATCCTGCTCATCGCGGCCGCGATGCCTGCCTCCGCCCATGTCGGTGTCGGCACCACCTCATCCTTCGCCGCCGGCTTTGAGCATCCGCTGTCAGGTCTCGACCACATGACGGTGATGATCGCCGTCAGCCTTTGGGCAGCGCTGAACGGCGGCAAGGCGATCTGGGCATGGCCGCTCGCCTTCGTCGGCGTCATGCTGGCGGGTTGCGCGCTTGGTATGCTGCATGTGCCGGTGCCTTTCATCGATCCTGGCATCCTCGCTTCCGTGGTTGCGCTTGGCCTTCTGGCGGCGCTCGCGGTCGATCTGCCGGTCTCGGCGGGCGTGGCCATCATCGGCTTGTTCGCGCTGTTCCACGGCCACGCGCATGGGACCGAAGTGCCTGAGAATGTCGGCGGGCTGGGATACATGACGGGCTTTGCCGTTGCCACCGCGCTTCTCCATGCCGCCGGTAGGGCGGCCGCCCTGGGTTTGGGCATGCGTTTCCGCGGCTTGACCCGCGCCGCGGGTGCCGCCTGCGCGGCGGTCGGCTTTGGCCTTGCCTACAACATGTTGTGAGGCCGTGATTATCCCGGGCGAAGTTATCACAGCTGAGGCGAGATTGGGTATAATAAGGGCTGCGACGGTTACGCTGAGGGTCGCCACCAACTGCGACCGGCCGATCCAGGGCCAGCGCGGCCAGCTGCCTGGCGCTTGCCTTCACTGCGGCGCGGCGATCAAGGTGAGAGTGCAGCGTCAATCAGGATGAGAACGCCGCTGGGCGGGAACGTAGGGAGGGCGTAGCCCGACCGGAGTTTCCGTCCAGCGGCGGCGGCCCGTTTTCAGGGTC
>NZ_JBZEGV010000057.1:0-13212 GCF_058312955.1 Mesorhizobium sp. LEGMi-168a
CGTGCTTTGGTCATCGGGGCCCCGGCTGCGATTCGGAGCCACGGACAGAATCACAGCAGATTCAACCGAAGCAATAGTCAGCAGCCCGTTCTCCAAGACGCGGCCGAACTTGTGGGTAATTGAAAGCGTCACCGGGCGCTTACGCTAAATCAGAAGCACCAATTGTCTCAAATTCCCTGACGACGGACAGGTTGTCCAGCGGCCAGCGGCTTCACGTTCTCGCGGAAGCATGTTTCAAAGACGGAAACGTTCGCGAGCCAGGTCACCTCGGCAGGTAGACGGGCAAGGGCTACATTACGCTGGCAACCACATTCACCTTCGCAGTCGGCGAACGGCCAACCAAGTCAATACATGGTCGGTGGTGTTCTGAAAGCTGACGCCAAACCCTTTGTTTTCGGATAGTTCGTGGCAAAGGGTTTGTGTGAGATGCAATCGTACGCGCCCATTTGCAGGGGGCGTCCGCAATTCAGCACAATCGAACCCAAAGATGCTTTCCACCGTCGGGTAGAGTGCTTTGAAAAGCGTTTCCTTGGCCGAAAAAAGCAGTGTTGCCAGCAGATCCCGAGGGAGAGTTGTCTGTCGCGCAATCAAATAGCGTTCATGCTCATTAGCAGCGACAGTCAGGATAGACTCCAACGCATGTCCACTGGCCACTGCCTCGATGTCGACACCCGCTTGCCAGCCCTGGTGGGCAATGGCGAAACAGGCGCAATATTCCCGTGTGTGGGCGATCGAGCCGGCAGAACCTTGGGGCCAAAGGGGGGCGCGGTCAAGGGCGATGCGAATGTCGGGAGCAGGTCGGCCGAGCGCCTGCAACGCTGCGCTCGCCATCGCGCGACCGGCGAGAAATTCGGCACGGCGGATGGGTAGTGCTGTGGACAAGCTGGGAGGACGGGCCAAGGCGAGCTTGTGAAATAAGTCCTCCGCGTAGCTCTCGAAATTGAACCGGCACTGCACTAGGACCGCACTGGCATATCCAGTATTGTGGAACGTCACGTCCTCAAGGAACCCCCGCGAACGGGCAGATAAAGCAGTGAGGTGCCTGCCGGATGGGGCGGGCGTTCCGAGAGCCGCACGTGCTGCCGCAGTGCCCGGCCTTGATTCATTTCGCATATCGACCACATGAACTTCTGTCATGTTAACAAAGGGAACTTAGTAGTATGGTCTTTGTCCGTAGGTTAATTCTTAGAGGGCTGGCTGCGCTCTCTGGATTTCTATTGGCGGGCCGCTTCTCGCGCAGACGAGAGTGTTGTATCCTAGTTCTGTTGTCAGACTATTTTGACTGATGGATCACTTCTGGCAGATGCTCTCGTAGAGATCGCTGAAATTTGCTGCCTTAAAAATCTCATCCAGTCGAGGCGCTCTCCAGAGACCAGTTTTTTTTAAACGAACTTGAAGAGCTGTGGCAAGAATGCTGTCTCCCCCGATGTCGAAGAAGTTATCCTCGAATCCGATTTCCGTGGCCTTCAACAGAGATTTCACTTCATTGAGGAAGGCTCCCCTCAGATCGACGCTCTGAACATTCTCCAGGGCCATTCCGACTTCTTCCGATGAAGATGTCTTGTCTACGCCCGGGCTGTCGTTCGTAATTGTCCTAACCTGCTCGGTCCATTGCCTTAGACGGGGAGGCAAGGGGCGCGTCGCTACTATGACCTGACCATTGTCGACGGTTGCGAGTATGCGCTCGATAATGTCAACCCCCTCCTCGGGACCGAGTGCCACCTCCTTCGCGTGAGATGTAGCGTACGCGGCAGTAACCTGCCACTCGTACGAGTAACCCCAGTCATCCCAGTTAGAATTGATCCACCGGATACCGAGTTTGCCTGGGACTTGGCGTGCAAACGCGTCCATGAACCTGTTTGCCGCCGCATAAGCGGCCATCGCCGGTCCACCCAGAATTGAAGCGAGCGAGGAGAAAAGGAAAACGAATTCCGGTACTCGGGTGTAGGTAGACTGGATTCGCTTCAGCGCATTGTAGAGATTACGCGTCCCCACGACTTTGGAGGCAAACTCATTGGCAGAGGTCGTGTCCTCCATCTCAGAAAGGAACTTCAGATCAGATAACCCAGCCGCGTGGAAGATACCGTCGATCCGACCGCAATCCCGAATAGTAATTTCGAGAACGCTCCATAAGCTGTCGAAACTAGATACGTCCGCCTGGCGAAGGATCACCCGGCCCTTCGCATCATCAAGCGCGGCCAATCGGCTCATCCAGCCATTCTCATCCAGATCCGCGGACTTCCAGTCCAAAAAATCGGGTACCGCACGGCGGGTTACCGCGACGACTGTCGCCCCAAGCTTTACGAGGTGTTCAGTCAAGGCAAGACCGATCAGCCCGAGACCTCCTGTGATCAGATAGACTCCTTCGGATCGGAGGATCTCCTCACGGGGAAATTGTGCGGTGAGGGACATCTCGGAAAAGTGCGGCACCCACCGCCGGGGTCCGCGTAGCGCCACGACCCCATCGGGGCTAGGTATATCCCGCCCAATTTCAGCAACCAGCCGATCGCTGACACCCGGTTCGTCGATGTTCACGTCAACAACGCGACAATCAATGTTCGGATTTTCCTGCGGCAACACGATGGCTGGACCGAAGATGCATGCCTTTTCGGGATGAACGGGTTCCTCACCGACCTGGACCATCTGATCACCAACGATCCAGACATCGACCGGAGTCTGGAATGTCAGCGTAGAGAGAACTCTCGCCAAATCGAGTATCGCGTCGTAGCTTCGCAAAAGACCGGTCTGCACCGCAGTTGGATCCTCGGACGAGTCGGCGCAGTCGCTCAGGTGCCAGAGGCAGAGAATGCGGTCAGCGGAACGGCCCGAAGCGATCTCGGCGTCGAAGAGCGCCTTCAGGCCTTCTCGGGTAGGGTCAATCATGATGATAGACTCCTTGACTTTCATCGACTGGTTCGAGGGTTTGGCTCGTCGGCAAACACGAACAACCTCATGACCAGCATCCACCAACTGCTGCATGATTTTGTTTGCCAGCGCGTCTCCCGCGCCCTCCACGTCTTTGGCCGGCCGATCGGCGAGTATCAGCCAACGCTGCCCCTTTGTACTCCCGTTACCGAGAATCGTGCGGGGAGGCATTCTCTCTGTCCAACTCTGCGAATAGATGAAAGCCTCTCCCTTGCGCCGCTCTCGCTCCTCGGTCTGCGGCAGAACCGTCAAGCCAACAGGCTGACCGTCCGGCCAGCAACGGTGACGGTCAAACGAGTACGTCGGAAGGGAAATCCGCCGGTGAGAACCGAACGGTTCCAATTGATCGCTGGCTCGTTTCCAATCCACCGCAACACCCAAGGACCAGAGGCCCCCAAGACATTCCAGAAGAACATGACGGTCGGTGAATTCAAGGTCGTCTTTCCCGCGCGCGGCTGAGACGATCGCTGGAACGCTGGTCTTAGGAGCCTCTGAATGGATTGTTTCATGTGCGAAACGCGTAAGATTGCACGAGGGGCCAATGTCAATGAGCGCAGTTGCGCCGGCCGCGACGATAGCCGCGAGAGACCGATCGAATCGGATCGTTCCACTTGCTTGCCTGCTCCAGTAGGTCTCTGGCAGAGAAACTTTCGCCCGGTGCAGATATCCTCCTAAATTCAGAGCGATGGCCAAATCCGGCACTCGTTTCTCGAGCGTGCGGACATGTGCGTCAATAAGATCAGCCGCCGGTCTCATCAGCGGAGAATGGCTAGCGACGCCAGCTGTATTAAGGACTTGGTTGGGGATCTCTGCTTTTTCGAGCCCCTTCTGAAGCCTTTCAATCAGTTCCCGTTTCCCGGTGAACACGACACTAGTTTTGGAGTTCACGACGCCGACACTGATCTCGCCAGCTTCAACTCGGTCACGCCAAGCGTCCCCATCGAGAATGTGTTCAGCCTCTTCCGGGCTGCATTTGACCGCAAGCATAGCACCGTCGACGCCAAGATTCGCCATCGCACGACCACGAGCGACCATCAGGGCTATAGCGTCGTCCAGCTTCAGAATGCCCGCGAGGGTGGCCACAACGTATTCGCTCATACTGTGTCCGACAAGGTAATCGGGATGCACGCCACACGCTTCCAGCAAATTTGCCATAGCGTACTGCACGGAGAAGATCATGACGTTGATTTCTTCGAAGGATGCGGCCGCGTAGCCGTCGTTTTCCCCAAACACGAGTGACACCACATCACGATCCAGGATGGGGCGACTAGCGGCAGCACAAGTCAGAAACGCCTCGCGAAAGTCAGAGACATGATCAAACAGATCCTTGAACATTCCCGCGTACTGGACTCCACCGCCCGGCAGCATGAACGCAATCGACGGTGAGGAAAGAATTCGATCCGCCGCCCGATCCGCCTCTTCCTCTAGCCTCTTGATGGCCATATCTAAGTTGCGCGCCACAACGACCGTCCGATGATCGAAATGGCATCTTGCCACCCGGAGCGTATGAGCGACGTCGCCGAGATAGACATCCCGGTTGCGCCGCAGGAACGTGGCTAAATTCCGACAGGCCCGGATTAGCGCCGACGGCGTCTTTGCGGATAAGCACAGGGCGTGGGATCCCCGCGCGATCGGTCCGGGCCACGCCCTTACCTTCTCGTTCATCCATTCCTGCACCACAACATGACAATTGGTTCCGCCGATTCCGAGGCAGGTGACTCCGGCAGTTCGGACGCGACCCTGCTTACGAGGCCAGGGTCTGAGCTGCTCATTGACGAAGAAGGATGTCTCTTCCAGATTTAACTCCTCATTCAGCCGGTTGATGTTGATGGTCGGGGGAATTAGGCCTTGCTGAAGGCTGAGCACTGTCTTTATAAAGCTCGCGACCCCAGCGGCCGCATTGGCATGGCCAATATTCGGTTTGATTGACCCCAGCGCACAGGTCTCGCGACTTTCCGCTTGCCCCGCGAAAGCCTCTGCCAAAGCGCGGACCTCAATTGGATCACCGATCTTGGTGCCGGTCCCGTGAGTTTCGATGTATTCCACGTCCGCAGGGTCGAGCGTTGCGGACACAAGTGCTTGGCGCACAACAGCAGCCTGTCCCTGCACGCTTGGTGCCGAGAAAGATGATTTGGCGTAGCCATCGTTGTTAATGGCACATCCTTTCACCACCGCGTGGATGGGGTCGCCCGCAGCGAGCGCATCTTTGAGCCGCTTGAGAACAACGACTCCTACCCCATCTCCGACGACTGTGCCGCTGGCATCGGCATCAAAGGCGCGGCATACGCCGTTCGAGGAATTGATGAAACCTTCTACATACTGGTATCCCGCTTGAGGGAAGATGATGCTCGCCGCGCCTGCCAGCGCCATATCGCAATGGCCGGCCGCGAGCGACTGAGCGGCAGTAGCGATCGCGACGAGTCCTGTTGAGCATGAGGTTTGTACCACAATGCTTGGGCCGCTGAGGTTCAGCATGTAGGACACACGCGATGCGAGATAGTCCTTGTCGTTGCCGAGTTCCGTCAGCCAGGCGAGCAGGGCGTCGGAAGGATCTATGAGGTTTTCCCCCTTCAATTGGTGCAGCAGATAGAGTGGGAGGAAGGAACCGGCGAAGACCCCCGTCCGGCCTTCGTGCCGGGTTGGCATGTATCCGGCGGACTCAAGCGCTTTCCAGCAGCATTCGAGGAACAATCGATGCTGCGGATCCATCAACGTCGCCTCACGAGGCGACAAGCCCCAAAAACCCGGATCGAACATGTCCACATCATCGAGATGGGCCCCCATGCGAACATAATCGGGGCGCTGCAGGAGACTTTCCGGAATCCCCCGGGCCTTGAGGACCTGCGCCGATATGGGTTTGATTGAGCAGACGCCTTGACAAAGGTTTTCCCAGAGCGCCTCGATGGTGTCTGCGCCGGGGAATCGCGCGCTCATGCCAATCACCGCGATATCCATACCGGTGCCACCTCTTTGGTCGACCGCCTCAAGCGGCGGCTTGTCCGCCGAAACCGACGGTGGCATGCGAAGCTTTCTGAATTGGGGACGTCTCTGCTCGCCGTGGCGTTTGCGAAGAAGAGCCGCAAAATCTTTGAAAGTCGGGTTTAGGAAGACCTCTACTACGCGGAGTTCCACCTTCAGACTCTCACGAAGCTGCATGCAGAGACGGGCAGCCAGAAGGGAATGTCCGCCGTGGTCGAAAAAGTTATCGGTGGGGTCGACAGTTTCTATCTGGAGAAGGTCTCGCCAGACAGCGTGCAGTGCGGGCTCGATCTCGTCGGTGCCTGTCACAGCAGCGCACGCCTCATCCGCTAGTTCACGGAGGCGTGACCGATCAAGTTTCCCGTTCGCCGCAATAGGCAATTCCGTCACAGGCACGAACTCTGATGGCATCGCGTAGTGCGGCATCTCGGACTTCAGGTGGGCACGCAATGAAGCCTGCCAGTCCTTGTTCCGATTGCGTATTACTACATAGGCGACCAGTCGATCAGGCTGGCCTGTCTCCGGATCAAGCTCCGGCACGACGGCAGCGGAGCAGACAGCGGAATGCCGGAGCAGAGCGGTTTCTACAGCCCCTGGGACAACGCTATAACCTCGGATTTTTACCATGAACGCGCAGCGCCCGACGATTTCTACTTGTCCACTAGGCAACATGCGGCCAAGATCACCCGTGCGGAACATCGTGCCTGCACCGCGGAACGGATCGGGAAGGAACCGTTCCCGTGTCATCTCTGGGCTGTTGAGATAACCTTGCCCCACGGCATCGCCACCGACGAAGATCTCACCCAAGAAGCCCAGTGGGACTGGTTCGTGCCGATCCCCAAGGACATAGACGCCGACGTTGTGCTGAGGTGCGCCGACCGGAACGATTTTCTGTGTTATTGCAGGATCGATCCCGGATAAGTCTATGTGGGTGACGTCATAGGTCTCCGCTATACCGTAGCTATTGATGATTTTGACATGCGGCAACGCATCTTTCGCACGGGCAAGCAACGCCGCTGTCACCACCTCGCCTGATAGGTAAATCAAACAAAGGTCCTGAAGGCGGGAGGAATCGGTCAGCACGCCACTGCCTACAAGCACATCCAGCAGCGAGGGAGTGAAAAGTGTTCTAGAAATTCGGTTTCGCTCAAGATAATCTACAAGCTGGTACGGATCGTAGATGACGTCGTCTGGAATTAGATATGCTGGTATCCCATCCAGGATGGGCCGCATTATTTCCCAGGCTAGGAAGATATTAACGGCCTCGCGCTCCTCAGTCGCATATGGCAGCGTGTGATAGCGACATTGGTAAGATGATACAAAGCTTCGGTGGGGGCAGATGATTCCCTTTGGCTCACCCGTGGTGCCGGACGAAAATACGATCTGGGCTGGGGTATCAAGATCGACCACCCGGCAATTGGCTGGACCGACGTCGCTGAGTTGCGCTTCCCAACTCTTGTCGATAGATAGCACAAGGCCAGACCAGTCAGGTGGAAGGTTAGCTCCGAAACGTTTGTTGGTGACTACGATTTCGATGGCCGCCTTTTCGAGTATCTGCTTGAGCGCCGCAAAGGGCAGAGCCTTGTCGAGCACGACATATACTGCGCCTGCCTTAAGAATGCCAAATTGTGCGATCGGATATTCAATCGAAGTATCCATGAGAATGCCCACATGCTTTCCGGGACGCTGGCTGTGCCCGAGAAGCTGCCTGGACAGAGCCTCGCTCAGCTCGTCGAGTTCACGGTAGGTGAGGGTCGCATCGTCAGAAACAACGGCGGGAGCGTCGGGCTTGAGCGCTGCTTGCTTGCGGAGCAAATCATGTAGTGGCAGTTCAGGGTAAGGCAGGGTCTCGCCGATTCGAATAGATGCCGGCAGATCTGCCTTCACGTCTTGGGTCTCGTTCAGAAGCGTAGGCACCACTTTCTCGGTCATCGAATGCGTGAAAAAGTGATCTCCCCCAAACATAATCCGGGCGAAGCGTGACCTTGTAAGTCGACGCCATCCGTCCAGATCGTTCGCATTGAGCAATTCATCCTGAAGCCCTCCTATTGCGGTAATAGCTGCATTGAGAGGGGTTGCTAACCTCCGATCATAAGTCTCCGCCAATTCGAAGTCGGCCTTCAAGGGCGGCAAGATGAAATCTACTAGAAGTTCCTCGTTGGTGAGAGCCTCAGGAGGAACCATACCGAGCGTCCGAATCAGGTCAGTCAATTCATCATCCGAGTACCTATACATGGGGGGGTCATCCGCCGGCACATCCGCCGATTTGTGAGCAGACACGACCAAATGAAAGGGAGATGGCCTGCCGGAGCGTTCAAGCGAGCGAGCGACCTCGTAAGCCACGAGAGCACCCGTACTGTGACCAAAGAATATGAAGGGCCGGTCGCAATGTTCGGGAAGCGCCTCAGTAACAGCGGAAACCAGCGCATCCATGCTCCGGATCGCGGGCTCAGCTGATCGGCTACCGCGCCCAGGAAGATCGAGGCAGATCAGCTCGACGTCTTCGGGAAGATGGTCAGACCAACTACGGAACGATTGGGCGCCGCCACCACCATGCGGGAAGCAAATCATGCGATACGACGGTTCGAGTGAACTCTTTACTACCTTCAGTATTCCTTTTGCTTTAGGGGGGAGCTGTTTCATCTGCGCGACCGCCTTGTACTATTGAAACTATGTTGCAGCACGGCGCCTGAATGGAACCTTCGGCGAAAACGAGTGGCCGTACGGGCGCTTCTGTCAATCTCTCCAGCGGACATGGAACCTCCTGCTTCACGAACACGTGGGATTGGGTTGCAGTCCGAAACGAGAGAGAAAAATATATCGCGTTCGATAGTTAGAAGAAGTTATATATATGTTAAACTTTATTGAACAGTGTTAAAGTTAGATTGGTGGAAGTTTAATATTTGTGAATGGAGCACTAATAGATCACTAAGCGTCAGTCGTAGGCAAGAAGCCCGGTAATTATGGTAGATCGTGGTACTGTTGGATTTGCGAGACTCAGTTGAGATCATGTTGGCTTGGATCGAAATCACCCGTGCCGCATTGTGAGCCGCGTTCCTGCCCGGCTTGAGTCTCGTTCTTAGACGGCAGCGGATGGTGAGAAAGGTACTGAGCTTGCAGAACTCTCAGCACACTGCCTCCCCAGCGATCGAAGGGAGCATCCGAGATCAGCGCGCAAAAATTCTGCCTTGCCACTCCCAATGTGTACCGGCCCGGCCGCACGAGGATAGCTCATCCTATTCGTGAGCGATTTTGGTTGGGTAGCGGCGGATCGTGAGGCGGTGAGGCATCTGTCTAACCGCGAGAGGCCAGGACTATGGAACGCGCTGGAGGTGAGGCGGCCTGGTTCGGTGGGGCTTTGCTGCCCCACCGCTCACGGTGCGGCCGGCTCAGGTTGGTGGCGATGAAGCGGGAGCAGGCTGGCCTCCGGCAGGCGGCGGCGAAGGCAAAGCGAATACCCGAGATGGTTTCCGGCACGCGGACGCCGAGCTTGAGGTGCCTGAGGACCAGCCTGGCGAACTCGGCGTTGGCGAGACGGTGGCCGGTGGGCACCGCCTCGCATAGGGCGAGCATGAGCCAGTATGCGGCGGTGTGAAGGACGAGGCGGACCTGGGTTGGCGACCGGCGCGCGACAGCTGGTGCGGTCGGAGGCGTGTTGGCTCTTGTGCATCTTGATCAGGTTTTCGGCTTGGCCGCGGGCGCAGTAGATCACGTAGAGGTGCTTGGCCGAGCCACTGTCGAGATTGGTGACAACGAAGCGGATGTCGAGGTCCATCGCGGTTGCTTCGATGCGGGCACAGACGCGAAGCTCTTCCAGGACTTCGCCTCTCGGCGCATGCAGACGTCGTCGGCACTCTCATCGACGAGCCGCCGGAGAACCGCGTCGCCGGGCAGTGCAAGGTATAGTCGATGCCGTTGTCCTGGCACCAGGCCTGACTTGGGCTTAGCCGGTGATCGCCGCGCACCAGGATACGGTGGTCGGCCAGCGGGCGCGGATGCGCCGCACAAGACGGCGCAGATGGTCGCGGATCTCCTTGCCCGTCGGCGTCTTACCGGGATGCAGGATAATGACCACCGGGCGGCCGGTGGCGGTGTCATAGACATTGATCCGCAGGAAGCAGCGCTCGTCGTAATTGGTGTTAAAGAGCGACAGCTGCTGATGGTCATGAACGACATCGTGCGTATTGTCGATGTCGAGCGTCACGCTCTAGAGCGGCGGCATAGCTCGACAGCCACAGGTCAACCAACCACCACATTGCCGAGCCGGATGATCGTCTTGAGGTCCCGCAGGTCCTCCAGTCGCGAACAGATCGGCTGCGAGCACAGGTCGATGCCGTCGGTCAGCCGCCCACAGGCGAGCTTGAGCCAGGTCAGTGCGCAGCCGGTCGAGATCGTTGACGTCCTCATAGCCGCAGGCAATCGCAAAGATGCGGGCACGCACAATGTCGACGACCGCGTGCTTCGTCGACGACCGCGTGCTTCACCCACCGCGTATCGCGCGGATCGTGGATCGCAGCGGCAAGACTTTGACATATTTCAGTTTATTTTCGAAACTGTTAAGTAGAAAAGGAGGGACTGTCGTATAATCGTGTTATAATGTAATGTAAAATTCTCAGAGATACCTGTTTTACACTCCATGCTTCTGGTACGGTCGCTCTCGTGTTTTTCTGCTACCTATCTTGGGAGTGTCGATGGCAGTGTCGATTCAGGACCGGCGGCAGCCAGGCCGGAAATTGCTGACAACTCCGCCGGGGGGGGCGAACATACCGTTAGAGCATCGACATGATTACCTTGTGGCCAGACGCCTTCGCAGGGGCAAACAACCATGCTCCGGACAGTGAGAAGGAGCAATTCGCGCGCCCCATGGCTGCAGTGCCGCACCCGCCCTTACACGACCTATCTGCACTTACATGGAGAAAATGTTATGAAAGCCCTGGATCAGCAGACAGCACTGGAGCAATCCGCACGAGAGCGGATGAAGGCGTCCCATGCTCTCGATGGCGACGCCGCTCGCTTGGCCCGCTTATATAGCGGATGGGCGAATGTGTTCGACCTAGATCAGGCCCGCGTCGGGTACTGCGGCCCGACAGTCATCGCGGAACTGGTGGGCGCTGTGCAGACGGCCTATTTGGCCGGGCAGCGAAGTGCTGTCGAAATTCTGGACGCTGGCTGCGGAACGGGACTCGTCGGTATGGAACTGGAACGCCTCGGCTTCCGGTTGATTGACGGGTTCGATCTAACCGAAGAGATGGCTGAAAAGGCCCGGCAAACCGGCGTCTACCGCCATGCTCGAGGCGATGTCGATCTCAATGGGCAGCTCTCCGAGTACTCCAACGCTAGCTATGACCTGACCGTCTGCTGCGGCGTTCTCACGCTCGGACACGTCCGACCCGGTGGATTGCGCGAGCTGGCTCGCGTCACCCGCCCGAACGGCTTCATCATTGCAAGCACCCGCAAGAGCTATGCAAAGACAACATTCTTTGAAGACTGGGTTCGGTCTCTGCGGGATGAAGGCGTCCTTGTAACGGCACTTTGTCTAAATAGCGGCAGATACCTCGCCGAGGAGCACGCGCACTACTGGGTCTTTCGGGTGCCCGAGAAGGTCAGCGCACCAGAGGAACCAAGGCTATGACGGCGCTGCCACAAACCTTGCTTTCCAAAATTGCAGCTTATGCAAGGAGGCACGAGGAGAGCCGGCACCTAAGCATATGGCCCGTCAGTAGTTCCGGTCTGATCGTGGCGCCACGAAAAGAACGCATCGCGCTAGCTAGCTGTGAGGATTCGCGACGATGCGTCATCCTGCCGGCCAAAGACTATTCTCAATGCTGAAAGTAAGAAGATACCAAGATGTTGCCGACAAATATAAGTTATACAAAAGATGTGATTATGCAATAAAATATCAATAAGAGAATATGGATAAGTGTTAAGTGAGCCATGAAAGTGCCAATAAAATACCAATGATTGGTATAACTGGCAATATTCTATGGTATGAACACATAGGCTGTAGAGAAGAAGTATTGACTGATCTGTGATAACCCTGTTTTGATAAATGCCATGTTATATTGAATTGTATTGTGTTGGCATCTATTATGTCCAGATCGCGGAGGCTAATGTTTGATGGTGACGGGGCACTATGTGGCAGTGCGAAGATACATCGAGCCGTTCGAGGAGATTAGCTAATCGCCAACGCCAGATCATTTTTTTGGTATCTGGCAGTGACTTCCAAAAGCGGCCACCGTATCCTAAATATTGCGATAAACTAGCGCTAACGCTGCTCTAGATTACTAACGCGGTCCGCGGGATGCCAGGCCTCATCAATTTCACGGGGCAATCCGATACTATGACACACTCCAAGCAGATTGTTATCGTTACGGGCGCGACGTCCGGGATAGGGGAGGCGGTTGTAGATGCCTTTGCCGTGACGGGAGCGTCAGTCGTACTGGTTGGTCGCGACCGGCAACGCGGCCAACGGGCGCTGGAGGCCGTCCAGAAGCGTGCTTGTGAGGCCGAATTGATGCTCGGCGATGTGACGGACTCGGCCTTCGCCGACCAAGTGATTGAATCCACCGTGGAGCGGTTCGGAAAGGTATGCGTCTTGGTCAACAGCGCCGGGATTATCCGCCGTGGAAGTGTTGTCGAAACATCGGACGAGGATTGGCGGCAGACATTCGAGGCTAATGTGAACGGTGTGTTCTATTTTAGCCGCGCTGCCGTGAAGGCTATGAGATCAACCGGCGGCGGCGGCATTGTCAACATAGCCTCGAACGTGGGATTGGTTGGCTGTCCAGGGCTGGCTGCCTATTGCGCGTCGAAGGGCGCCGTCGTTTCGCTGACGCAAGCCATGGCCTTTGACCACGCAAAAGAGCAGATCACGATCAATGCAGTGTGTCCCGGCGCGGTGGACACGCCGATGCTCGTTTCAGCTCATACCAAACCGGTCACAGCGGCCGAGGTTCTGCAAAGGAACATCGATTCAAGTCCTCAGGGCCGCGTAGCTGCACCGGCGGAAGTCGCGAGTTTGGTCCTCTTCCTCGCAAGCGAGGGAGCAAGGCACATCACAGGGGTTGCCATTCCAATAGATGGCGGCTTCACGGCGGGATAAGGAGGAATTCTTGGGGACTCGGTTATCAGGAAAGGTTGCCATCGTTACCGGCGGCAATCGAGGCATAGGGCGTGCAATGGCCGAAACGCTCGCGCAAGAAGACGCCATGGTCGTCATCGGCGATCTGCGCAACGATAACTCCGCTGGTTCCGGCGGCGTTGAGCGCCTCACATTCGTGTCTCTCGACGTCACGGACGAAGCTTCAA
>NZ_JBZEGV010000058.1:0-12297 GCF_058312955.1 Mesorhizobium sp. LEGMi-168a
GGCCGCCGCCGCTGGACGGAAACTCCGGTCGGGCTACGCCCTCCCTACGTTCCCGCCCAGCGGCGTTCTCATCCTGATTGACGCTGCACTCTCACCTTGATCGCCGCGCCGCAGCCGGCGCACGCCACTCACGAAGAGCGCCTCCCTTTTCGTGGTTTCGACACCCATAGTCAACCCAGCAGCGTCCCGGTGCCCGCTGTGCTGTTGCAACAGCGGTGCGCGATGCCGGCCGTGCCGGCCGATTGTGCCTGTTGTGTTGGATCGCTCTCGCCGGCCAACCGCGAGCTCCAGCCAGTATCGCCTTGCCGAGCGCGCCGTCGGCAATCCTTTGTCGCGAGCCGATGCAATCAGGCAACTGTCGCAGCACTCCGGGTGGCTATATCGGCTAGGACAGCATGAAGAAGCGTTCCAACTTCCTGTTCGGCGAGCCTGGGTGCAATTCCTGATTCGGACAGTTGAACGAGAATTTGCTTGGCGGTGTTGCGCCAGAAGGCATTCGCGTCCTCCCCGTTCTTGGATTCCAGGATCCGGGCGATACCTTCGACCAACTTCCGCCGCCGATGCAGCGGAAACGCATTTACGTTTGAATCACACATGATCACCTCACCCGTTCGGTCTGCCAATAAGCATTGGCGGCCAAGAAAATCTGGTTAACAGCGGTTTCTTTGACGGCGGACAGCAATGGAAAAGCTGGGCTCGGGAGACGGTGCCGCGAATAGCCGCTGGACACGGCGGGATGAGTGCAGGCCATCAGTGATGATGAGCCGCTGGCCATAGGGAGTGATGCAGGTACGGCCAACAGGCCATCTTAGGGCAGGCAGGTTCTTGGACTTGATCAGAACCAAGTGAACGGCCATATCCCGATCTGGCTGCCAATTTCAGGTGGCCCATTCCATGGACGAGGCCGACCGGGCCTATTCGACGTCGGTTTTATTGAATTGCTGGGAGCGCCAAGTCGGGAAGAAGTGGCCCGATTTATCGGTCGCCCTTCGTCTTCTTGGAGGTGTCTATGAAGGGTTCGCGCATTCCCGAGCCGGTGTTGATGGCTATGTCAGAGGGAACCCACATCATTCGCGCTTTTCGTGAACACCTTGGATATTCGATCGAGGACCTGGCGGTGACGAGTGGACTAGCCGCTGAGGAAATCCAAAACATCGAGTCGGGTCTGAGGTACAACAAGGGCTATCGGGACCGCATCGTGAGATCGCTGTCCCTACCTGTGGGAATTCTTGAGGAGGCGGACCTATTGGGGGCTGGGTGATCGCCTGGTTGAGCGCCTCCGAATCGTCTCTGGCAGCCCGATCTCAAGTCGGGACCGCCTTCGAGGGAAGCCAGGCTAGTTGTTGCAGGCTGACCCAGGTCCAAATCACAAACTCGCGCAAGAGCCGATCTCTGGACAGAGGTTTTGTCAACTCTCCACAAAGCGCAGAAAACCCGGAGCTTTTATCAGACGATTGAGCTTCGTGGCGCCGTCCGTCCTAGGCGCGTCGTTCGCGAGGTGGACTGCGTAGGCATGAGAAATAGTGCAACGGCACCATGCGGCGGAAGACGCCGACCGTGGACGCCGATTGTTCCGGGATGGGGCCGTTGCTTATTTGCCCACGAGGCACTGGTCTTCGGTCTGGGAAAAGCTGTTTCGGGACTTCTTCGAAATCAGCGAATAACAGGCTCGCCGTGGAAGCGTCGGCGCGAGGGCGGCGAAACGCCGAAGCCGACTTCCATCATCAGCCGGGGCGTTTGCGCCGGCACGGTGCCCATGTGGAAGCCGAATGGATCCTCGACGAAGCCAAGCCCCGCCTCTCCGGTAAGAGTCACGGGGCTTTGCTCGCCATAGACGTCCAGAACGTCTTGTGCAGGGTGGCCGACGAGAAGCGTCAGCTGGTGCTTGAGCGCGCGGCGCCTGTGGCTGCCGCGGACGTAGACATGCGGACCGGTGCCCTCGTCGACCGGCAGCAGGTAGAAGAAGAACTTCAACATTCGCCAGTCGTCGAGGTCGAAGTGGTATTTGCCGAGCGATGCCAGGTTCTTGTCGGCGTCGGAGGCCTGGCCGGTGGGGAAGCTCCACCAGACCCGCGTGGTGATCAGTTTCGCCTGGCCGCCGAGATAGTGTGCAGCGATATCCATGAGCAGCGGGTCGTTTTGGATAGCGAGTGCCGCCTTGCAGCCGAGAATGCGCTCGAAATAGTGGCCGCTGAGCAACGGACGGCCGAACCGAGCCTCGGCCTGCGCATGCTCGGTCGGCATGAATTCGAGACGGCGATCGAAATTGCCAAAGCAAGGTGTGCACCGGACGAAAGCTGCGATTTCCTCATGGATAGATTTCGGCAAAACGAGTCCGGAAAAAAGCCCATCCGACCGCAGGGCATCGACAACGTCCTGGCGATTGACACCGACAAACATTGTGTCCTGGGCTTTCTGCGACGCTCGAACAGGCTTTGCACCACGCCAGTGCATTCTCCGTGCCGGCATGGTGCGGGCGAGCACGAACATCGGCAGCCACGCTGGGTTCTCGCGAAGATCCGACAGATAGGTCGGAATGCGTACGGCGATGCGACGTAGCATACTGCCATTTCGCGCGATCGCCTCGAGGCTTGCAGCGTCGGCTTTGTCGGTATTCGTAACGGTCATCAGGATCCTCAGGTATGAATGCACTATCGACGAAGCATTAGTTCTGACTGCTTCGTCCCGTATTACCCAAGCCCGATTCCCGCAGCGGTAGAACGCTAACCGCGCGTCAACTTTTGTGCAACGCACAATTACCTCACCGGCAAATGCGGTTAGGTCACTGCGCGCTGTCGAATAAACCTTGCGAAGCTGTCACAGTGGCTACATCAGAAACTGTCGATAGCCCCCGCCCATCAGGTAGCGGCCACGTTGGATGGCGCGGCGCACTCGATCGCGAAGATGGCCGCCCGGATGAGCCCAGTCTTCTTCGACACGCCCTCGCCCGAACAGGGCAATGGCGATCTCCTGATGGGATGCTCCCGCAAGCGAGCCATCCAAAGCCTGGAGCACGATACGCAGGCGTCCCCCGCGGGGTTCCGGCGGAAAGCAAGCGGTTGCCAGGCGGCCGCTACCCTTGATGCCATTGAGGAACTGAAGGGCAGCGACATGGAACTTCAAGTGCCGCGGCGGCACGATTGCGTCCACATATAGCCGCAACGGGCGCAGAACGGAGGCGCCGGAAACGGCGATCTGCAGAGCCCGGCAGTCCTGCCTCAGCAGCACGTGCTGCACACCGGCTGGCGTCAGCAGGATGTCCTTCCCACATGAGAGCGAAGGAAGATCAAGCGGTTCAAAATCGTGGTCGAGCGCAGCCGGCTCCGCGCCCGCTCGCAGGACGCGGGCGCAGTCGCGCGGATCCCAAAAGACCATTGCCGACGTGGCATCCAATTGCGGCTCGTCGGCGAAAAAGGAGGCTCCATTGGCTGAGGAAAAATGGTCCTGTCGTCAGCTCGATTATGTTCGTATCGGCGCGGGTCGCGACAATGGAGGCGGGCGGTGCCATTTTGGCGTGGTCGCGCTGGAACTGCGGATTGCGCCGAAGAAATTCCCAGGCCCAGCCAGTACGCGGCAATCGCCTGGCATAATGGTAGGTTTCGTGACGACGCCAGTCCGGCCAGCATGAGCGAGCGACCGTGGCATACTTGAGCAGACGTGCATTCGTCACGGCTCAGGCGTCCGCAATCGCGCTATGCCGAAAGGCCTAGAACCGGTTTCCACAGGACCGGTCCGCTCAGACGCCCTCTGTAGCGGATGCGCAAAAGGCTCGTGTGGGAAATCTCGAGAAATCCGGCCACCGCCTGCGTTTTGCCGACGGGCTTGGGTTGTCCGATGCGTGACAACGGCCACGTTGCGAGGCGAAGGATCCGTTCCATGCGCGTATCGGTCACCGTTACGATCCGGGTGAGATCATTGGCCAAGCCGAACTCCATCATGCCGGCGAAGAGCTCGTAGGTTGCTTGGGCCAGCCCGCCGGCTGCCTTGGGCGCGGACGCAGGAAGATCGAGCGCGAAACGACTGCTCTCCCATATGTCGGGGGTCGAGGGCACAACGTCAGCACCCAGCAGCACCGGGAATGTGTCGCGCAACATTGTGGGTCCGGTGCTGGGCAAAAGACGCACGCAACCGCGAATTCGCCAATCGGATCCCTTGAGAAGCAGATAGACGGGCATCTGGCCATCAAATGCGTCGGTTTCCATTTGGTCTTGGGCGTCAACTTCCCAATCGAGCCTTTCCTTGAACACCCGATACCTGAGCCCGTGCATCTCTTTGAGCTCGCTTGCGAACTCGCCGTAAAAGTCCGGTGTTATCAGCTGCATCATGGTCGCGCCTCCGTGCGGGATGTGTTCCCGCCATCGAAGGGCAAAGCTGACAGGGATTCAGCCTGTAGAGGTTTACAGCTATCGTGGCAGAAGAATTAAGATCTCGCCCGGCCAGAGGCAGCCAGCCGCGCAACGGCCTGGTTGGTCGTTCGAACGCCAAGCTTTGCTTTGGCGTTTTCCTGGTGGAAGGTCACGGTGCGCTTCGAGACGCCGAGTAGCTGGCTGATATCCCAAGCCGACTTGCCGCGCGCCGCCCATTTCAGGCATTCGAACTCCCGCGGGGTGAGCGTTACACCGTCCACCACGCGATCGTCGGCGAGCCTGTGCCTGACATGGATGTGAAAGTTGATGGCCATCAGTTGCAGTGCTTTTTCGTAACGTGCCAATGACTGCAAGAGAGGCGGACGGGACTCGTCCGAAGCAAAGGTCAGGGCAGCAAACCGGCCGCGATGATCATGCATGGACATCGTCAACCCGCCGCGGATGCCAATCTCAGCCGCACTCTCCAGAATTTGTTGCTGCGAAGTCGGCAAATACTGCCGGCCGCGCTCCACACCCCAATCAAAGGTATCCCAGCCCTGCAGCCCGCGCAGGATGACCGGATCAAGATCGTGGTAGCGCTGTTGCAGATAACGTGATGTCCAGGATGAAGGGTAATTTGAGATCAATCGCGGGGCGTCGCCGGAGACCGACGGGTAAGTGAAATAGGCAAAGAGCGGAAAGTCGAAGCCGGCGGCGGCGGACGCCATGGCCTCACGCAGATCGACAGTATCAACACTCGCAGACAGTTGCTCGACGAAGTTTTCAAATACGCGATGCATTTGCGCTTTGCGTGACCTCCGTGAATCTCGCTCGATACCAAGGCATAGCCTTGGACTAAACGACCCCGCACCGATGCAATGCGCGCGACCTTTTCACCATCATCACCGCCATTGCGTCCAGCCCTACCTTGAAGAAGCCTCTTTGCGGAGCGCTATGCAACGCCGAGAACCTCGTTAATCCGTTGAACCAACCGGTGATATTGTGACGTTGTCGATGAGCCTTGTACCGCCAAGCCAGGCCGCGACGAGCAAGCGTGCCGGTCGCTCAAGGCTTGTCGTCGGTCGCAGATCTGCCTCGTCGCGGAGTTCCAAGTATTCGACCTCGCGATAGCCTGCAGCCAGAATTGCTGCGCGCGCTTCGGCAAGCGTTGGCAGGACGGGCGAGCCGCGGGCAAGCCGCTCAGCCGTCTCGAGCAAGACCGATGGCAGCTTGGCGGCAATAGCGCGCTCGGCTGGCGAGAGCCGGACATTGCGCGATGACAGTGCAAGACCGTCGGCTTCGCGGATGGTCGGACAGGCAACGATGGTAATTGGAATGTCAAGGTCCCGGACCATGCGCCTGACGAGCTGAAGCTGCTGAAAGTCCTTTTCGCCAAAGAAGCCGAAATCAGCGCCTGTCTGCAGGAAGAGCTTGGCCACGACAGTCGCCACGCCATCGAAATGGCCCGGCCGGAAGGCGCCGCACAGGCCCTCGCTGATGCCGGACACCGAAACGGTCGTGGCGAAGCCCGCCGGATACATCTCCTCGCCATGCGGCACATAGAGCAGATGCGCTCCCAGCGGCACGAGCTTTGCGGAATCCTCGTTTTCCGTGCGGGGATAGGCGGCAAGGTCGGCGGCACTGTTGAACTGCTTCGGGTTGACGAACAGCGTCACGATCACACGATCTGCCGTCTGGAGCGCGGCACGCACGAGGCTCAAATGCCCCTCATGCAAGGCCCCCATGGTCGGCACGACGGCAACGCTGGCGCCATCCCGGCGCCATCCAGCGACCATCTGGCGAAGTCCGGCAACAGTCCTGACAATCGGCACGCTCATGCCGCTCCTCCCATTCCTGTGGGGCCGGCGTCTGCGCCCTTGGGCGCGTCGGCAAAAACGTGCTCGGCGGCAGGGAAGCGCCGACTGCGCACCTCGTCCGCATAGGTCGCGATCGCGGCACCGGCCTGGTCGCCGAGCTCTGCGTAGCGCTTGACGAATTTCGGCCTGAACGAGGAGAACAGGCCGAGCATGTCCTCACTCACCAGGATCTGGCCGTCGCAGGCCGGTGAGGCGCCGATGCCGATGGTGGGGATTTCGATCTCACTGGTGATCTGCCGCGCGAGCTGCTCTGGTACCTTTTCAAGCACGACTGAAAAGGCGCCGGCTTGCGCTACCGATAGCGCGTCGCGCCTGATCCGCTCCGCGTCCTCTCCCCTGCCCTGCACGCGGTAACCACCCAAAGCGTTGACTGCCTGCGGCGTCAGGCCGATATGGGCCATGACAGGAATGCCACGAGCCGCGAGGAATTGGATAGTAGCGGCCATCGCCTCGCCGCCCTCCAGCTTGACAGCCGCGCAGCCGGTCTCGGCCATCAGGCGAGCCGCGTTGCGGAACGCCTGCTCGGGACTTTCCTCATAGGAACCGAACGGCAGGTCAATGACCATCAGCGCCTGCTCCAGGCCACAACGCACCGCCTTGCCGTGCATGATCATCATGTCGAGCGTGACGCCGAGCGTCGACGGCAGGCCGTGCAGCACCATGCCGACGCTGTCGCCGACAAGAACGATGTCGCAATGTCGATCGACCAGCTTTGCAATCGGCGTCGTATAGGCCGTCAGGCAGACGAGCGGGACGCCGCCCCTACGCGCCCGAATATCGGTCGGTGTAATCGCCTTTGAATCGCCAGCTGTGCTCAAGGCATGCCTCCTTCCCCAGCGTTACCCACCGCAGGTGTCGCGTTTGGCACGTTTTTGTGCAAGTGCGAAGAGCTAAAAAATGGCCGTGCAGCTGCGCGGTGTTGACGTGCAGACAACCGCGCTTAAACTAAATCGATTAAGGCGCCCAGCGCCTGCCAAACCACTTCGCGAACATGGACAATCAGGCAAAAGGAACCAGGAAAGACCGAACCGCCGTCAAAGCCGGCGAAGCCAAAGTGGACCTGATCGCCTTTGTCGTCGCCGTAAGCGGTAATGAACCCTGTGTCCTCACCATCGGGCAGGCCGACACACTGCCTTCCGGACCATTTGCGCTTGAGCACCGATCGCTGCAATCCGGGTTGAGGGGGTGGGTCGAGCAGCAGACCGGCCACCCGCTGGGCTACATCGAGCAACTCTACACCTTCGCCGATCGAGACCGCGTCGGCGCCGAGCGCCGGCAGCGTGCCATCTCCATCAGCTATCTCGCATTGACCCGGAAGGAACAGGCAGCGGGCTCACCCAAGTGCGGCTGGCGAAGCTGGTATGAATATTTTCCATGGGAGGACCACCGCTCCGGCACACCGCCAGTGGTGCTGGACGTCCTGCGACCGCGCCTGATTGAATGGGCAGACAGCGTCGGCGACGCGGCCATGCGACGCGAACGTCGGCAGCGGGCGGCGATGGCGTTCGGCTTCGACGACCGCCATTGGAACGAAGAACTCACGCTTCAGCGCTATGAGTTGGTCTACGAAGCAGGGCTGGTCCAAGAGGCCGCAAGCGGACGCGATGCGACGTCGCGTTCGCTGGTGCCCAGCAAGTCCATGGTCGCCGATCATCGCCGCATCGTGGCGACGGGCATTGCGCGACTGCGCTCCAAGATCAAATATCGGCCGGTCGTCTTTGAGCTGATGCCGCAGTCTTTTACGCTGCTACAGCTGCAACGAACCGTCGAAGCGCTCGCCGGCAGGCTGATCAACAAGCCGAACTTTCGTCGCCTCATAGAGCAGCAGGAACTGGTCGAGGAGACTGGCGAGACTTCTGTCGACACAGGCGGGCGACCGGCAAGGCTTTATCGCTTCCGGCACGCGGTCCTCGACGAAACGGCGATGGTCGGCACAAAATTGCCGGTCGCGCGGGGTTGACACGCTTGTAGTCAACATAGATATATGCCCCTTATAATCAAATGGATTATAATGGGAGGCGCCGATGAGCGGGGCGTTACCTTCGGCCGCGTCTCTGTATCGGCGCGTCTGGCGCGTCATCCCACCGGGGGAATGGGCGGCTTTCAGCGATGACATCGAGGCCATTCTGACGCTCAAGCGCGAACGCAATGCCGTCATCCTGGCCCACAACTATCAAACACCCGAGATCTTCCACTGCGTGGCCGACATCGTCGGCGACAGTTTGGCGCTGGCCCGCAAGGCTATGACGGTCGAGGCGCAAGTGATCGTGCTGGCCGGCGTGCATTTCATGGCCGAAACGGCCAAGCTCCTAAATCCGGACAAGACGGTCCTCATTCCGGATCTCGGCGCCGGTTGCTCGCTGGCTGATTCGATCACGGCACAAGACGTGCGCTTGTTGCGCCAGCGTTATCCCGGCGTGCCGATTGTCACCTATGTCAACACGTCGGCCGAAGTGAAAGCCGAGTCGGATATCTGCTGTACATCGGGCAACGCCAAGGCGGTTGTCGAATCCCTTGGCGTCCCCCGGGTGATAATGTTGCCGGACGAATATCTGGCCCACAATATCGCCGCCCAGACCGACGTCGAGATCATCGCCTGGAACGGCCATTGCGAGGTGCATGAGCGCTTCACGCCGGCCGATATCCGCGAGTTGCGCGAAAACCATCCCGGCGTGACGGTGCTGGCCCATCCCGAATGCCCGCCCGACGTGGTGGCCGAAGCCGATTTTTCCGGCTCGACCACAGCCATGTCCGACTATGTCGAAAGGCAAAAGCCGCCACGTGTCGTACTGATGACGGAATGCTCGATGAGCGACAACGTGGCGCTAGCGCACCCCGAGGTGGAGTTCATCCGGCCTTGCAATCTGTGCCCGCACATGAAGCGGATCACCCTTCGCAACATCCGCGCGGCGCTCGAGCAGAACCATCATGTCGTCACCGTCGAGCCCGGAATCGCCGGGCGCGCGCGGCTTGCAGTCGAACGGATGCTGGCAATTTGAGCGCCGATGTCCGCAGCTTCTTCGGGCGACCCATCATCATCGGCGGCGGCATCGCCGGATTGATGACCGCGCTTCAATTGACGCCGGAGCCGGTGCTCCTTTTGTCCAGGACGCTACTGGGAGCTGACACTTCGAGTACCTCGGCTCAAGGGGGGCTGGCTGCGAGTTTCGGCCAAGACGACCATCCGACACTGCACCTGGCTGATACGCTCGCAGCCGGCGACGGGCTTTGCGACACGGATATGGCGAGCCGCATCCTTCAGGCCGCGCCTAGCGCGATCGAGGGGCTTGCGCGCTTTGGGATTCGCTTCGACCGTACCCTAAAAGGATCGTTGTGCCTCGGATTGGAGGCTGCACACAGCCGACGTCGCATCGTTCATGCTGATGGCGACGGCAGCGGGCGTGAGATCATGCGTGCGCTGATTGCGGCCGTACGCTCCACTGCCTCGATTGTTGTCGTGGAGGGCGTGGAAGCGCGCCGACTAGCGGTCAGGGACAACGCGATCCGAGGCGTCTGGGCGAGCTGTGCGTTAGGACCTGTCTTCTTCGGCTCACGGCGGGTCGTCCTTGCCACCGGCGGGATCGGCGGGCTCTTTCTGGACACCACCAATCCTGCGGGCAGTTGCGGACAGGGCCTGGCACTGGCGGCCCGCGCGGGAGCTGTCCTTGCTGACCTGGAGTTCATACAGTTCCACCCGACCGCGCTTGACGGCCCCGAACGCCCCATGGCGCTGGTCAGCGAGGCCGTCCGCGGCGAAGGTGCAACGCTGATCGACGAGACAGGCCGGCGCTTCCTCGATGGCGTGCCGGGCGCCGAACTCGCGCCCCGTGACGTGCTGGCACGCGCAGTCTGGAGCCATCTGGCAGGTGGTCATCAGGTCTTCCTCGACGCGCGCCAACGGCCTGGCCCGGAATTTCTTCGACACTTCCCGACAATCGCATCTGCCTGTCGTGGCGCCGGCATTGATCCCGTGCGCGATCTCATCCCCATTCGTCCTGCCCAGCACTATCACATGGGTGGCGTCGCCGTGGACGGCTCGGGCAGGACCTCGGTCAAGGGGTTGTGGGCCTGTGGCGAAGCTGCCTCGACCGGACTGCACGGCGCCAACAGGCTCGCCAGCAATTCCTTGACCGAGGCCGTCGTATGCGCGCGCTGGGTCGCTGAAAGCGTAGCCGGAACGCCTGCTCGCAGAACAAAGCCAGTGTTTGCGGACGACTACCCATCGCCCGATCCGGTGCCCGCGCGTCCCGTCGTGTCGGGCGCACTCGGTATCGTGCGCAATGGCGAAGCTTTGAAGGCAGCCGCACAGGCGTTGTTGCCGCTGGCTGAACGCGAGGACGCGGCATCGGATCCGGCGGCTGTCGGTCTGATGCTTGCTATTTCCGCCTTGCGGCGCCGAGAGAGCCGCGGCGCTCATTACCGCGAGGACTTTCCCCATCATGCGGCCGTTGCGCGTCGTTCCGAGATCACCCTCGAAGCTGCCCTCGCCGCGGCTCGGGAACTGGCGCACTCGCCAACGCTGGAAAGTGCCACCTGATGAGCCTGTCACCACTTCCCGCAATCATGCTCGAGCCGCTGGTGCGGTCAGCCCTTCTTGAAGACCTGGGCAGAGCCGGTGACCTCACCACCGAGGCGACCGTAGCGAAGTATCATCACGCCACGACCGTGCTGGCCGCACGCCAGCCCGGGGTTGTCGCCGGTCTCGATCTGGTGAGCCTCGCGTTCAGGTTGATCGACCAAAATATCAAGATAGATGTGAACCGAGCAGACGGCAGCAAAGTTGGGCAAGGGGAGATAATTGCATCGGTAAGTGGCTCGACCCGGGCCATTCTCACCGCTGAACGGACGGCGCTGAATTTCTTGTGCCACTTGAGCGGCATTGCCACGGCAACCGCTTCGATTGTCGCAGCGGTTTGCGAGCACCGCGCCAAGATCACCTGCACTCGCAAGACGACGCCCGGGTTGCGGGCTGTCGAAAAATACGCCGTGCGCGCTGGCGGCGGCGCCAATCACCGCTTCGGCCTCGACGACGCCGTCCTGATCAAGGACAACCACATCGCGGTTGCTGGCGGAATCCGCCCCGCCATCAAGCGCGCGCGAGAGAGCGTCGGCCATCTCGTCAAGATCGAAGTCGAGGTCGACACCCTGGCCCAGTTGGAAGAAGCCCTCTCGCTCGCCCCAGACGCTGTCCTGCTCGACAACATGTCGCTCGATAAGCTTCGTCAGGCGGTGACCATGGTTGCCAGCCGGGCGATCACGGAGGCGTCGGGCCGGATCACTGCCACGACAGCGCCAGCCATCGCGGCCACAGGCATCGATCTTATCTCCATCGGCTGGCTGACCCATAGCGCGCCAATTCTCGACATCGGACTGGACTATTACGCGTGACCCGCCAACGAAACGGTCGGGGATCGAAGTTTCACTCAACCGGCATGAATCAGACGAAGAAGCCAGGGCAAGCAAAGAGCCAAGAAACAGGACGGATATGCACGACACAAATCCGACTAAGACGATGCCACGGACGCAATGCGCTGATGGCGGGATGTGGTCCCTGGAGAAGGCTCGGGCACTTCACGACGCACCCTTCAACAATCTGCTCTTCCTGGCACAAACCGTTCACCGCCAGAATTTCGATCCCAACAAGGTGCAGCTCAGCCGGCTGCTCAGCATCAAGACCGGTGGCTGCCCGGAGGATTGCGGCTATTGCAGCCAGTCGGCGCATCACGAAACCGGGCTCAAGGCCTCGAAACTGATGGAGGTCAAGCGCGTCATCGCCGAGGCGACCAAGGCGCGCGACGCCGGCGCCACCCGCTATTGCATGGGTGCTGCCTGGCGCAACCCCAAGCCGCGCGACATGGATGCGGTGGTCGCCATGGTCGAAGGCGTCAAGGCGCTCGGCATGGAGACCTGCATGACGCTCGGCATGCTCGATCTCGAGCAGGCCGGGCGACTGAAGCAGGCGGGGCTCGACTACTACAACCACAACATCGACACGTCGGAGCGCTATTACAGCGAGGTCATCAGCACGCGCAGCTTTGCCGATCGGCTGGATACGCTGGAGAACGTTCGCCTGT
>NZ_JBZEGV010000059.1:0-11918 GCF_058312955.1 Mesorhizobium sp. LEGMi-168a
CCTTACCACTGTTGATGACCTTGGTGATGCCGATCGCCTCGGTTTTCTCCCGCTGATACGTAAACTCGGCCGTGTCCTGAAGAACCAGGATCGGCCCCTCGGCGTCCGCCACGCGATCGCGGGTTGCATCGAAGTGGCCTTTCAGGATCGCGTGCTCATTGACCCTACCGTTGGAGAAAAATCGGTAGGCGGCCTTGGTGTTCGCCCAATCCTGACAGGCTCGGGGAATGGTCTGGCCCATGGCACCGCCAATTGGTCGAAAACCTGAACGAAGGCGCTTGTCCAAGCGCTTGTCGGGGAGTTGGCCTTCCGCAATCTCCTCGTCCATCCAATTCTGCGGACGTGCTTTGGTCATCGGGGCCCCGGCTGCGATTCGGAGCCACGGACAGAATCACAGCAGATTCAACCGAAGCAATAGTCAGCAGCCCGTTCTCCAAGACGCGGCCGAACTTGTGGGTAATTGAAAGCCGGCGAGAGCCGCCTTGCGCGAGCACGGTAGCGAGGCTGCGCTGTTAAGGTCGTCCTTACGAGCGCAGTTGGCAGCACAGCATCAGCCATGTGACATTATTGACCGGGCCGGAGCGGCGGCGTCGTTGGAGTGAAGAGGATCAGTGCCGGATACTGGCCGCGGCATTCGCGCCCGGGGCCACGGTGGCGGCGGTGGCGCGTCAGTACGATGTCGCGACCAGCCTGATCTATAAGTGACGCCGCACGGTGAGAGCCCGCGAGACGGGCTTTGCCGAGTTTGTCGGTGTTCCCGATGAGCCTGTCGCCGCTTCGGTGCCGGCGGCGCCACCAGCGGTGATCGAGCTGGAGATCGCCGGCAAGGTGCGGCTGCGGTTTCCGCTGACCACGCCGCCGACACTGGCGGCGGCGATGGTGAAGGCGCTGGGCGTTTCATGATCCCGGTTCCGAGCCAGGTGCGGATCTAGGTGCGCAGCCGCTTGAGCGCCCTGTTGGCGCGCTTAAACTTGTGTGGATGCCAGCCGTTTTGCAAGGAGAGCTTTGAACTTTTGGGCGTGTGATCGAGTGCGAACTTGTGTCAGGCCTTTCAGGTGCGGCCATTCACATGCCGCGGGCCGGTATGGTGATGCGCGGATCAGGTCCAAATCTGCTTGGCGAGCTCATGCAGCTCTCGTTCAAACACTGGTTTTCCTGACCCCGATCTGATTGATCATTTGCCCATGCGGTTCTTGCCTTCCTCACATCTCCGACGTACCGGCTTCAGGAGCGCAGCAGAGTGTTCATGCAGGCACCAGCGCCGGATTCCGGTAATCCTCTTGTTTCGTTAGCATCGCCCAGATGCCGCGCGCCATCTTGTTGGCCAGTGCGATTGCTACCAGCATGCGCGGCTTCTTCGCCACCATGCGGGCAAGCCAAGAGCCTTCGGGCATGCCCTTCCTGAAAGCCCATTGCACCACAGCCATGGCACCAAGGATGAGCAGACGTCGAATATCACGCTGGCCCATCTTCGAGCTCTTCCCCAATCGTCGCTTGCCCCCGGTCGACTTCTGCAGCGGCACCAGCCCGAGCCAGGCGGCGAAATCGCGACCGCACTTGAAGGTCTCCATCGGCGGCGCAAAGGTTTCAACGGCAAGGGCGGCGATGGGACCGACACCAGGCATGGTCTGCAAGCGCCGCGATGCTTCAGCTTTCCTGGACAGCGCGCCGATCGTCTTCTTTAGTGCGGCGAGCCGGCCGGTCAACTGATCGATCTGGTCCAACAAAGCACTGCAGATCTCGCGCACCAGACCCGGCAATTGTGTATTCTCGTCCTCGACGACCTCTGCCAGGCGCCGCACATAGCCAATCCCTTGCGGAGCAACATGGCCGAATTCATAGAGATGCGCGCGCAAGGCGTTGACCAGTTCGGTGCGCTGATTGACCAACTGCTCACGGGTGCGAAACACGATCGCCCGGGACTGCTGCTCCTCGCTCTTCGGTTCGACAAAGCGCATCGTCGGCCGTTGCGCTGCCTCGACAATTGCCTCCGCATCCGCCGCGTCATTCTTATGGCGCTTGATGAACGGCTTGACATAACCAGAAGCGAGCAGTTTCGGCTGATGGCCAAGCTCGGCCATCTCGCGAGCCCAGTAGTGGGCGCTGCCACACGCCTCCATCGCCACAACACAGGCCGGATGATCCGTCATGAATGCACGGAACTGCGCGCGCGTCAGCTTCTTGCGAAACACAACCGATCCGTCGGCTGCCGCCCCGTGCAGTTGGAATACGTTCTTTGCCAGATCGACGCCGATGATGGAAACCTTTCCCATGGATGCCTTCCTCTCCTTTGCTTGGCTCTAACGCCACGATCTTGGCACATTGCGATGCCGTCGGAGTAGGCTGGCATCCACCCCATCTGCTTGGCTGGGCATAATGCTGATGCTTGATCCGTGCGAACTTGCCGAGGCGCGCATAGGACTGGCGCAGCACGACGCCATGCTTCCTGGCCAGCGTCACCAGCCGCTCGCGGGCCCGCTGCATCAGCTTGGTGTCGGTCGGGAAGGTGATGGCCTTCTCCTGCACGGTGGTGTCGACGATCACCGCGCGGAAGTCAGCCGGCTTGGTCGCCCCCAGCGGGGTCGCCGCCGCGAGGCTCTCCTGCACCAGCGCCATCAGCCGCTCCTCGCCCATGCGCAGGCGCCAGCGCGTCAGCGAAGTGCGATCGAAGACCAGGCGGTGCTGGAAGAACTCCTCGCCGCAGAACAGCTGGTAATAGGGGTTTTCCAGCCAGCGCTCGCACAAGCCTTCATCGGATAGGTTGTGCATCGACTTCAGGATGGCCAACCCAGCCAGCAGCCGGGTCGGCAGCGGCGGCCGGCCAGGGTCGTCGTCATAGACCTCGCCAAGCCGCTCTTCGAGAAAGTGCCAGTCGATCGCCTTGGCCAGCTTCACCAGCGCATGACCCATGTTGAGGATTTGATCGAGCCGAGCCCGCAACAGGTCACTCTGGCCGCTATCTCATCGTTCCTTGGGCCGCATCGCGTGCTCCATCGCGTCAAACCAGCCAAATCACGCGTACAGGCACGATTACATTTTGCCGGAAATCGCCCTCCAAGGCCACGATTTCCGGCAAACTCAAAATCAGGGTAAAATCATAAATTGAATCAAAGTTTTCCGTGTTCTTCACGGACGACTAATCCGCCGTCACAGAGTGGAGCGACGCTAAGCTTATGGACCGGGATTCACATCCGCGGAGCTTGGCCGAGGGGCTCACCTTTCCCCCTCGATCACAAACCGCTCGACCCTCGCCACGGGTCGCGTGAGCAACGACGTCGTCTGCCTTGCGAAAGCCTTCAGAAACTCCAAGTGCGTCATCAGCTGTCACCTCCGGCCTCAGGCGGCGCATCGTTACGCGCAGCCATTCGGTCCTCCGAGGATCGCTGAGCTTCCAGAACCGAGTTTTCATCGTCCGGACCGAATGACAAACTTCAGATAGCGCATGCCTCAACTAGGTGACGATTCTGGGTCTCGCCTGGCCAATCAAGCTTCCGCGAACCACCAGCGTTCGGCGCAGCGAAAACCGTCCCAATCCCAGTTGGACGCGATCTTATTGTGACCGACTTTCGTCGAAAGCGCGTTGACGTAGTTGGCGAAGACTGGAGTGACAGTGCCACCGTCGTCTCTGCAGAGGGCCTGCATCTCCGAATACATCTGCAGCCGCTTTTCGTCGTCCAGCTCAGACCGAGCGGAGAACAAGAGTTCGTTGAAGCGAGGGTTCTTCCAGTGGGTATCGTTGTAATTTGCATCAGCGGCATAGACCTCGGAGAACATCCAGTCCGCGGTGGGCCGGCCGCCCCAATAGCACATCGACCAGGGCTTCTTGTTCCAGACGCTTTCCCAGTAGCCGTCGCTTGGCTCACGGACAACGTCAATAGTGATTCCGGCCTTGGCTGCGTCCTGCTGATAGAGCACCGCGGCGTCGACTGCACCTGCAAATACCGCATCAGAAGTAGACAAGGTGACTTTCAAATCCGAAAGGCCCGCTTTCTTTAGATGGAATCTTGCCTTGTCTGGATCGAACTCGCGCTGGGGCAGATCCTTGGCGAAGAAGCGATTTGTCGAGGCAATTGGGTGGTCGTTGCCAAGCTGCCCATATCCGCGCAGCACGGTATCAAGCAGCTGTTGCCGATTGATCGCATACTTTAGAGCCAAGCGCACGTCCGGGTTGTCGAACGGTGGAACATCAACAAGCATCGGCAAGGTATAGTGTTGAGTACCGCTGACGGACAGGATCTCCAAGCTCTTGTTCCGCTCCAGGAGATGAACGGTTTTGAGGTCGCACCTGTCCATTGCGTGGATCTGGCCTGTTGTCAGCGCGTTCGTTCGCGCCGTGACATCATGTATCGAAAGAACTTCGAAGGAGTCGAACCAAGCCGCATTCGATTTCCAGTAGTTCGGAAAACGTTTGGACGTCGCCTTGACGCCGAAGTCGATTGTATCGAGAACATATGCTCCCGCGCCAACGCCGGACGTGTCGGCCTTGCCGTCCTTTGCCTGCATGATGGCTAGGCTAAAGTGTTCCAGAAGGAATGGAAAATCCGCATTGCCATTTTTTAGGACTACGACAAATGTTCCGGAACCATCGGAACGGATTTCCTCTATTGTATCGACGATGGATTTTGCCTGTGACTTCGATTGTTCGCCTCGGTGGTGGTTGATCGTGGCAACAACATCCTCGGCTTGCAGAGTCTTGCCATTGTGGAACTCGACGCCTTTCCTGAGCCTGAAGGTCCAAGTTTTGGCATCCTTCGACGCTTCCCAGGATTCGGCAAGTTCACCCACCAGCTTGCCGTCCGAATCGAGTTCGACGAGATAACCGTGCAGACTACGGCCGAACGGCATCATGAATGAATCTCTGTACGTCGCAGGATCGAGCGTGTCCGTTGTGGAGCCTGCGCCAACGCCGATCTTGAAATGTCCGCCTTTTTTCGGTGACGCAACTTGCGCGATCGACGGTAGAACGCCGCTTGCCGAGCCGATGGCAAGCGCGCCGATCGCCGCTGCAGAATTAAGGAACCGCCTGCGGTCTAAGACCGAATTCAGTGCTTGTGTTTGATCCCATTTATTCATTGCAGTTTTCCTCTCTAACAACTGTTATGGTATTTTTTCCAGTGCTCAGCGGCCGCTTCTGGAGCGATGGCTCGCCAAACCAACGTTGATCAGCACGTCACCTGGAGAAGCTCCCACAAGTGGCCTGTCTCAGCCGGTTCAGCGACTACGCTATCAGAGCCGCGGCGCTCCGAGGCTCGTAAAAAAGTAATCTGCCGAATGATTTTATTTCGAATTTTCAGGTGGGCTTCATTGCCTATAACGGGTTGGCTCGCGGCTTGAGCAGCACGTCACACCGCCGCCATCACCAAGGAGAGCCTAGGTTGAACTACGATAGCGCACGGGAGAACAGTCGGGAGCGTCTCAAACGCATGTTGGCGCCGCAAAGTGCGGTGTTCGTAGGCGGAGCATCGATGATACCCGCCATCGACTATTGTCGCGTGCGCGGCTTTCGAGGACCTATCCATGTTGTCAATCCGCGTCGCAGCGAGCTGGCGGGTATTCGCTGTGTGCCCAACGCTGCCAGCCTTCCGGAGATACCGGATGTCGCGTTTATCGCGGTACCCCGCGAGAACGTGGTGGGCGTGGTACGTGAGCTATCGGAAATTGGTGTCGCGGGTGCGATTTGTAATAGTTCTGGCTTCTCCGAAATGCATGGCGGAGAAAAATCACAGCTCGACCTGGTGAAAGCGGCTGGCGGTATGCCGATAATCGGGCCGAATTGTCCCGGCGTGGCCAACTTTGCCGATCAATCTGTCTTCATGATGGACCATTTCGGCGACCATGACGAGAATGGCAGCGTTGCGCTCATAAGCAATGGGGGCTCGTACTTGTCTGATTTGGGAGCTTCGGATCGGTCGCTGCCAGTGGCCTACTCCGTTGGGCTCGGCAATCAGGCAATGATAACCGCAGCCGACGTTATGGATGTGGTTCTGGATGATGAACGCGTTCGCGCAGTGAATCTCTACTTGGAAGGCATTACGGACGCAGCCGTCCTCTCAGCTGCAGGTCTCAAAGCCGCGCGTAAGGGTATTCCAGTGGTCGCAATCAAGGGCGGCCGAACAAGCGCTGGTCGTCGCGCCACGCAGTCACACACCGCTTCACTTGCTGGGGATGATACCGTGACTTCCGCGCTGTTTCAGCGGCTCGGTTTTGTAGAGGTGCGCACTCCGACCGAGGCGCTGGAGACGCTGAAGATGCTCGTGTACGCGCCAAGGGTGAAAGGACGTCGCACGGCGTATGCAACTAGCTCGGGCTCGTATGCGGTGCTTGGTAGCGATATCGCCGAAAGTAATGGGCTTGATCTGCAGCCGCCCTCGGCAGGAGCGGCAGCAGAGCTCGAGAAATATCTGCCCCCATTTGTTCATCCTGCCAACCCTCTCGACGTGTCTTCTGGGGTGGATGCCGGCTTCGACCAAATTCTGAATATTTATCGGGCATACTTGTCGGACGATCGGGACATAGCTTTAAATGTAATGTGCTTCCCGCCCGAGGGCGGCTGGGATCCACAAAGCTGGAACGTCAGCACCAAGGCATTCGCGCAAGCGGCACGCGAGCGGCGGATGCCTGCAGCTTTTGTCAACACCTTGCCGGAAGCGTTACCGAAAAGCGTCCGAGAGAGGATGATCGCAGACGGATTGGTCCCGTTGCAGGGAATGGAAGACGGTCTCCGCGCTGTTTCGAATGCGATGCGCTCGTCGGAACTGGCGGATGTGCTTTCTCGAAGGACAGACGAAGAAATTCTTGTACCAAGGTACCCCATTGATCCGACCGAGGAGATCGCTCTTGACGAGGCATCTGCCAAAGCTGAACTGAGTGCATCTGGCATTGCGGTGCCCCGGAGCGTCGTTGTGACATCAGATCAAACAAGACGGCTGGAAGATCTTAATTTTCCAGTAGCGGTGAAAGCGCTTAGCGCAGGACTGGCACACAAAAGCGAGTTGGGAGCCGTTGTACTGCGCCTGAGAACGCCTGAAGAGGCGTGGCAGACCGTGCGCACGATGGCAGAGAAATTAAAGCACGCTGCCCCCGAAATCTCCATTCAGAACTTCCTAGTGGAAGAGATGGTGAAGGATGGAGTCGGCGAGTTGCTTGTAGGCATCCGCCGGGTAAACTCGATGGGCCTTGCCCTTACAATTGGGACGGGGGGCACGGAAGCAGAACTCGTGCGCGATACTACCACGATCCTACTGCCCGCGTCGCGCGCTACGATTGCCGAGGCCGTGAGGAGTCTAAAGCTGTTCCAACTGCTTGACGGTTGGCGCGGCCGTCCGAAGGGCGATGTTGAAGCGGCAGTCGACACCATTCAAACGTTTGCCCAATTCGCCATCTCGAACCGCCAGCGCTTCGTCGAAGCAGAAATCAATCCGCTGATCGTACGCCCTTCGGGGCATGGTGCGGTCGCGGTGGATGCGATCATGCGACTCGTCCAGCACCGCTAATGGCTGACACACTGATCACGGAATCGCAACAGGAGAGATTTGCAAGATGGGCGTTCTGAAAGGTGTTAAGATCGTTGAAATGGCGGGGCTTGGCCCCGGCCCATTTTGCGGCATGTTGCTAGCCGACCTCGGTGCTGACGTGATTTCAGTTGAGCGTCCAGCCGCTGACGCAGGCAACCCACGGCCGTTTGCACTCTGCAGCCGCGGCAAACGCTCGATCATATTGGATTTAAAGAAGCCTGGCGCAGTCGACATCTTCTTGCAACTGATCGATAGTGCTGACGCTCTGATCGAGGGTATGCGGCCAGGTGTGATGGAGCGACTCGGCCTTGGTCCAGACCTCTGCTTGGCGCGCCGTCCATCCTTGGTTTATGGTCGAATGACAGGATGGGGACAGCATGGTCCTCTATCCCAGGCGGCCGGACACGATGCTAACTACGTGGCCCTTTCTGGAGCGCTGTGGGTCGCGACTCAGCCTGGTCAGAGGCCTGAGGCACCACCGACATTGTTGGGAGATATTGCTGGTGGCGCGCTATATCTAGCTTTGGGGATCCTCGCTGGCATTCTGCGCGCCAGACAAGATGGCCGTGGCCAAGTCATAGACGCTGCAATGGTCGATGGCTCCGCGCACCTGCTAAATCTTCTGATAACATTTCTTCCGGAGTTTGGCAGCGCGTTCGAAAATGTAAAGCCAGCTGCCCTCGGAAAACACTGGGACCGGGCGTATCTATGCCGTGACGGTGAGTGGATCGTCGTGCAAGCCGAAGAGCCTCAGTTTTATGCGGAATTCATAAGACGCCTCGGCTTGAACCACGACGAGCGCTTCGTAAGCGGACAGAAGAACCAAGAGAGCTGGCAGGCTTTGGGTGATGAGCTCTCTGGAATTTTCAAGACGAAGAGCAGAGCCGAATGGAGCCAACTTCTGGAGGGCACTGACGCTTGCTTTGCTCCCGTCCTCGCCCCGCCTGAAGCGGCTTTGCATCCACATGCTGTCGCACGCCAGATCTATAGGACGATCGACGGCGTGTTGCAGGCTGCTCCTGCGCCACGCTTCTCGGCAACGCCCTCGGCAGAGCTTTCCTCGGTTCCAGTCCGTGGGCAACATACGCAGGAAGTGCTCTCGGAACTGCAGCTTAGCTCAAAAAGAGTGATGAACTGACGAAAGCGGGTGTGCTGGGACCGGCTGCATAGAATGGATTCGGCCCTTCGGCGAACCAGGGGCGAGCGGGCAACAAAGCGCAACGACCGCGCACTGACGTGGATAACAGGAGAGTTGAATGAGCAAGGAGTCCAGTCCAGTTCTAACCGAGCGTCGCGGACATATCTTGATCGTCACCATTAATCGCCCGAAAGTGAGAAATGCATTCGACACTGACACGGCCGTTGCGATGCAGGCAGCGATGGATCTTCTTGATGAAGAGGAAGGCCTATTTGTAGGTGTTCTCACGGGCGCTGGGGGCAATTTCTCATCCGGTATGGATTTGAAAGCGGCGGCAAAGGACGGCCATCCTCCACCCCTTGCGCGTGGGGATTTCGGAATTCTTGGGCGGCCGCCGTGCAAGCCGCTCATCGCGGCGGTGGAAGGATATGCCGTAGCCGGCGGCTTCGAGACATGCTTAGCATGCGACATTATTGTGGCGGCCCGCGACGCTAAATTTGGTCTGCCCGAGGTTCGTCACAACTTATTGGCGACCAATGCTTTGGTTCGCCTTCCACTGCGTATGCCATATCACTTGGCTATGGAACTCGCGCTAACGGGAGCCTTTAGGGATGCCGGCTACTTCGAACGCTTTGGTGTCGTGAACTATCTAACCGATCCAGGCAAAGCCCTCGAGGAAGCGTTGAGGTTGGCTGAATCGCTGCTTGAAAATGGACCGCTGGCTTTGAATGCAAGCAAAGAGATGATGTTTCAGTCACTCGATGGACTGGCAGTCGAAGATCGGTTGAGACGGCTGCCCATCGTTGAGAAGGTATCCAACTCTGAGGACGAGCGCGAAGGCCTGCTAGCATTTGCCGAGAAGAGGAAACCTGTGTGGAAGGGGCGCTAACCTAAGACTTCGTCGGAAGGTACGCTGAGCAAGCTTGTGAAGATGGATCTTCTTGTTCGCAATGCTCGTTTCGGGAGGATCGCCGACGTTTAGCAGAGGTCGACTCTTCTGGCGGACGCCTCGTCGTTCTTGATGTCTCTTCATACTAGCCGATAGGGGAACGTTAGCCGGGAAGCGAAAGTTCCAGCTTTCGCTGAATTTCTGGATCGCTGTCGAGCGTCGCCGGTTGGAACGGTCCGAAACCGCAAAAGGAAGCTGGATCATGGACTTTCAACTCACCGACGAGCAAAAGCTCCTCTACAATACGGCCAGGGAGTTTTGTGAAAAGGAGTTGATCCCGCACGAGGGGCTACTGGAAAAGACCGGCGAGCTCCCGATCGAGCTAGAGTTGGAGATCCGTCGTAAGGCAATGGCCCTTGGTCTGCACGCTTGCAATATGCCCGAAAGTGTCGGCGGCACTGGGCTAGACTGCATGTCGCTGACACTTGTGGAGAAGGGCCTTTCACGCGCTTCGCTGGCTTTAGCGGAGTGTGTGCGCCGACCCAACAATATCCTGGCGGCATGCGAGGGCGATCAGGTTTCTCACTTCCTTGAACCCGTCATGCGCGGCGAGAAGCGCGAATGCATAGCAATGACGGAACCTGATGCAGGATCTGACCTAAGGGCAATGAAGACACGGGCCGTCCAAGACGGAACCGATTGGGTCATAAATGGTACCAAGCACTTCATCTCAAATGCGCGACTTTCTCAGTTTGTCATCCTCTTTGCCGTGACGGGAGAAGGCCAAGTCTCGACCGGCATTAAGAGAAGAACCTCTTGTTTCCTCGTCGATCTGGACGCACCAGGGCTGGAAGTAGCCGGGGGCTACGATCAGTTGGGCCATCGGGGTCATTACAATGACATCCTGCACTTCGACAATGTGCGAGTCGGCAGCTGGCAGATGGTTGGCGGCAAGGGGCAGGGATTCAAGGTCCTCAGCGATTGGCTGGGAGCGGGCCGCCTTACTGTTGCCGCCACGTGCCAGGCGCGCGCCGAGCGGGCCTTCGAGATTGCTGCCGACTATGCCGCCCAGCGCCGGCAATTTGGTCAGCCGATCGGCAAATTTCAGGGGGTAGGCTTTCCCCTCGCCGACATGGCGACCGAAATCCGGCTTGGCGACCTCCTGCTGATGAACACAGCGTGGAGAGTCGACCAGAAGTTCCCTTCAGTCGCGGCAGACTGCGCGATGGCAAAGCTATGGTGCTCGGAAATGCTGGCCCGCGTTGCTGACCAGGCCATTCAGACCTGCGGCGGTATGGGCTTGATGGCTGACCTTCCGTTGGAACGCATCTATCGTGATGCACGGGCTGAGCGCATCTGGGAAGGTACATCGGAGATCCAGCGCCACATCATCAGCCGGGAACTCATGCGCGAGAGAGGAGCATGAATGATAGTATCACATCTGCCATTGCAGCCGTGTAGCCAAGCCGGCATGGGGAATTGCACGACCTCGTCATGATGATGGTGCCACCACATTCCCCGTGCCGACCATTTGCTCTGACATCGCTGCGAGGGGCAGGAACCATACCGACATCAACACACGGCTTTTGATCACGCCAATGCGGACAACCAAGGAAGTGACTGATTAACACGCATGGAGGGTCGATCAAAACTTCCCAAATGTAATCGAGGATTGTGCCATGGCGAAGCTCTGGTGCTCCGAAATGCTGGGACGCGTTGCCGACAAGGCAATCCAGACATGCGGCGGCATGGGCACAATGGCGAATTTTCCGCTGCAACGGATCTACCGCGATGCTCGGTTTGAGCGCATCTGGGAAGGTACATCGAAAATCCAGCGTCACATTATTAGTCGTCAGAGCGGTGTTCTCAGGCCACGGCCCTGAGTTCAGAGGCGCGGATGTAAGCCCATGGCAGCAGGTCGTCGATCTGGCTGTTGGAATGGCCGTTGGCGATGCTGGTGAGGACGTCAGTGAGATAGCCGAGCGGCTCGACACCGTTAAGTTTGCAAGTTTATGCCGACCGCCAAACTATGCCGAGCCCCTCTTCCGATCATGGCGGTACGAAGGCGGCTCGCCGCGATCTCGACATTCCGATTGAGATCATCGCCTGTCCGACAGGTGCATGAAGGCGACGGTTTAGTGATGTCATGGCGGAACGCAGGCTTTCCCCCCAAAAGCGCATGGCGGCGCCAAAGCTCGCCGAGATCCTGGTGAACGCGGCTGACCGGCTGTCGCGTCCGTCGAACTTGTATGCGTGTTTCAGTAAGTCCCGGACACCGATTTCGGTAAGTCGCGGACAGCAATTCCGCTAAATCCCGGACAGCGATTCCGCTAAGTCCCGGACACTTTCCGGGCCGGATTTGACGGTCGGTTCTCGG
>NZ_JBZEGV010000060.1:0-11319 GCF_058312955.1 Mesorhizobium sp. LEGMi-168a
GTCTCGGCTTCGCCGAGCCACCTCTCCCCCGCTCCGCGAGGGAGAGGAAATAAGCTTGCGCGATATCGCCAACTACCGCTTGCGAAATCCGAGCCCCCGGCGATTGGCGTTTCCTCGCCCCCATGAACATGGGGGAGAGGTGGCCGCGCAGCGGCCGGAGTGGGGGCTAGCGCCGCCATATGCGATTGCCCTGCCCTTGCGGGGGAGATGCCCGGCAGGGCAGAGGGGGTGTGAAGGAACTCGACGTCGACTTGGACATATCGGCTCCGCCTTCGACCGATCGCTAGCCTTCGGCCTACAGCTCCACCCCGAACATCTCCCTGGCCTGCTCTGCCGTGTAGTAACCGAGCCGTACATCCTCGCTGACCAGCTTCGGGTCGCGCTCGCGCGGGTCGCCATAGCCGCCGCCGCCGGGCGTGCCGACGCGCACGCGGTCGCCGGCTTTGAGCGAAATGTCCTGCTCCTTGGAAAGATGCGGCGGCACATGCGCTTCGCCGCCGCGGAACACCGTCACGCTGTTCGGCGCGCCGTCCCTGCCGCCGAGCGCACCCTGCGGCCCGAAGCGGCCGTGGTCCATCACGAAGGAGGCGCGTGCATCGCCGCGCAATATCTCCACCTCATAGGCGAGCCCAAAACCGCCGCGATGCTTGCCCGCGCCGCCCGAGCCTTCGCGCAGCGCGTAGTGCCGGTAGAGCACCGGAAAGGCCTGCTCCATAATCTCGACCGGCGGCGATTTGGAAATGCCGATGGTCGAGCAGCCATTGCTCAACCCGTCATGGCCGGCATTGCCGCCATAGCCGCCGCCCGAGATCTGGTACATGACATAGTCGCGCCCGCGCGCCGGATCGTTGCCGCCGAGCGCGAAATTGCCGCTGGAGCCGGCAGGGGCCGCCGTCACCTTTTCCGGCAGCGCCTGCACCATCGCTGCGAACACCGCTTCGGCGATGCGCTGCGAGACTTCCGCCGCGCAGCCGGAAACCGGGCGCGGATATTTCGCATCGAGGAAAGTGCCTTCCGGCCGCCTGACGTTCAGCGGCTCGAACGCGCCGGCGCTGATCGGCACTTCCGGAAAGATATGGCGCATGGCGAGATAGACCGACGACAAAGTCGTCGCCAGCACGCTGTTCATCGGTCCGGCGCAGGGTTTTGATGAGCCGGCGAAATCGAAGGTGAGCGTGTCGCCCGTCTTCTCGATGGCCAGATTGATGGTCAGCGGCTCGTTCACCACCCCATCGGAATCGACGAAAGCCTGCGAGCGGTAGACGCCGTCCGGGATGACCGCGATCGAGGCGCGCATCTGCTCGGCGGCGCGGCGGCGCAGCTCGGCGATCGCCTCGACAACGGTTTCGTCACCGTAACGATCGAGGATTTCATTGAGCCTGTCCTGGCCAATCAGCAGTGCGGCAGCCTGCGCGCGGATATCGCCGATGCGCTGGTCGGCAACACGGATGTTCGAGCAGATGATGGCGTAGATCTCCGGATCGAGCACGCCCTTCTTGAACAGTTTTACCGGCGGCAGGCGCAAGCCTTCCTGCTCCACCGCCGTGGCCGACGCCGAGAAGCCGCCCGGCACCGAGCCGCCGATGTCCGGCCAATGCCCGGTATTGGAAAGCCAGCAGAAGATTTTGCCGCCGCGATAGACCGGCATGACGAAGCGCACATCCATCAGATGCGTGCCGCCGAGATAGGGGTCGTTGACGATGTAGATGTCGCCCGGTTCCGGAGCCAGGCAACGGCCGTCGGCGATCATCTCGATCACCGTCCTGGTCGAATATTGCATGACACCGACGAACACCGGCAGCCCCTGGCTGCCTTGCGCGATCAGCGAGCCGTCGACCGCCGAATAGATGCCGTCGGAGCGGTCGTTGGCCTCGGCGATGACCGGCGAGAAGGCCGCGCGTGAGAAGGTCAGGTCCATCTCGTCGCAGACCTGCTGCAGGGCGGCCTGCAGCACCGAAAGCGTGATCGTGTCGAGCTTTGTCCCATCTAACGCTGGCATTGTCAGGCCTCGCCGATGTCGATGATGATGTTGCCGTCGGCGTCCGAGCGCGCCCGGTCGCCGGGTTCAAGCACAGTGGTGGCGTCCATCTGTTCGAGGATCGCCGGCCCCTCGATGACGGCGTCGAGCGGCAGCTTTTCGCGGGCATAGACCGGCGTGTCGTGCCAGCTGCCGTGATACCAGACCGGCCGGATCTCGCGCCGCGCCTCGTCGAGCGTTGCCGCGCGCCCCGCCGGGTCGATCAGCTGCGACAGATCGATCTGCGGCCGCACACCGGTGACCGACGTGTTGAGGTTGACGAGGTTGGCGCGGATCTCCGGCAGCTCGACCTTGAAGCGCGCGAAATAGGCCTTTTCGAACAATTGCTGCAGCGTTGCCCGTGAAACCGACGAGGACGGCAGCGGCACGTTGATGATATGCGTCTGGCCGACGAACTGCATGTCGGCGGAGTGCGTCACGCGGATCGCGTCCGGCTTCACCGCTTCCTTGGCGATCAGCGCCTCGCCTTCGTTCCGGTGCCGTTCCAATAACTCGTGAAGCGAAGCTTCATCCAGCAGCGCCACCGGCTGGTTGATCGTGTTGACGAAGTCATGCCGCATATCGGCGACGACGCAGCCGAGCGCGTTGGTGATGCCGGGACGCGCCGGCACCAGCACTTTCGGCAGGCCGAGCTCGCGGGCGAGCGCCGTCGCATGCAGCGGCCCGGCGCCGCCGAAGGCGAACAGCGCGAAATCGCGCGGGTCGTGGCCGCGCGACACCGAGACCATGCGGATGGCGCCCGCCATCTTCATGTTGCCAAGCCTCAAGACCGCGCCCGCCGCCTCGACGCCGGAAAGGCCGGTGCCCTTGCCGATCCTGTCCTCGAAGATTGAGGTCACGCGCTCGACGGTGACCGGGTTGTCGACAGCAAGCAGTTTTTTCGGCGCCAGTCGTCCGAGCACCAGATTGGCGTCGGTGATGGTCGGCTCGGTGCCGCCGCGCCCGTAGCAGATTGGGCCTGGATTGGCGCCGGCGCTTTCCGGGCCGATCTGGATCAGTCCGGCAGCGTCGACGCGCGCGATCGAGCCGCCGCCGGCGCCTACCGTATGTACCGCTACCATCGGCACATGGATCGGCATCGCATATTCGATCTCGATCTCGTTCGACACGGCGGGTTCTGCGTTGCGGATCAGCGCCACGTCGGTCGAGGTGCCGCCCATGTCGTAGGTGACGAGATTGCCGAAGCCGGCGCGTTTGCCGGTATAGGCGGCGGCGATGACGCCGGAGGCTGGGCCGGACATGACCGTCTTGGCCGATTCCAGCGTGACGAAGCGGGCGGAGATCATGCCGCCATTGCCGTTCATGATCAGGAAGTCGCGGGCATAGCCTTTCGCCGCCAGCTCCTTGCGCAGCCGCTCGACATAGCGTTCCAGGATCGGCTGCACCGAGGCGTTGACCGCGGCGGTCACGCCGCGCTCGAACTCGCGCGCCTCCGAAAGCAGCGCATGTCCGGTGGTGATGTGGCCGTTCGGCCAGAGCTCCGCCGCGATCTCGGCCGCGCGCCGCTCATGCGCCGGATTGGCGTAGGAATGCAGGAAATGGATGACCAGCGACTCGCAGCCCGCGGCGAGCAGTCGTTTCACCGCGTCGCGCATTTCGGCCTCGTCGAGCGCCACGCGCACCGCGCCCGACGCCTCGACCCGCTCCGATACTTCGAGCCTGAGATCCCGCGGGATGACAGGCACGAAGGTGCCCGTCATGCCATAGGCCTGCGGCCGCGTTCGCCGCCCAAGCTCGATCACGTCGCGGAAGCCGCGCGTGGTGATCATGCCGGTTCGTGCCAGGCGGCGCTCCAGCACGGCGTTGGTGGTGGTGGTCGTGCCGTGCACGATGAGGTCGATGCCGTCGACCGGAAAGCTGGTGGCGCCGAGCGCGGCGACCACGCCGAAGGCCTGATTTTCCACCGTGGTAGGCGTCTTGGCGATATGCACCTTGCCGCCCGCCTTGCCGTCGATCAACAGCAGGTCGGTGAAGGTTCCGCCGACATCGATGCCGGCAACGACGCTTCCCGCCGACGCCGAAAATTTCTCATTCATTGCCGAAACCCGAAATGCCAGGACTACGGATATGCCTCGGTTTGGAAAGGCGTTTTACGCTGCCATCTTGACCTGAAGATCATTTGTATACTAATAAATTCCGGACACAAGAGCTTACCGCTTGGCAGTGTGCGAAGGGCACGTCGGAACCTGACCGTTCGGGCGCGCAGGAGAAAGTTTGGCGCCAGCGCCTTTGAGCGTGGCCCGGAAAGTTGGGTTTGATGAACACGACATCCGCGTTGAACGTCGCCGGCGCAAAGCCGCTGCAGTTCCCGATCCCGGCCAATGTCTATGCCGAGACCGTGGTGTCGGTGAAGCATTACACCGACCGGCTGTTCTCCTTCCGCATCACCCGTCCGCAGTCGCTGCGCTTCCGCTCCGGCGAGTTCGTCATGATCGGCCTGCCCAATGCCGAGAAGCCGATCTTCCGCGCCTATTCCGTCGCCAGCCCCGCCTGGGACGACGAGCTCGAATTCTTCTCGATCAAGGTGCCGGACGGTCCGCTGACCTCCGAGCTGCAGAAGATTGAGGTCGGCGACACTGTCATCATGCGCCAGAAGTCGACCGGCACGCTGGTGCTGGATGCGCTGACGCCCGCCAAGCGCGTCGTCATGATCTCCACCGGCACCGGCATCGCGCCCTTCGCCAGCCTGCTGCGCGATCCCGACACCTATGAAAAATTCGACCAGGTCATCCTCACCCACACCTGCCGCGACAATGCCGAGCTCACCTACGGCCAGGAATTGGTGGCGGCACTCGAGACCGATCCGCTGATCGGCGAGCTGACCGGCGGTCGCGTCACGCTCTACAATTCGACGACGCGGGAAGAGTCGGTGCGCATGGGCCGCATCACCGCGCTGATCGGCTCGGGCAAGTTCTATTCCGATCTCGGCATCGACAAGCTCAATCCCGAGACCGACCGCATCATGATCTGCGGCTCGATGCACATGCTGAAGGACGTCAAGGAACTCGCCGAAAACCTCGGCTTCCAGGAAGGCTCGCTCAGCCATCCGGCCAGCTTCGTCGTCGAGCGCGCCTTCGTCGGCTGAGGCGCGCCGCCGTCCAGGATACCGTTTTGACCATGTGGTCAAAAATCTGCTGCTTTCGCGGCCTTTTTCCGCTATGACCCACTGAAGGACTCGTGAAGGACAACTTCGCGGGCTATCTTCGGCGTACGTCGCTGGAATGAAAGGGCAGGAGATGAGCAGCACCATCCGCGAGGCCGGCGCAGGCGCCGGTGCGTCCAAGGTTATGCCGCTGCCGGCGCGCGCCGCCGCCAACATGCCGATGCCGCTAGAGCATGGCATTGCCCGCAATCCCGGCATGAAGCTCGATCTCGGCTTCCTGGAATCGGTGCGCAGCGTCAACCGCTCGGCGCTGGAGCGCCGTGTCGCCACGCTCACCAAGCGGCGCTCGATCAAGGCCGACAACCAGGCCGCCTGGCTGCTGCGGGCGATTGCCTGCATGGACCTCACCACGCTGAACTCCAACGACACCGACGAGCGTGTGCGCCGGCTCTGCGCCAAGGCGATCAATCCGCTGCGCAAGGATATCGTCGACGGTCTTGGCATCGCAGGCGAAACCATCCGTCCGGCGGCCGTCTGCGTCTACCATCCCTTCGTCGCCACCGCGGTCGAGGCGGTGCGCGGCACCGGCATCCATGTCGCCGCCGTGTCCACCGCCTTCCCGCATGGCCTGGCGCCGCTTTCGACCCGCCTGCAGGAGATCGAGGCTTCGGTGCGCGACGGCGCCGACGAGATCGACGTCGTCATCCCGCGCGGCCTGGTTTACGGCGCCAAATGGCGCGAGCTGTTCAACGAGATCGTCGCCATGCGCGCTGCCTGCGGCGATGCCCATCTCAAGGTCATCCTCGGCACCGGCGACCTCGCCACGCTGCGCAATGTCATGTTGGCCTCGATGGTGGCGATGATGGCCGGCGCCGATTTCATAAAAACCTCGACCGGCAAGGAAAGCGTCAACGCCACGCTTCCGGTCGGCCTCGCCATGGTGCGCGCCATCCGCGCCTATTTCGAGGAAACCGGCTATCTGATCGGCTTCAAGCCGGCGGGCGGCATTTCCACCGCCAAGGTCTCTCTCGATTGGCTGGTGCTGATGAAGGAAGAGCTCGGCCGGCCGTGGCTCGAGCCGGAGCTGTTCCGCTTCGGCGCCTCCAGCCTGCTCACCGACATCGAACGTCAGCTTGAGCATCATTTGACCGGCCACTACTCGGCCAACCATCGCCACGCGATGGCTTAGGCGGGCCACGTCCTTGAAAGCCGAGTTCCTTCGCGCCCCCCTCTGTCCTGCCGGACATCTCCCCCACTTGTGGGGAGATTGGCTGTCATCGGCGATTTCGCCAATCGCCAACGTTGCAGGACGGCAGCCGACGGGCGCGAAGGCTAATCTCCCCCCTTGTGGGGGAGATGTCCGGCAGGACAGAGGGGGGCGCGAAGGAATGCCTTCCAAGACAATTATGCGGAGCCGCCCATGAACATCCTCGAACGCTATCACGCCATGGAATACGGCCCGGCGCCGGAAGCCCGCAACGAGGCCGATGCCTGGTTGGCCTCGCGCGATTTTTCCAGGGCGCTGTTCATCGACGGCGCCTGGAAAGCGGCGGTCAGCGGCAAGACCTTCGAAACCAGCGAGCCGTCCTCCGGCAAGCTGCTCGCCAAGGTTTCCGATGCGGGCGCCGCCGACATCGACGCGGCTGTTACGGCAGCCGCCAAGGCCCTGCCGAAGTGGTCGGCGTCCTCGGGCTACGCCAGAGCCAAGGTGCTTTATGCCATCGGCCGCGCCATGCAGCGCCACCAGCGCCTGTTCGCGGTTCTGGAATCGATCGACAACGGCAAGCCGATCCGCGAGAGCCGCGACATCGACGTGCCGCTGGCGATCCGCCACTTCATCCACCATGCCGGTTGGGCGCAGACGCTGGAAAAGGATTTTCCAGATCACAAGCCGGTCGGCGTCGTCGGCCAGGTCATCCCGTGGAATTTCCCGCTGCTGATGCTGGCCTGGAAGATCGCGCCGGCTTTAGCCGCCGGCTGCACCGTGGTGCTCAAGCCGGCCGAGTTCACCCCGCTCACCGCCATTCTGTTCGCCGAGATCTGCGAGCGCGCAGGGGTGCCGAAAGGCGTCGTCAACATCGTCCAGGGCGGACCGGAGGCGGGTGCTGCGATCGTCAACCATCCCGGCGTCCAGAAAATCGCCTTCACCGGCTCTTCGGAAGTCGGCAAGATCATCCGGAAGGCCACTGCAGGATCGGGCAAGAAACTGTCGCTGGAGCTCGGCGGCAAGTCGGCCTTCATCGTCTTCGAGGATGCCGATCTCGACAGTGCGGTCGAGGGGTTGGTCGACGGCATCTGGTTCAACCAGGGCCAGGTCTGCTGCGCCGGCTCGCGTCTCCTGGTGCAGGAAGGCGTCGCCGAGGCTTTCATCGCCAAGGTCAAGGTCAGGATGAGCCGGCTGCGTCTCGGCAGCCCGCTCGACAAGAACACCGATATCGGCCCGCTGGTCGACCGCACCCAGCTCGATCGCGTCAAGGGCCTGATCGCCGAAGGCGCCAGGCAGGGCGCCGTCTGCTGGCAGCCGGACGCTGCCTTGCCGGCAACAGGCTACTATCATCTGCCGACGCTCGCGACGGCGGTTTCGCCGGCTAATATTCTGGCGCAGGAGGAGGTGTTCGGTCCGGTGCTTGCGACGATGAGCTTCCGCAACACCGAGGAGGCGATCGAGCTCGCCAACAACACGCGCTACGGCCTTGCCGCTTCGGTGTGGAGCGAGAACATCAATCTCGCTTTGCACGTCGCGCCGCAACTGAAGGCCGGCGTCGTCTGGGTCAACGGCACCAACATGTTCGACGGCGCTTGCGGTTTCGGCGGCTACCGCGAAAGCGGCTTCGGCCGCGAGGGCGGCCGCGAAGGCATGTTCGAATATCTCGCGGCGAAACTGCCGGTCGGCCCCGTCATCAAGCCGACTACTGCCGGCTCAGCCCAGCCCGTCGAGCAGGCCGACGGCATGGCCATCGACCGCACGGCAAAGCTGTTCATCGGCGGCAAGCAGGTGCGGCCGGACGGCAACTATTCGCTCACCGTCGCCACGGCCAAGGGCAAGCTCGCCGGCGAAGTCGGTCTCGGCAATCGCAAGGATATCCGCGACGCGGTCGCCGCCGCGCGCGCCTGCAAGGCCTGGCCCGACGCGACGGCCTTCAACCGCAGCCAGGTGCTCTACTATCTCGCCGAAAACCTGTCCGGCCGCGCCGAGGAGTTTGCGTCGCGCCTGGTCCAGCTCACCGGTGCTACGGCAAAGGCCGCGCGGGAGGAAGTCGACCTCTCGATCGAGAGGCTGTTCCTCTATGCCGGCCTGACCGACAAGTTCGAGGGCCGCGTGCACCAGCCGCCGGCCCGCGTCGTCACTTTGGCGCTGCATGAGCCGGTGGGCGTCGTCGGCATCGTCACGCCGGACAATCAGCCGCTGCTTGGCTTCGTCTCTCTGGTGGCGCCGGCGCTCGCCATGGGCAACACCGTGGTGGCGGTTCCGTCCGAGCGGCACCCGCTTTTGGCCACCGATCTCTATCAGGTGATCGAGTATTCCGACATTCCTGGTGGCGCCATCAACATCGTCACCGGCCGCAGCGCCGAGCTCGCAGGCGTGCTGGCCAAACACGACGATGTCGACGGGCTCTGGGTGTTCGCCGACGCCGATACCTGCGCCAAGGCGGAAGCCGATTCCATCGGCAATCTCAAGCGCGTCTGGACCGGCAACGGCCGCAGCCTCGACTGGACTTCAGGCGATGCCGCCGGCGAGGCCTTCCTGCGCCGTGCCATCGAGGTCAAGAACGTCTGGGTGCCTTACGGCGACTGAAGCTCCTTGCACGAAGCGCGCCGGAGCCATTTGGCGATTGCCGCGAAGGTGGTCGCGTTCGGGCTTGACGCTCGTGCGCGTGTTCTTTAACGAGAAAAAACATCTTTATCTGTGAAATCGGCGGCCTGGAGCAATTCCAGGAAAAGTGTGAAACGGTTTTCCGTTCGGAATTGCGTAAAACTAAAGAGATAGAGCGGTTCGCCGTTTCCGTGAAACGGTGAAACGCTTTAGGCCGCACGATGCTGGCTGTCTGGCACACGACGCCGCAGCTGGCCATCGATAAAAGGCGGACGCACCAGGCAGGCGAGGAGAAAAGCATGGCGGATCTGGCAGGCAAGGTGGTTGTGGTCACCGCGGCGGCGCAAGGCATCGGCCGGGCAAGCGCGCTGGCCTTCGCCAAAGCGGGTGCCACCGTTCATGCCACGGACATCAATGAGCCGCTATTGGCCGAACTTGGCAAGACTGCCGGCATCAAGACCCGCAAGCTGGACGTGCTCAACGACGCGGCCGTCGCTGCTGCCTTTGCCGAGATCGGCCCGATCGATGTGCTGTTCAACTGCGCCGGCTTCGTCCATGCGGGCTCCATCCTCGAAATGAAGGATGAGGACCTCGATTTTGCGTTGAACCTCAATGTCCGCTCGATGATCCGCACCATCCGCGCCGTGCTGCCCGGCATGCTGGAGCGCGGCGACGGCTCGATCATCAACATGGCTTCGCTGGCGAGCTCGCAGAAGGGCGTGCCGAACCGCTTCGTCTACGGCCTGACCAAGGCGGCGGTCGTCGGCCTTACCAAGGCGGTCGCCGCCGACTACGTCGCCAAGGGCATTCGCTGCAACGCCATCTGCCCGGGTACGGTCGAGAGCCCGTCGCTGCAGGATCGAATGCACGCCCAGGGCGACTATGAGGCTGCCCGCGCGGCCTTCATCGCCCGCCAGCCGATGGGGCGGCTTGGCACGCCCGAGGAGATCGCCGATCTCGCCGTCTATCTGGCGGGAGCGACCTACACCTCGGGTCAGGCCTACAATATCGACGGCGGCTGGTCGATCTGACTTCCGCTCGGAAGATCGTGGCGGTTCGGGAATAGTTGGCGGGCGAACAGGAAGATCGGATCCGGCCCCTGCGTTTGTCGGAAGCATCGATCAGTCTGAAAAATCCTGTCTCCCGGCTGCTTGCGGGGTGTCTACGCTTGCCGCAGGCAAGGTCGCTGGCTACGGTCCGCCCGATTTTTCGCATGAGCCGTCGTCGCGGCGGAGAGTTTTGCAAAACGGCCTTTGGCCGCAAGGTGGAGAACAAAGATGAAGTTGCTGCGCTATGGCGAGGTGGGGAGCGAACGTCCCGGCCTGCTCGATCAGGATGGGACGATCCGCGACCTCTCGGCTCATGTCGCCGACATCGCGGGCACGGCGCTCCATCCGGCCTCGCTGGACATGCTGTCGAAGCTCGATCCGAGATCGCTGCCGGCAGTCTCCGGCAAGCCTCGCCTGGGCGCCTGCGTCGCTGGCACCGGCAAATTCATCTGCATCGGCCTCAACTATTCCGACCACGCCGCCGAGACCGGCGCCACCGTGCCGCCGGAGCCGATCATCTTCATGAAGGCAAGCTCGGCCATCGTCGGACCGGATGACGACGTGCTCATCCCGCGCGGCTCGGTCAAGACCGACTGGGAAGTCGAGCTTGGCGTCGTCATCGGCAAGACGGCGAAATATGTCAGCGAGGATGACGCGCTGGATTATGTTGCCGGCTATTGCGTCGCGCATGACGTGTCCGAGCGCGCCTTCCAGGCCGAGCGCCAGGGCCAGTGGACCAAGGGCAAGTCCTGCGACACGTTTGGCCCGATCGGCCCCTGGCTGGTGACCAAGGACGAGATCGCCGATCCGCAGAACCTCAAGATGTGGCTGACCGTCAACGGCAAGACCATGCAAAACGGCTCGACCAAGACCATGGTCTACGGCGTCAAATATCTGGTCTCCTATCTCAGCCAGTTCATGTCGCTGCATCCCGGCGACATCATCTCCACCGGCACGCCGCCGGGCGTCGGGCTGGGCATGAAGCCGCCGGTGTTCCTGAAAGCGGGCGACGTCGTCGAGCTCGGCATCGAAGGCATGGGCCAGCAGAAGCAGACGTTCACGGCGGACGAGTAGGGCGGCTGTTCTCCCCTTCTCCCCCTGTGGGAGAAGGTGGATCGGCGCGTAGCGCCGAGACGGATGAGCGACTATCTGAGTTGTCAAGTTGCATTTGCGAACTTGTTGCGCGCGTCGCGTGCTTTTGCATTGAGAATGACAAGCAGCTTCCTTGCGAGTGCGATGCGGATAACCATCTTTTCCTTTCCGGCAGCCTGCAACCTTTGCTGGAAGGCAGCCAGGTGTGGATCGTATTTGGCGA
>NZ_JBZEGV010000061.1:0-11136 GCF_058312955.1 Mesorhizobium sp. LEGMi-168a
GCCGAGTTGCCCGTTTGGATGCATCGCTACAATTGGCATCGCCCGCATGGCGGCCTAAAATCCAAAACACCCATCAGTCGCCTCGCATTGTCCGAGGACAACCTGTTGAGGCTCCACAGCTAGAGCAATTCACCGTTTCATGGAAACGGCGACCGCTCGACCTTTTTGTTTTGACGCAATTCCGGACGGAAAACCGTTTCACACTTTTCCTGGAATTGCTCTACCTCTTTGTTTTGACGCAATTCCGGACGGAAAACCGTTTCACACTTTTCCTGGAATTGCTCTAAGGCCGGGCCAGCGCATGGTTGCAGGCTCCTGCCTGGTACAAACCTCTTAATCAAGCCGGCAATTGACGCAAGCGCGGCGCGGGTCTAAAGGGTCGTTATCCCGTGGTGATTTGGCCGGTCGGCTTGCAGCCACGTTAAACAAGTCGCTAAAGGACCGTTGGCCGCAAGGCCGTATGGACCGGTTGCGACATCGCGGCCGGTTTTTTTGTGTTTGGACGGTTCTTAGGGTTGGACTAGGCGATGACGAAGACGCGCAATTGGAAGCCTCAGACGGCACTCGTGCATGGCGGAACGCTGCGTTCCGGTTTCGGCGAGACCGCCGAGGCGATGTATCTCACCCAAGGCTATGTCTATGAGACGGCTCAGGCGGCGGAAGCCCGCTTCAAGGGCGAGGAGCCTGGCTTCATCTATTCGCGCTACGCCAATCCGACCGTCGACATGTTCGAGAAGCGCATGTGCGCGCTCGAAGGCGCGGAAGACGCGCGCGCCACCGCTTCCGGCATGGCGGCGGTCAGCGCAGCACTTCTCTGCAGCGTCAAGGCCGGCGATCACATCGTCGCGGCGAGGGCGCTGTTCGGCTCCTGCCGCTGGGTGGTCGAGACGCTGGCGCCGCGCTACGGCATCGAGGCGACGCTGATCGACGGCACCGACATCGCCAATTGGGAAAAGGCGGTCAGGCCGAACACCAAGCTGTTCTTCCTGGAGAGCCCGACCAACCCGACGCTGGAAGTGGTCGACATCACCGCTGTCGCCGCTTTAGCCAATTCGATCGGCGCACGCGTGATCGTCGACAACGTGTTCGCCACGCCGCTGCAGCAGAAGCCGCTGCAGCTCGGCGCCCACATCGTCGTCTACTCGGCCACCAAGCACATCGACGGACAGGGCCGCTGCCTTGGCGGCGTCATCCTGTCGGACAAGAAGTGGATCGACGAGAACCTGCACGACTATTTCCGCCACACCGGCCCGAGCCTGTCGCCCTTCAACGCCTGGACGCTGCTCAAGGGGCTTGAGACGCTGCCGCTGCGCGTAAGGCAGCAGACCGAAAGCGCCGGCAAGATCGCCGACTTCCTGGCAAGCCGGCCGGAGATCGCCCGCCTCATCTATCCAGGCCGGGCCGACCATCCGCAGGCCGATATCGTCAAGAAGCAGATGTCGGGCGGCTCGACGCTGATCTGCCTCGACGTCAAGGGCGGCAAGCAGGCGGCCTTCGCCTTCCAGAATGCGCTCGACATCGTACTGATCTCCAACAATCTCGGCGACGCCAAGAGCCTGATCACCCATCCGGCGACGACGACGCACAAGAACCTCAGCGACGAGGCGCGCGCCGAGCTCGGCATCGGCCCGGGCACGCTGCGTCTGTCAGTCGGGCTTGAGGACGCCGACGACCTGCTGGCCGACATCGATCGGGCGCTGAAAGCGGCGAAGTGACGAGACCGGCTACTTCCCCGGTTTGACACTAGGCGGCGGGCAGCGCTTCGGCGGGCTCGAACCGAATGTCTGTACCTGCAATATCCAACCCCAAAGTCGCCTCAAGCTGCGATTGACACTGGCCGCCACCAATGTTCATATACTCGGATACATATCAAATTAAGTGATATAAAGGGTAGGCGACGGACATGAAGGCGCATGTAGCGATCCACCGGGATTTCAAGATCGGAACCATCGACGATCGCATCTACAGCGCCTTTCTGGAGCATCTTGGACGCGCCGTCTATGGTGGCATCTACGAACCGGGCCACGAGACCGCCGACGAGGATGGGTTTCGCGGCGATGTGCTGGAACTGGTGCGCGGCTTGAACGCGCCGCTGGTTCGCTACCCCGGCGGCAATTTCGTTTCCAACTACGACTGGCTGGACGGGATCGGACCGAAGAACCAGCGGCCCGTGCGGCTCGACTATGCCTGGAAGACGACCGAGACCAACGAGATGGGGACGGACGAGTTCATTCGTTGGTGCCGCAAGGCCGGGACCGAGCCCATGCTTGCGGTCAATCTCGGCTCGAAGGGGTTTACCGAGGCGCTCGCCATGCTCGAATACTGCAACCATCCGGGAGGCAGCTACTGGAGCGACCTGCGCAGGAAGAACGGCTCAGCCGAACCGCACAATGTTCGGGTCTGGTGCCTCGGCAACGAGATGGACGGCCCGTGGCAAATGAACCATCGCACGGCCCATGAATATGGTCGCGTCGCAAACGAGGTCGGTCGCGCCATGAAGGTCTTCGACCCGACACTCGAGCTCGTCGCCTGCGGCTCCTCCAACCACAACATGCCCACCTACCCCGCCTGGGAAGCCGAGGTCCTCGAGCTCGCCTACGAGAATGTGGACTACATCTCGCTGCATCAGTACTGGGACAACTGGGACGATGACTACCTGAACTTCCTCGCCAAGTCCGTTCCGGTCGACCGCTACATCCAGACGATCGGCGGCGTAATCGACTACGTGAAGGCGAAGAAGCGCTCCAAGCACAACGTCCACATCTCCTTCGACGAGTGGAACGTCTGGTATCACACCCGAAAGAGAGGAGTGAGCGACGGCGACGGGGTCAATTGGGCCAAGGCGCCCAGCTTGTTGGAGGACGCCTACAATTTCGAGGACGTCCTGCTTGTCGGCTGCGCGCTCAACACATTCATCCGCCGGTCGGACCGTGTGAGGATCGCTTGCATCGCGCAGCTCGTGAACGTGATCGCGCCCATCATGACGGAAACCGGCGGGCCGGCCTGGAAGCAGACGATCTACTATCCCTACTACTACGCCTCGCTCTACGGCCGTGGCGATGCTTTGAACGTCGCCGTCGACGTTCCGACCTACGATGCCAAGGTGGCGGATGATGTTCCCTATCTCGACGTCGCCGCAGTACGGGGCCGGGACGGCGGGACCGTGGCGTTCTTCATGGTCAACCGCCATCCGGACGAGGCTTTGGTTGTTGACATCGATATGGCCGGCTTCGCGCCGAAGAGCATCGCCGAGCACGTGTTGATTGCCCATCCCGACCTCAAGGCCACGAACACGGCCGCCAAGCCGGAGCGCGTCTCGCCCTGCAAGGGTGACGGAATTTCGGTCCTCGACGGCAGGGTCAAGGGGAGTTTGCCGCCGAGATCTTATCACCTGGTACGCATAAGCGTCTGAGACCGCGGATAGGCGAGAGCAGCGGACGCTCATGTATATCATAAAATATGATACATACCATAAGATTGGTTGACAGGGTGCACGGCAAAGGTATCGTGGGAGCCTGAGGATCAACGGATCCCGATCCGCGTTTGTTGTGCCATGCCGCGAAGGAGTAGCGGGCGTGAGGAGCGTCCGGACTAGCAGGATGTCTGTCGCCGATCCTGATGGAATAGCGGGAGGACGGGGTCGCAGGATTGGCTGCTGCCGACAAGCCATTTGGAGGAATTCGAGCGCTGCGGCGACTTCTCGAAGCAAGCGGAAATAACCGAAGGGAGGATCACGATGAAGAGAATTCTGAAGAAGGCGCTCGTCACGGCGGCCCTGATCGCATTCGCTGCCGGCGCGCAAGCGAAGGAGACGGTGGTCTGGTGGGATTTCCTGAGCGGCGGCGACGGCGTGCGCATGAAATCGCTGATCGATCAGTTCAACAAGGAACACGCGGATTCGATCGAGATCCAGGCGACGACGCTTGAATGGGGTGTGCCGTTCTACACGAAGGTCCAGACCTCGGCCGCCGTCGGCGAGGGGCCGGATGTCATGACTTACCACCTGTCGCGCCTCCCACTCGGCGTCTCCACCGGGACGCTGCGTGAAATCACGCCTGAGGAGTTGAAGGCCGCCGGCTTCTCGGCCGACAACTATGCGCCCGCCAACTGGAAAGCCGCCCAAGTGGATGGCAAGCAATATGCCATTCCCTTCGATATCCATTCGGTCGTTCTCTACTACAACAAGAGCAAGCTCGCCGCGGCCGGTCTCCTCGGCGAAGACGGCCTGCCGAAGGGCCTCGACGGCGCCGACAATTTCCACGCGGCTCTCGAGAAACTGAAGGCCAGCGGCTCGGAATATGGCGTCTCCATCCACAGCGCCGCCGGGGACTCGCAGTGGCGCATCTTCTACTCGCTGTTCAGTCAGCAAGGTGGCAAGTTCCTCGCCGACAACGGCAAGTTTCTGGAAGGTGACAATCTCGACAAGGCAGTCAAGGCCACGAGCGTCGTCGCCAAATGGGTCGCCGACGGGCTGGCGCCGAAGTCGACCGACTATCCTGCCTCGATCGCGCTCTTCACGTCGGGCAAGGCCGCCATGCATATCAACGGTGTCTGGGAAGTGCCGACCTTCACGGATCTCGCCAAGCAAAACAAGCTTGGCTTCGAGTGGGGAGCCATCCAGCTTCCGACCTTTTTCGACCAGCCGGCGACCTGGGCTGACTCGCACTCCTTCGCGATCCCGAACCGCAAGGGCAAGGAGATCTCGCCGGAGAAGTTGAAGGCAGTGCTGGAGGTCGTGAAATGGATGAACGAGCATTCGCTGTTCTGGGCAACCGCAGGGCACATCCCCGCCTTTACACCGGTCACTTCGAGCGACGATTTCAAGAAGATGCAACCGAACGCCACCTATTCGACACTTGCGAAAACGGCGGTGTTCGATCCTAGCTCCAAGCTCGCCGGCGTGGCGTCGCCGGTCTACGATGCGGCAGGCAACTTCCTGATGCCGGCGATCAACGGCGAGCTCGATCCGCAGGGAGCGATGGAGCAGATGCGCGACGATCTGGACGGTCAGACCGAGTAACCTCCCAAGGAGTCCGCCGACGGCCACGGTTGTCGGCGGACGGCCTTCGGAGGCGGGTTGGATCGAACAGGAGGCCCGGTCCGATGCTTGCAAGCACCAGACGCAGCGAACGCCGCAGCGCTTTCATTCTGATTGCGCCCTTCCTGCTCATCTATTGCGTGCTCTTCATATATCCGACCCTGAAGATGCTCGAGCTCTCTTTCACAAACGCGCCGCTGATCGGCGAGGGCGATTGGGTCAACTTCAAGAACTATGTCCGGCTCTTCGGCGACAGGCTGTTCAAGACGGCTGTCTGGAACACCGGCTATTTCGTCGTGCTCACCGTGGTGCCGAACGTGGCGATCGGCCTCCTCATCGCACTGATGGTGGACCGGCTGAAGGGATGGACGCAAAGCATCGTCCTTGCCGCCTTTTTCCTGCCCTACATTCTGCCAGTCTCGGTGGTCTTCCTGATATGGCGCTGGATCCTCGACCTTCAGTTCGGGATTGCGCAGTACCCGATCGAGTTCTTCTACGGTCAGCGGGTGCCTGTGTTCCGCACGATCCCTTGGTTCCTTCCCACGGTAGGGCTGATCACGATCTGGTGGACCAACGGCTTCAATGTTTTGCTCTTCATCGCGGGGTTGAGAAACATATCTCCGGAAATATATGACGCCGCGGCGATCGATGGCGCCAATCGCTGGCAGCTGTTCTGGAAGATCACCTGGCCGCTGATCTGGCCAGTCACGGCGCTTGTGGCGACGATCCAACTCATCCTGCAGCTCAAGATATTCGATCAGGTCTATCTGTTTTCGATCGGCGGCCGTTCCGAGCCGACAATGGTGCTGGTGCAGTACATCTACGTCACGGCCTTCCAGCGCAATCATGGCGGCTATGCCGCAACGGTTGCCACCGCGCTGTTCGTGTTGATCGCCGCGCTCTCGGTTCTGCAATACCAGGTGCTGCGCGCCAGGGGAGCCGAGCGATGAGCGTCGAAACCGGCCGCATCAAAATTCCAACCGCCCGCGCCGAAGGCGCGCATCGCAAGCTCCGGGCCTTCGACATTGCGGGACTGTCTCTGACGCTGGCGACGTTCGCATTCGCAATCGTCTGGGCCTTTCCGCTCTACTGGGCCATGGTGACCACGCTCAAGCCGGAATACGAGGTAGTTCAACCCGGAGTGCGCTTGTGGCCCGAGACCTTCACGCTCGAGGCCTACACCTACGTTCTCCTGAACACGAAGATCGGGCTTTGGTACCTGAATTCGCTGGCGACCTCCGCAGCGGTTACCGTGATCGTCATCTTCATTGCGGCGACCTGCGGTTATGCAATATCGCAATTGCGCTTCCCGGGCCGCCATTCGCTCTATCTGACGATCATGGCGAGCTTCATGATTCCCATCCAGGCGCTGATAGTCACTCACTTCGTGCTGATGTCGAATTTCGGCGCCCTCAACACCTGGCTCGGCACCATCCTTCCTCAGCTCATCGTTCCGGTCGTCGTCATCGTCTACAAGCAGTTCTTCGATTCGATCCCGCGCGACTTCCGTGAGGCGGCGATCATGGACGGCGCCAACGATTTCCAGCTTCTCTTCAAGATCTACCTGCCGATGAACTGGGGGGTGACCACGGCACTGGCCATCATCACCTTCATCGGCGCATGGAACGCTTTCCTCTGGCCGTTCCTGGCGCAGAGTTCCGAAGAGACGATGAACATCACGGTCGGCGTCACGCAAGTGCACTCCGCCTTCGGTGTCCAGTATGCGCGTGAGCTGGCGGGCGCCGTGCTGGCAGGACTTCCCGTTGCTCTGGCCTATCTGATTTTCCAGCGCCGCGTGACTCAGGCGATAACGCTCTCGGCCGGCATCAAAGGCTGATCATCAGTTTGACTATCAATAATTATGATATAAACAGTGCCTCCTTTCTCGCCAAGGTCGCCGTCTTCCATGAAACCCAACTTCCTCACCATCGATCCAGAGGACGACATCGAGATCTTGAAGGGACTGGCGTCACCGATCCGCGTACGCATCCTCAAGCTCCTGCGCAGCGAAGGCCCACTCAACGTCAACGACATCACCCGCCGGCTGGAGCTGCCGCAATCGACGGTCGCCATCAACGTACAGACACTCGAGGAAGCCGGCCTGATCGCGACCGAGGCCGTCAAGGCCAGGAAGGGCCATCAAAAGATCTGTTCGGCCCGCTTCGATGAGATCATCGTGCGGTTCGAGGGGGAGGAGGAACTTCAACGCGACGCGAACGTCATCGAAGTCGCGATGCCTCTCGGCCTGTTCACCTCCGTCGAGGTCAGTCCGCCTTGCGGTCTGTGCTCGACCGATGGCGTGATCGGCCTGCTGGACGTCCCTGATTCCTTCCTCGATCCAGCGCGTGTCCAGGCGGCGCTCATCTGGTTCGGAATGGGCAGCGTCGAGTACAAGTTTCCGAACAACGCCAAGTTGCTCAATGCCCGGATAGAGTCGATCGAGTTCTCGATGGAGCTCTCATCGGAGGTTCCCGGCACCAATATGGACTGGCCTTCCGACCTCACGCTCTGGGTGAACGACGTCGCTGTCGGCACTTGGACGTCGCCGGGCGACTATGGCGACAAGCGCGGTGTCTATACACCAAGCTGGTGGAAACTGGCCGGCTCGCAATATGGCAAGTTGAAGAACTGGCGGATCGGCCAGTCGGGGTCCTTCATCGACGGCGTCAGAATCTCCGACGTCACAATGGACGACCTCGGCATCACCAAACATCGCTCGATCCGGATGAGGATCGGCATCGACGCGAAGGCGAAGCATCCTGGCGGCGTCAACATATTTGGGCGCGGCTTCGGCAACTATGACCAGGATATAGTCATGCGGCTTGAGCTCGGTCGCTGACGACGAACGAGGGCGTGCGTCGCCTGGGCGTGGCTCAGGCGATCTCTTCCAGTTCGGTTATCGCGCTGGTGCGGATCGTCATGGCGTTGCCGCGCCACTCGACGGCGCCACCCAACCAGCCGCGCGCCCAGATGGCGGGAAGCATCGCGTCGCGCACGATCATCGCGGTCACGCTGCGCGGTGACATATACCAGCCCTTGGACCAGGCGAGCAGGCATTCCGGCACATAGGCCATCGCCAGAACGCAAAGCGCCGTGGTGGGCAGGCTGACGCCGGCGCTGGCCGCCGCGATAAGCGCGAGCAGCAGCGGCAACGCCACACCAGTCAGGATCTCGGGGGCAAAAAACAGCGGGAAGGTGACGCGGCGCAGCCGCGCCCAGCGCGCCTGGCGCGACCAGATTTCGGCGAACGCGCGCTGGCCGAGCGGCTGCTCGAACGGCGAGGCGACGAGATTGACGCGCAGTCCCAAGCCGTTGACCAGCTTGGTGGCGGCCGCGTCCTCGGCGATCTCGGCGGCTAAAGCCTGGATGCCGCCGTTTGCGTCGAGCATCGGCTTGCTCCACAACATGCTCTTGCCTTGGGCGAAGCCAAGGCCGAGCGCCTCGCCCGCATATTGCCAGCGCGCCTGCAGCGTGTTGAGGAAGGCGCATTCGACTTCGGCCCAAAACCCATCCGGCCGCGAGCCGATCGGCGTCGAGCAGACGAGGCCGGTATCCGGCCGCCAGGCCGCCATCAGATGCTGGACATAGTCCTTGGGCATCAGCACATTGGAATCGGCGAGGATCACCCAGTCGTGCCGCGCCGCCTGCCAGCCCTTGACGCAGTTGTTGAGCTTGGGATTGGCGCTGACCCTGTCGTCGCCGACGAGCAGCCGCGCCGGAACCTTGGGGAAGCGCGCGATCGCGGCATTGATCAGCTTGACCACGGGGTCTTCGGCGCCGGCGACGCAGAAGATCAGCTCATAACGCGGCCAGTCGAGCGAGAAGGCGCGATCAAGCGTCTCCTCGGTGAACGGCTCGACGCCACGCGACGGCACAACGATAGAGACCAGCGGCTGCTTCTCCGCGAGCGGAGGAATGATGCGACGCGCCTTCAGCCGCGACGATGCAAGCAGGATGCTGGCGAAATTTGAAAGAAGAAGGGCTGACGAGGCAAAGGCGGCGGCGAAAGTCGGTTCCATCGAGATCTGGTCACTCCGGAAAGGCCGCCCGCGGCCGTTTCATCAGTCGACAGAGCGCCCGAGTCGCCCGGCACAGTGCTCGCACACCAACATTGTCATGTGTCACTTAAATGACATTGTTTGTCGGCACTGCGCTTTGAGGTCGGCAGGTTACGCCGCTTTCCGTTGATAAAGCCGCGGAGGGCGACAAATATTGCCCTGACGCAGCACCGGAGTTGCCCATGTATCGCGCCGTCACGCGCAACATCGAAGTGCAGGTCAGGCCGTTCTATCTGGAGGATCGTTCCGATCCGTCCGAGAACCGCTATGTGTGGGGCTATCAGGTGACGATCGACAACCGGTCGGACGAATTCGTGCAGCTTATGTCTCGGTACTGGCACATCACCGACGGGCGCGGTCGCGTCGAGGAAGTGCGCGGCGCCGGCGTCGTCGGCGACCAGCCGGAGCTCAACCCCGGCGACAGCTACCAGTACACGTCGGGATGCCCGCTCTCGACGCCATCCGGCATCATGGTCGGCCATTACACGATGCGCAACGGACGCGGCGAGACGTTCGACGTCGCCATCCCCGCCTTCTCGCTCGACATGCCGGGGACAAGGCGGACGGTGAATTAGGATAAGTTCGCGAAATCCCGAGCGACAGCGTCTTTCTCTCCGTCACTATACGGGGAGAAAGGCGCCAAACTTTTGAGATTTACTTCAGGTTCGACGGCAGCGCCGGGATGTGGCGCCATCTTCACCGACGTTCGCGCCGCCCCTCATCCGTCACTTCGTGACACCTTCTCCCCGTGAAACGGGGAGAAGGAAGAGGCTACTGTGCCGCGAATTCCGCCGGGTCGAAGTCGTACTGCGTCGAGCAGAACTCGCAGGCGACGTGGATGCCGCCGTCCTCGGTCGAGTCCTTGATCTCGTCGGCTGAAAAGCCTTCGAGGATGCCGCGGATCTTCTCGCGCGAGCAGGAGCACTGGTCGGCGACGGGCACGCCACGGAAGACGCGCACGCCGTGTTCGTGGAACAGCCGGTAGAGCAGCCGCTCGGCGCCGACCGTGGGGTCGATGAGCTCGGTCGGCTCAGTGGTGCCGAGCAACGCCAGAAGTTCCTGCCAGGAATTGTCGGCCGGCTGGTGCGCCGCGTCGCGCGGATCGCCGTCGCCGCCGGAAATGTCGGGCACGCGCATGCGCTCCGGCGCCTGCGGCAGGAACTGCGCAAGGATGCCGCCGGCGCGCCATTGCTCGCGGGCGCCGCCGGGGCCCGGCGTCACCAGCTTGGCGACCGACATCTTGAGATCGGTCGGGATCTGCTCCGACTGGCGGAAATAGGTGCGCGCGGCTTCTTCCAGCGACGTGCCGTCGAGCTGGACGATGCCCTGATAACGCTGCGTATGCGCGCCCTGGTCGATGGTCAGCGCCAGCACGCCGGTGCCGAGCAGTTTCTGCTGCGAGGTCTCGCCGGCGGCAACCAGCGCCTGCAGCCGGTCGGCGTCGAAGCGCGCATAGGCGCGCAGCGCATGCGGCGTGGCGAAGTCCGCCACCAGCATGTCGACCGGCCCATCCGTGCGTGTCTGCAGGATGAACTTGCCCTCGAACTTCAGCGACGTGCCGAGCAGCACGGTCAGCACGCAGGCTTCCGCCAGCAGGCGCGCCACCGGTTCGGGATAGTCGTGGCGACCGAGGATGGCGTCGAGCATCGGCCCGAGCTGCACGGTGCGGCCGCGCACGTCGAGTGGCGCCACCTCGTAAGGCACGACATGGTCGTCGCCGGCGAAGCCGAATTCACCGAGTTTGGGTTGATGTTCAGCCAATGGACGGGTTTCCAGCATGACAAAGCTCCGGGGCGCGACCATCCCGCTTTCCAGGCGGCATGGGTCCAAGCGCGTTCGATTTCAGTGATGGCCCCCAAATAGGCATCACATATCCCCGGATCAAGTCAGCCCTTCTCAAGCGCCCAGGCACCTAGGGCTATCGCATATGAGTGAAGAGGCGGAGTAGGTCTTGATCGGCCCATCGTGCTTTGAGTCGTTTGTGGCTGAGCGGGATGTTTTCGGGGTCGGCTCTGAGAACATTGAGCGTGAGGCGCCGAA
>NZ_JBZEGV010000062.1:0-8317 GCF_058312955.1 Mesorhizobium sp. LEGMi-168a
AGGCTCATTGACGGTTGTAACCGAAGGGGCGTCGGGCGACTTCGCCAAGCCTCGAATCGGATGGCCATCCGGTTCGAGGCTCAGTCGCTTCCATCGCACAAAGTCTCCTCCGTGCAGATACAAGGGGTGCTGGACGGAGTGAGGCGTTGGATATCGAAGGGTTTGAGGCGCTTAAGTCTTCAGCGCAGCGATCCTTCCAACACCCCTCATCCGTCGCCTTCGGCGACACCTTCTCCCACAGGGGGAGAAGGAGAAGTAGGCGCTACTTCAACACTCTCCCATCCGTGCCAAACCTATAAGTCTTCGCTGGATCCGGCGTCGCATAGAGCGTGGTTCCCGGCTCGGCATTGTAGACGCCAAAGATGCGCACGGTGAGCATTCCTGCCTTTTCGCAGTCGAGATAGAGATTGGTGTCGGCGCCGAGATGCTCGGCATGCACAACCGTGCCTTTCCAGGCGCCGGACTTCGTGTCGACGGTCAGGTGCTCGGGCCGCACGCCGACGGTCTTGGCCGTCTCGCCCAATTTGGCGCCGTCGATGAAGTTCATCTTCGGCGAGCCGATGAAGCCGGCGACGAAGTCGTTGGCCGGCGAATTATAGAGTTCCATCGGGCTGCCGATCTGCTCGATCCGGCCGGCATTGAGCACGACGATCTTGTCGGCCAGCGTCATCGCCTCGACCTGGTCGTGGGTGACGTAGATCATCGTCGCCGTCAGCCGTCGGTGCAGTTGCGCGATCTCCAGACGGGTGTTGACGCGCAGCGCCGCATCGAGGTTCGACAGCGGCTCGTCGAAGAGAAAGAGCTTGGGCTCGCGCACCACGGCGCGGCCGATGGCGACGCGCTGGCGCTGCCCGCCCGAGAGCTCCGCCGGACGGCGCTCGAGATAAGGCTCGAGCGACAGCATGGCGGAGGCGATCTTGATGCGGCGGTCGATCTCGGCCGAAGGGGTGCCGGCCTGCTTCAGGCCGAGGCCCATATTGTTCTTCACCGTCAGATGCGGATAGAGCGCATAGGTCTGGAACACCATGGCGATGCCGCGTTTTGCCGGCGGCGTGACGGAGACGTCGGTGCCATCGATCAGCACGCGGCCGGAAGTCGAATCCTCCAGGCCGGCGATCACGCGCAGCAGCGTCGACTTTCCGCAGCCGGACGGGCCGACGAAGACGACGAACTCGCCGTCATTGACCTCGAGGTCGATGCCCTTCAGCACTTCGACCGGCCCGAAAGCCTTCTTCACATTCTCGATGTTCAGCGAGCCCACGGCTTCGTCCTTGTTCTAGAGTTTGATTGGGGCGCCGCTGCGCACGCTCTCGTCGGCGGCGAGGCACACGGCGAGCGACTTGACCGCGTCGTCCATGTGGCGGGTCAGGTCGATGTCCTCGCGGATGGCCTTGAGCAGGAAGGCCTGTTCAAGGTCGCAGAGCTCCTGGTGCCCAGGCTCGCCTTCCATCGACAGCAGCTCGTCCTCCTTGGCGAACTTGCCGTCCGGTCCGGTCGCAGCGCTGTGCAGGCGGATGGTCGAGGTTTTGGTGTGGGTGTCGATGTCGTCGGACTTCACGCCCTCCTTCATCACGATCGACACGCAACCCCTGGGCGACATCACATCCTTCACGAAGAAGGCGGTCTCCGAGATCATCGGCCCCCAGCCGGCTTCATACCAGCCGACCGAGCCGTCCTCGAACAGCACTTGGAGATGGCCGTAATTGTACATAGAGGGCGCCACCTCGTCGGAGAGCCGCACCCCCATGCCGCGCACCTCGACTGGCCTCGCGTCGGTGATCTGCAGCATCACGTCGAGATAGTGCACGCCGCAGTCGACGATCGGCGAGGTCGTCTGCATCAGCTGCTTGTGCGTCCCCCAGCTATGGCCGGAGGACTGCTGGTTGAGGTTCATGCGGAAGACATATGGCCCGCCGAGTTTGCGCGCTTCGGCGATCAGCCGGATCCAGGATGGATGGTGGCGCAGGATATAGCCGATCACCAGCTTTTTGCCGTTGGCCTTGGCTGCGTCGACGACGCGCCTGGCGTCGGCAACCGTCGTTGCCAGCGGTTTCTCGACGAAGACATGGCACCCGGCCTCGAAAGCGCGCACCGCATAATCGGCATGGCTGTCGGAATAGGTGGCGATCGCGGCGACGTCGGGCTTCTCGTCGCGCAGTGCGTCCTCGAAGGAGCGCCGAATGCCATAGCCGGCAAGCCCGTCCGGTAGCGGCACGTCGGAGCGGTTGACCAAGGCCGCGATCTCGAAGCCCGGATTGGTGTGATAGGCGAGCGCATGGCTGCGGCCCATATTGCCGAGGCCGGCGACAACAACGCGAAGGGGTTTAGCCATTTCAGTTTGCCTTTTCTTTCGTGCGGGCTTTCAAAGCCACCATCACGTGGGGCTCACATTCATCGGCGACGCGCAAAGCTGCCTCTTCGCTGTCACAGCGGGATAGAAGTCGGAAGCCACGGGCATCGACTCCGTCTTTGATCAGTGAAAGCCTCTGATCGTCAGACAAACGGTGCTCGAGATTAAGCGCCCGCTCGAATGTCTTTGATTGCTCATCGTCCATCTGGGAAATGACGCGCCAGCGGATGTGACAATTGTATTCTTTCGGCCGGCGCTCCGCTCCGAGCCGGGTAAACCAGACGGCGGCATTGAGATAGAATTGCGGCCCCCAGGAGGACTTCTGCAGGTTCAGCATACAGATCGTCTCCGGCCATTCCCGATAGAAATTCGTGGCCCGGACGCCCCTAAATCCATAGCGGCCGCCTATCTCTATGAGCGCCTGGACGATGATGTCTCGCCCCTCGCTCACTTGACGGCTCCCGAGGTGATGCCGCGGATCAGCTGCCGCGAGAAGATGACGTAGAGGATCAGCACCGGCAGGATAGCCAGCGACAGCGCGGCCAGGATCGCATTCCAGTTGGTGACGAACTGTCCAAGGAAGAGCTGGGCGCCGAGCGTCACCGTCTTGGTCTCTTCCGAAGGCGCCAGGATCAGCGGGAACCACAGATCGTTCCAGATCGGGATCATGGTGAAGACAGCGACCGTCGCCATCGACGGGCGCACCAGCGGCAGCACCAGCCGGAAGAAGATCGTATATTCCGACAGCCCGTCGATGCGGCCCGCGTTCTTCAAGTCGTCGGAGACCTGCTTCATGAATTCCGACAGGATGAAGATGGCAAGCGGCAGGCCTTGCGCGGTATAGACCAGGATCAGCGCCGTCAGCGTGTTGACCAGCCCGGTCGCCACCATCAGCTGCAGGATGGCGACGGTGCCGAGTCGGATCGGGATCATGATGCCGAGCGCCAGGTAAAGCCCCATCAGCGTGTTGCCGCGGAAGCGGTATTCCGACAGCGCGAAGGCCGCCATTGCGCCGAACAGCAGCACGAAGAACAGCGAAGCGACCGTGACGACGAGGCTGTTCTGGAAATAGTGGAAAAAATCGCCCTGGCCGAACACGGTGGTGTAGCCGATCAGGTCGAAGGTCTTCGGCGTCGGCGGCGTCAGCGGCGCGCCGAAGATGCCCGCGCGCGACTTGAACGAATTCATGATCACCAGGATCACCGGGAACAGCGCGATCACCGTATAGGTCAAAAGGACGGCGTGGGCGCCGATGGTGCGGGGAAGCGAATGGGTAGCGGTGCTCATGGCGCGCCTCAGAACTGGTAGCGACGCAGGCGCGTCTGGACGAGGAACAGGTAGACGCAGACGCCGGCGAGGATGATCAGGAACATCATCGTGGCGATCGCGGCACCCATGTTCGGATCGCCGACCTGCAGCTGGAAGCCGAAGAAGGCGCGGTAGAGGAAGGTGCCGAGGATGTCGGTCGAATAGTTCGGGCCGGCGAGCGCCCCTTGCGCCGTGTAGATCAGGTCGAAGGCGTTGAAATTGCCGACGAAGGTCAGGATCGAGATGATGCCGATCGAAGGCAGGATCAGCGGCAGCTTGATCTTCCAGAACTGCGCCATGCCGGTGACGCCGTCGCATTCGGCGGCCTCGATCACCTCGTCGGGGATCGACAGCAGCGCCGCGTAGATCAGCATCATCGGAATGCCGACGAACTGCCAGACCGAGACCAGGCTGAGCGCGGTCAGCGCATATTGCTCCTTGCCGAGCCACGGCGTGAACAGGCTCTTCAGCCCGACGAAGTCCATGAGATGGGGCGCCACGCCCCACAGCGGCGACAGGATCAGCTTCCAGGCGAAGCCGACGATGACGAAGGACAGGATTGTCGGCACGAAGATCGCGGTGCGGTAGAAGGCGGTGAAGCGCAGCCTCGGGCTGGAGAGCAGTGCCGCGAGCAGGACGCCGATCGGATTCTGCACCAGCATGTGGATTATGAAGAACCAGATGTTGTTCCTGAGTGCATTCCAGAAGCCCGCGGACCAGTTAGGGTCGCCGAACAGCGTGCGGAAGTTGTCCATCCCGACGAACACCTGGGATTGCTCGATGTTGCGGAACAGCGAGAGTTGCAGCGTGCCGGCCAGCGGCAGGATCATGATCGCCGTGTAGACGAGCACCGCCGGCGCCAGGAAGACGCCGATATGCCAGCGGATCGGTCTTTTCGGTCGTGTTTGTGCGGCCATGAGTTCGGTCTCCGCCGTCTCTCGGTTCCAGGTCGATGATGCTTAGCTGATGCCTCGATGCACGGCCCGGCTGTCCTCTTAGGGGGTGGACAAGGCCAGCGACAGTGCGGCTTCGTCTTCCCCGCAAGGTGAGGGTAAGACCGAGAGGCGGCGCCGACAATCGCTATCTAGAACGGTTCGAATGCCGGCCGGGCATGTGCCCGGCCGGTCCGTTGCCTGAGCTTCTACTTCGCCGGCTTGTACCAGCTGTCGAGCCCGTCCTGCAGCTTCTTGGCCGCGGCTTCCGGCGTGTCGGTGCCGTTGATCACGTTGGCCGATTCAACCCAGGTCTCGTTCTCGAGGTTCGGCGTGCCGCGTCCCAAGATCTGGTAGGTCGAGCGGATCGTCGACTTGCACTTGCCACGCCAGGAGACGAATTCCTGCGCCAGTGGATCTTCCATCTTCACCGGGGTGTTGTTCAGGCTGAAGAAGCCTGGCAGCGCGTTGGCGTAGATGGTGGCGAAATCCGGAGAGGCGACCCAGGAGAGGAACTTCTTGGCCTCTTCCGGGTGCTTCGATGCCGCATTCAGGCCCATGCCGATGTCGGTGTGGTCGGAAATGTAGCAGGTGTCGCCGGCCTTCTGCACCGGCGGCGGGAAGGCGCCCATCTTGAACTGCGCCTGGGTGTTGAACAGCGCGATTTCCCACGAGCCGGCCGGGTAGATGGCGGCGCGGCCGAGCGTGAACAGGTTCTGGCTGTCCGGATAGGTCTGCGCCTCGAAGCCGTCGCCGAGATAGGGCTTCCATTTGGCGAGTTCCTTGTAGGGCTCGACCCACTGCGGATCGGTCAGCTTCTGCTCGCCCTTGATCAGCGCCTGGCGGCCATCCTCGCCCTTCCAGTAGTTCGGGCCGATGTTCTGGTAGCCCATGGTCGCGGCTTCCCAAAGGTCCTTGGTGCCCATAGCCATCGGGATGTAGGTGCCGTCCGCCTTGATCTTGTCGAGCACGGCGTAGAACTCTTCATTCGTGGTCGGCACCTTGAGGCCGAGTTTCTCGAAGGCGTCCTTGTTGTAGATGAAGCCGTGGATGACCGAGGCCATCGGCACGCAGAACGTCGCCTTGCCGTCATCGGTCTGCCAGGCTGACTTTGCCACGGGGGAGAAATTCTCCATGCCCGGCAGCGCCGATAGATCGGCGAGGTTGCCCTTCTGGTAGAGCACCAGCGACTTGTCGAAGGGTCGGCAGGTGATCAGGTCCCCCGCCGAGCCGGCGGTGAGCTTGGCGCCGAGAGCGGCATCGTACTCGGTCGGCGCCGACGGCGCGAACACCACCTTGATGCCGGGGTTCTTGGCCTCGAAGGCCGGGATCAGCTTGTCCTTCCAGATGGTCAGGTCGTCGCCGCGCCAGCTCTCTATGTTGAGCGTTACGTCGTCGGCGAGCGCCATGCCGGTGGTGCCGAGAATGCTCGTGCCGAGCAGAAGGGCCGTCAGTAGTTTGGTCGTCATGTTCAGTCTCCCTGTTGACCTTTTTCAGGTTCGGTTCTGATGAGAACAGCGGCTAGCGCCCCTTGCTCCCCTCGATCGCGGAAAGCGCCGGCCTGAGCTTCTGGCCTGCTCCTTCCAGTATCTTCTCGGCCGCATCGGTGTTGGCAGCACCTGCGGCGAGCAGAATGGCAGTCTTGACGACACCGCCGCTCTCTTCGAGCAGACGCGCCGCGTCGTTGAGGCTGCGCCCGGTGATGGCGGCGACCATGCGCACCGCGCGGTCGCGCAGCTTGATGTTGTCGGCGGTGAGATTGACCATATAGCCGTCATGCACATGGCCGAGATGGATGGCGGCGAGCGTCGACAGCATGTTGAGCGCGATCTTCTGCGCGGTGCCGGCGCCCATGCGCGTCGAGCCGGCGATCAGCTCGGGCGGTGTTTCGAGCAGGACGGCGACATCGGCCCGTTCGAACAGCGGCGCGCCCTTGTTGTTGGCGATCGCGATCGTCGCCGCACCCCTGCGCCGCGCGTCGCCGATCGCCTGGACGGCGTAGGGCGTCGAGCCGCTGGCCGAGATGGCGATCAGGCAGTCGCCCTTGCCGATATTGGCGTTCGCCACGGCCGCCGCGGCTTCCTCGGTGTCGTCTTCCGGGCCGCCGGCGAGCGTGTGGAATGCCTCATCGCCGCCGGCGATCAGGATGGCGATGCGGTCGCGCGCGATGCCGAAGGTGCCTGGAAGCTCCAGCGCGTCGGCAACCGCCATCAGGCCGGAGCTGCCGGCCGCCGCATAGGCAAGCCTGCCGCCGGCCTTCAATTGTCTTGCGATGAGTTCGGCGGCCTCGGCGATGGCCGGAATGGCGCCGTGCACGGCCTTGGCGGCCTCGATCTGCGCGTTGGCAAGGAACGAAAGGATGGCATCCGGGGCCTGGACATCCAGTCCCTCGGCATTCTGGTGAAGCGCTTCCGTGCGCGTCTCGGCCATCCGTTGTCCTCCAACTGAGGGGACAATACCAAAAAAATACCACTTGTCCACATCCATTAACGGATTTCGCACTCCGAAACTGTCTTGCCGGCGAATTCCTTTGTTTTTTCAATAAAATACGTCTTAATCTTTTTTGAACTCAAATTAACGCTTGGCTATTGGTATTTTATTGGTATTATCCGTGCTCGAGGAGAAATCGCGTGAAATTCGTGCTTGGCATCGATGGCGGCGGCACCAGCTGCAGGGCGGCCCTTGCGACCGTCGACGGCGCTGTCGTCGGCCGCGCCAAGAGCGGCGCGGCCAACATCCGCACCGATCTCACCGGCGCCCGCGCCAACATCGTCGAGGCGGCGAGGCAGGCGTTTGTCGCCGCCGGCCATGATCCGGAGCTGATCCCGCAAACGCCGGCCATCCTCGGCCTTGCCGGCGCCAATGTCGGCACCTACAGGCAGCAGCTTGAAGCAATCCTGCCCTTCAGCAAAAGCCGCGTCGAAACCGATGCCGAGATCGCGCTCGAAGGCGCGGTCGGTTCCGGCGACGGCGCCATGGCCATTCTCGGCACCGGCACCGCCTATATGGCGCGTAAGAAAGGCAAGTCGCGCGCCATCGGCGGCTGGGGCTTCCAGGTCGGCGACCAGGGCAGCGGCGCCCGCATCGGCCGCGATCTGCTCGAGCAGACGCTGCTTGCCTATGACGGCATCCGCCCCGGCTCGCCCTTGACGGAAGCGATGCTTGCCGTCTTCCGCAACAATCCGGAGGACGTGGTCGAGTTCACCACCAACGCCAAGCCCGGCGACTTCGGCGGCTTCGCGCCAAAAGTCTTCGAACATGCCGAAAAGGGCGACCCTGTCGCCAACTGGATCCTCGACAAGGCGGTTGCCGATGTCGAGGCCTCGCTCGGCGCGCTCGATCTCGCCGACGACGCGCCGCTCTGCCTGCTCGGCGGCCTGGCGCCGCTCTATGCGCCGCGCCTGTCGGCGCGTTACCAGGCGCTGCTGAAGGCCCCGCTCGACGACGCGCTTGGCGGCGCCGTGCAGATGGCCGTGCGCATCTTCGCCGGCAAGTTGGGGGCTGGCCGATGAGCGCCGCCGACCAGATCTTCGCCATGCTGCCGGAGGCGCCGCGATGAGCGCCGCCGACCAGATCTTCGCCATGCTGCCGGAGGCGCCGCGATGAGCGCCGCCGACCAGATCTTCGCCATGCTGCCGGAGGCGCCGCGATGAGCGCCGCCGACCAGATCTTCGCCATGCTGCCGGAGGCGCCGCGATGAGCGCCGCCGACCAGATCTTCGCCATGC
>NZ_JBZEGV010000063.1:0-6565 GCF_058312955.1 Mesorhizobium sp. LEGMi-168a
CCGCGACAATCAACCTGACAAAGCACTTGCGCGCGTCAATCAAAGCCGCAATCATCACACCCGCCGCGACGCCAGATTCTCATCCAGATTGTCGCGCACCTCTCTCCCAGATTGTCGCGCTACAGCCAGAACATCGTCATACTGCTCAAGCTCGTAAGCCTACAGGAAAGAAGGCCGGCTGGACATCGCGCCCGATTTGTCGCGATAAGCAAGCATGCAAGGAGTGGCTGACATGGGCGTCGATATTGATTTGCAAAGCAAGCTGAGCACATAGACCGGGAATAGCTGGCAGCGGGGTGCGCATTCCCTCCTGAACAAAGATGGCCAGGCTCCAGATTCCAATCGACCGATATCCTGAATGGAATGCCGCCGCCGGCTTTCTCCTCGGTCTTGATGCCGCTGACTAGGATACGGTTAGACGGAACTCCATGTCGTTCCTCTCCGCACTGCAGCGGCAACAGCGGCCGGCTCGGAACTAACACCCTTCGTCAGGCATCGCGTTCATGCCGACTTAGTTTTGCTTCTTTCTGGTATCAAGAGGTGGGTTCATTGATCAATCCCGATGACGCCGCTAGCCCGAAGTCGGCAAACTCCAGTCTTCGGAGGATCTTAGGGATCAGCTCACATCTGTGCGACGACTGCGCAGACCTGCAGAGAGAGGCGATTGGACGAGCATAACCCCGAGGAAGAAGCGATCGAGACCGTCTTCCGGAACGGCACAATCACAGTCGTCGGCATATTGCTGGCGTTTTCGCTGGGTTTCGTCACACATTGGGCGGCAAACCCGGTGCCGTGGCGATTTTACGACCTGTTCGCAGTGGTCCCAATCCTGGTCGGCATAGCCTCGCAGATGCGGGCGCTATCGCTGTTGCTCGACATGAGTTCGCTGCGACGCCAGGTCTATGAGCGCGCCAACCGCATCTTCACGGCCGGCCTCATCCTGACCGCCTGCGGCGTCGGGCTGGCAATTCTGCTCGACGTGTTCGAAGTGGCATCGACCGGCACTTTGCCTGGAGCGTAGCCAAGGGCACCAAGCGCTCTCACGCCCTACGGGCACATCTCAGCGCTGTTGCGACGGCTGGCCTCGATCTTCTCGAGCACGTCTTCTAAACTCATGCTGTCAATGCCGCAGGCCGCGTCACCACGACCGGTGCGCTTCGACGCAAGAGTGTCTGGCATTCTTCGAATCCCCACCATGCCGCCCCGTTGGCTTGAAACCATGCGGCTCGACCCATCTTGACCGGCATCTCGGCGCGCAGACATTGCAACAGTTTCTTCAAAGAAGTTCATAGACTCTTAGCAACAAGAAATCGCTGTGGGTGGTAGCTTATCTCAACGTCTGAGGTCAGTCAGAGACTCAAAACCGCGGTTCCTCCTGATCTCCGACCTCCGAACTGGACCCAATCTATGGCCAAAGGCTATGGCAACGAGAGCACTCGACCTAATTATTCGACTTCAATCACTGTCGGTTCGAACAATTACATGCCAAGAGACCTACGTCTCCTTGCGTGCACCGAGAGTGTCCGGTTTGTGAGACAAGCAACGACCTAATTTGGTTTGAAAGCTGCGGCATCTGCGGAGAACGCCAGATGGCAAATTCAGTGCAACGAGTATCCAGTCTTTCCATATGGCTCGATGCTGAACAATGATGACACTGGTCAGTCGCCTAAGGACGGCAGCGCATCTTGATCGCCTTCGAATCCTGGGCCTTTGCGCGCATGCAGACCTAACTGTCTGCGAGCTGGCAGACATTTTGGATCTACGTCGCGATCGCGTTGTGCGACATGTCAGGCTACTCGCCAGAGCCGACTTTCTTGGCTGCAACGAACAACGTCCGTGGCGCTCCTATCATCTCAAAGCAAGAGGCAAGGACGGCGGTCTGGTCCAATTGCTAGTCGATCTCCTGCCCCACTGCGATGGCCATCATGAACGAGACCTACAACGACTCGAAGCGATACGAGACGAGCAGCCAAAGGGGACAGCCTGCTTGGTCGTGAAATAGATCGATCCAATTGGAGCGCGAGCCCATGATGAACAACTCTGGCGATCTCGCCATCGCGCAGCCCAACGCTTACGGACGCTCTTGCTTAGCCGCGGTTGATCGCCGCGTTCACGATCTGCTTCTGAGACAAGAGCGACAGGAGCGCACGACGCTCAAACTAATCGCTTCTGAAAATTTTGCCTCCTCGGCAGTTCTGGAAGCGACCGGGTCGATTTTCACAAACAAGTATGCCGAGGGATACCCTGGTGCGCGCTACTACGCGGGAAACGAGATCGTCGATGAGCTTGAGAACCTCGCCATTGAACGCTTGAATAAACTATTTGGAAGCGAACACGCTAACGTCCAGCCCTATTCCGGCTCGCCGGCCAATCAGGCTGTCTATCGCGCGCTTTTGAAGCCTTGCGACAAAGTCATGGGTTTGCCGATTCCGGAAGGGGGCCATCTCACCCATGGTTGGGCCATCAACTTTTCCGGAACTGACTATCGACGCGTCCCCTATGGGCTGAACGAAAAGACGCAGCAAATTGACTATGACCGCTTGCGCGAGACAGCTAAGCGAGAACGGCCGCGGCTTATTTGGGTCGGCGGAACTGCTTATCCACGTGTCTTTGACTACGCGGCAATGGCAGAAATCGCTCTGGAGGCGGACTCCTATCTTGTAGCCGACATTGCGCACATCAGCGGCCTGATTGCTGCAGGAGCGCACCCCAACCCCGTGCGCCATTGCGACGTCGTCAGCAGCACCTCGCACAAGTCGATCCGTGGTCCCCGCGGCGGTTTCATTTTGTCCAGGAACGAAGATCGCTATCAGGCGCTCTATCATCCGAAGAGCAAACACAATCTCGCCAGGCGGATAGATCGCGCGGTCTTCCCTCACCTGCAAGGCGGGCCGCATATGAATGTTATCGCCGCGCTAGCAGTCGCCTTGCAGGAAGCCGCGACCCCGTCCTTCCGTAACTACGGCCAACAGACCGTCAAGAATGCCAAGGCTTTGGCCCAGGCACTTCTTGAGCGAGGCTATGACCTGGTTACCGGGGGGACTGACAATCACATGCTGATCCTTGACCTGCGCGACCGACCATTGCCAGGCAGGGCCTATGCCGAGCGACTAGCAAGGGCGGGCATCATTACGAACTTTAACATGGTGCCGGGCGATCCGCGCGATCCGGCGGTTACAAGCGGAATTCGCTTGGGTTCGCCAGCAGTGACGTCAATGGGCATGCGCGAGAGGGAGATGGTACAAATTGCTGGCTTCATTGACTTCGTCCTCAGGTGGCCAAACGACGAAGATCTCCATGCTGGCGTGCGAAGAGACGTTGCCGACTTATGCGCTGCGTTCGAGGTCCCGGGCCTCACCGATAGGTAAGGGGCTAAACAAAATGCCCCATGCAACTCCAACACCCGAAGCGAGGCATTTCATGGCTAGGCAGTTCGTATTCTCTTCCGAATCGGTTGGCGCGGGACACCCGGATAAGCTGGCCGACAACATCTCGGACGCAATCCTCGACGCAGTCTTGCGCTTCGATCCAAGGGCGCGCGTCGCCTGTGAAGCCTTGGTGAAGACATGTGAAGCCTTGGTGAAGACAGGGACGGTCGTTCTGGCTGGCGAGATTACCAGCGATGCAAAGGTCGACTACGGCCAAGTTGCCCGCGATACGATCGTTGATATCGGATACGACGATGAGGCCGTTGGCTTTGACGGCCGGCGTTGCTCGGTCGTTGTGGCTCTCACCGAGCAGTCGCCCGACATCAGCCAAGGCGTTGACGAGGGCCGGGGGCAGGACCTCGAACAGGGCGCGGGAGATCAGGGCCTCATGTTCGGCTATGCATGCCGCGAGACCGATACTTTGATGCCGTTGCCCATCCAGCTCGCCCACCGCTTGACGAAAAGACAGGCAGATGTCCGCAAAGCTGGACAGCTTAGCTGGTTGCGTCCCGACATGAAATCCCAGGTCTCCGTGTGCTATGAAGGCTTGCGCCCTGTCGCCCTGGACACCATCGTCGTGTCGACGCAGCACAATGAGCAGGTCTCGCAAGAGACGGTTCGCGAGGGCGTGATTGAGGAAATAATAAAGCCGGTCCTGCCGACCGAGCTGGACACGGAAGGCATCAGAATTCTGGTCAACCCAACGGGGCGGTTCGTAGTCGGTGGGCCGCGCGGCGACTGCGGCCTCACTGGACGCAAGATCATCGTCGATTCCTATGGCGGAATGGGGCGTCACGGGGGCGGCGCCTTTTCGGGCAAGGACCCGTCCAAGGTTGACCGCTCGGCTGCCTATGCCGCCCGATATGTCGCGAAAAATATCGTGGCTAGCGGGCTCGCGGACGTCTGCGAGGTGCAGCTTGCTTACGCGATCGGCGTGGCAAGCCCGGTTTCTGTCATGGTCAACACTTTCGGGACCGCAAGGATTGAGGAAAGAAGGATCGAGCGGCTCGTTCATGAGCTATTCGATCTCAGACCCAAAGGCATTATCAAGATGCTTGATCTCTTGCGCCCGATTTACCGCAAGACTGCGACCTATGGGCATTTCGGCCGTGAAGAGCCTGAGTTCACCTGGGAGAGGACTGACAGAGCCGACGACTTGCGGCGCGAGGCAGGACTCGCCGCCCCGTGAGGGCCGACGCCGAATGGATTGGCATGGGGAACCGCCATTCCAACTGACGAGCCCCGCGCCCGGCCGGCATGGAGAAAGCGGTAGGCCCGTTGGCGGAGTCAATGATGCTGAAATATGACGTGCTTTGCATCGGCAAAGCCATTGTCAACATCACGCCCTGCACGACGAGCCGTTCCTCGATACCAACGGCATCATCACGGCGCGATGAACCTGATCGACACCGGTCGCGCCGACCTGCTGGCTTTTGCAAGGCTCTGCTGCCATGGCAGGTCGCCACCTCAACATACTGGCGCATAGTTGGTCGCCTCGGACAAGCCAGCTCGTCCAACGGGCTTCTCCGACCATTTAGAAAATGGATGGGCCTTATTCAAACAATCGATTTTACCAATCTGCGAAAATCCCGCATAGCACGTCCCTGCGGTGCCCCGCTGTGCCGGCGCAATGATCATCGTTTGGATGCGCACTGAAAAGCAGATTTGCAAGACGTGGCTATATGCAACTCGTACTGCGCGGATATCGAACGTGCCGACCCCAATTTATCGGACCGCGCTGGAGATTCACAACTATTTGGATTCGCCCTCGTGACGAGCGCGTCGATGATCCGACCTGAAGTTGGCGCATTTTGAACGATTCGCCGGAGCAAACAAATGCACATTCTCGATTTTAATCAGATGACCCAGATCTTCTTGAAATCGTTCGAGCTGGTTGTCGTCTTCGCTACCATTTGTGCCGCGCTGGAGCTGACCTTTCCGGCTTATCGATACAGTCTTGCCTCATATGTTCGCGGCGTGCGGAATTGGATCATTCGGCTCGGATTGGGCGCGTTTATCTGGCACTTCTTCGCTGTGAGCCTGGCTTGGCTAGGCATAAAGCCGCTGATAACGATCAATTTCGGTACGTTGCTTCACTCTGACAACGCAATCATCAACAGTGGATTGGCTGTCCTTTCAGGGGTTTTAGTCGCGATTGCCGGCGACTTCTTTTACTACTGGATGCACCGTGCTCAGCATGCTGTTCCATTCCTCTGGCGCCTGCACGCTACTCACCACTCGATCCGCGAATTGACGGCATGGAATTGCAATCATCACATCACCGAGCCACTGATTTACGCGGCGTTGGTAGCACTGCCACTCGCTCTGATCCATTTTGAATCTGGCGTAGTGCCCATCGTTGCCATGACGCTAATTACGTTTCAGGCCCATTTTTCGCATTCTAGTACCCGCATCAATTTTGGGCCGCTTCGATACATCATTGGCGACAACAAATTCCACCGCATTCACCACTCGATGGAGCCGCATCACCGGCACCGAAACTATGGGTTCTTTACGACCATCTGGGACACGATTTTTCTAACCGCATACTGGCCAAAAAAGAATGAGTGGCCGGAGGTTGGCATGCGAAACCAGCCCGAACCGCTCACGGTGCGCGATTACGTTATGTTCCCATTCGATCGACGTCGCTGGCGTAAAGCTAAAGTCGGAAATGCTGCAGAGGCTAGGGATTGAACGAGTGGAGGCTCGCGCTTCGAATCTGACTGTCGAGGCCACAAAGCCATCAAAGAAAGCAATCTATCTGGAACAGCCCCTCAGACATCGGACAAGCCCCACCTAAGAAGGATTATGGTGGGGACCGAGTGGCAGCAGCATAGGGGATTTTCCTACAGCCCTGCCGCGTTGGTGAGATTGACCGGAAACGGTCGCACCGGTCGTGTCGACTTTGCGTACTCATCCGGTGAAGACCGCAGGCGTGCGTATCCGGCGGCCATGAGCATCGCGGTGCTGAGGTCAAGCTTTCGATGCGGAGACGCGATGATATTCTTCGAGGAGGAGTTCGACCTCCTCGATGCCTTCATCGGTGAAGGCCAAGATCCCGTCGTCATCGTTGGCTCCGTAGACCCAGATGACGCCGTCCTCGGGCTCGAGACCGAGGGTCAGGTCCTGGATGAGCG
>NZ_JBZEGV010000064.1:0-6195 GCF_058312955.1 Mesorhizobium sp. LEGMi-168a
TCAGGCCCGGTCAATAACGTCACATGGCTCATGCTGTGCTGCTAACTACGCTCGTAAGGACGACCTTAAGAGCGCAGACTCGCTACCGTGCCATGCTCGCGCAAGGCGGCCCTCGCCGGAGGCGTACAAATCAGCGAGCGGAAGGCATGGAGCACGGGCAAATCACGGCGTCGACTGCGATCCCGACTCTATGAACTTATTCACACCGTCCGTGAATCGTACGCTTCCCTTGAGGCTTTACCGGACGCGTACCGTGAATCCCGCAACTTGCACCAAAATATGCGGAAAACCCAACCTGGATGACATAACCTTCGAAGGGTCGCCTTGGGCGCCGTCGGGAATGTCTCTACGATAGCCAGCACGTGGCTACCAGCAGGTATAGCCGCCATCTACCAACAGTACCGTTCCCGTAATATAGCTCGATGCATCGCTAGCAAGAAAATGAACTGCAGATGCCACTTCATGAGGCTGGCCTATGCGGCGCATGGGTGTCCGATCGCACCATGCATTGATCACTTCTTTGGGATATCTGTCGACCGTCTCAGACTGCACGAACCCGGGAGCAACTGCGTTTACGCGGACACCAGATCCGGCCCATTCGCATGCAAGTGTCTTGGTAACCATGTTCACCCCCGCCTTGCTTGCATTGTAGGCCGTGACGACGGATTGCTGTCGGGTAACGATTGCTCCGCACATTGAACTGATATTTACAATTGTCCCCGACCCACGCTCTGCCATTAGCGGCCCGAACGTGCGGCTGCAATAAAAGACGCCATCCAAATTCACTGAGAGGACCGCTCGCCAATCCTCATCAGTGGTCTGATGCGTGGAGGCGGCGCGAGACACCCCGGCATTGTTGACAAGGATATCGGGGCAAAGGGCGATTTTACCAGCGAGGTCGCGTACTGCCTGCGAATCCGTGACATCAAGCTGATGGACCTGCGGCTTGACAGGGAACCGGTCTGCAACCTCAGCCAGACGAGCCTCGTCAGTGCAAGTAACGACTATGGCTGCGCCAGCTTGTTGCAGCGTACGGGCGATTTGCAATCCGATGCCACGCCCTCCGCCCGTTATCAACGCAGTCTTCCCACTTAATTCGAACTTACGCGAAGAAGGTGAAATTTGCGCATTCATTGCAGGCTCCGCCGCGATTGTCGATGTATTGCTGTTTCAATTTCCGCTATCTTATACGCCTCTACGGCGAACGAATTATTACTAATAATGCTGCAGATTAGTATCGTCGTCAGAGTTTTCTCCGGATCTCAGAGCAGTCGCTGCACAGCGGCTACGATGCGATCCTTCGTCGGGAAAAACCCTTTCTCAAGACCCGGGCTGAAGGGAACGTGAATGTCAGGAGCGCTCAGGCGTAGGATCGGTCGCTTCAAAAGATCGAGGGCGTTCTCCGCCATCACCGCAGCGATTTCACTGCCAACGTTGCAGACGCGGTGTGCGTTTTCGACGATCACAAGTCGTCCGGTCTTGGCGACTGACATCCTGACGGCCTGGTGATCGAGTGGCTTCAACGTGCGCGGGTCAATCACTTCGACCGAAATGCCTTCCTCGCCGAGTGCGTCGACAGCCTCCATCGTCGGCAGAACGGCACCGGCAATGGCAATAACCGTTACGTCCTTCCCCTCGCGCTTCACGTCCGCTTTACCGATCGGGGTTAGATGATCCGGATCAGTAGGCACATCGCCGATGATCGACCACAGGCGAGTGTCTTCGAAGACGAGTACGGGATCATCATCGCGAATTGCTGATTTCATGAGCCCCTTAATGTCGGCGGCGCTGGTAGGACTGATGATCTTGAGACCCGGCACATTCATGAAGAGGGGATAGGGCCGGTCGGCATGCTGCGCAGCTTCTGAACCCAAGCAGTACATGCAGCAACGAAACACGATCGGAATGTCGATCTGGCCCCCAGTCATATACCGCAATTTCGACGCTTGGTTGATGATCTGATCCGAGGCGAGGTAAATGAAGCTGGCGCCTGAGAGGTCTACGATCGGTCGCAATCCGTTGATGGCAGCCCCAATGCCGAGACCGGTAAAACTGCCTTCTGAAATCGGCGTGTTCCAAATCCGGTTTTTGCCGAATCGCTCAATAAGTCTGACAACGCCGTGCGCTGCGATGTCCTCTCCGATCAAAATGACTCGCTGATCACGATCCATTTCCTCCAACTGTGCTTCTACAAGCGCCTCTAGATAGGACATCTGAATATGGGTGTGAGCCATTGCGGCATGCTTCTGAGCGTCAGTTTCCATGGGGCTAATTCCACTCCAGCCGACCCACGAAGCTGTGGTCGCTCGCAGGGGGCGACTTGAAAATATAATCGGGTAAGGTTTCGGGCCGAGGCATGGGGCTTTGCAGACCAAAATGTACAGCCTGCCTGACAGCTTCGAGGATTTCATCCTCAATTGCTCTCAGGCGCCTTTCACTCATGCCGTCATCGAGGAGCACAGCGCGATACAGCAAAATCGGATCTCGATCTCGTTTGAAAGCCTCTACTTCTTCAATCGATCGATAAGGCTGTCCCGGAATTACCAAGCCCAAATTGTGCTCATCGAACCGATAGGTGTTCGCTACTATGAGAGTGGGTCCCCCGCCGGCACGGGCTCGTGCGACAGCCTGCGCCGCAGTCTCAAAAACCGTGCTCACGTCCTGCCCGTCAACCGTTACCCCTGGCATGCCGTAGGCCGCTGCCCGTATCGCGATGTTAGGCTGACCGTGGCTTTCCGCCACTGAGGTGACCATTGCATAACCGTTGTTCTCGCAAAGATAGATGACGGGGAGCTTCCACAGCGATGCCATGTTGAGACTCTCATGGAAGGTACCTTGGTTCACCGCTCCATCGCCAAAGAAACAAAGGGTAACCTGATCGGCGCCCCGCAACTTGGCGCTGAAGGCGCACCCTGTGGCAAGAGGAATGCCCCCTCCGACGATACCTGATTCGCTGATGATGCCGACCGACTGGTCTGCAAAGTGCATCGAACCGCCGCGCCCTTTGCAAATGCCGCCCTCCTTACCCATCAGTTCGGCCATCAGCGCGCCGAGATGTGCGCCCTTCCCGATCGGATGACCGTGCGAACGATGCGTTCCGGTCATGGCGTCATCATCTCGAAGTGCGAGACAGGCCCCTACTATAGAAGCTTCCTGACCGGCGCTCGAGTGGAACCAACCAGGGACCTTGCCGCCGTTGAACTGACGCATACCCTCTTCTTCGAACAGACGGATGCTAAGCATCCGCCGAAAGGCCTCTAATCGCTGATCCCTGTTCAACTGCATCAGACAAACTGCTCCTATTCCAAACTGAAAGATGCCTGCATAGGGGGCGTATCTCTGGCGCTATCTTCTTCGGTGCAAGTATTCATCTCGCTTCCCCTTACAACTTTGACATGGCGTTACTAGCCATCAGCCGTACTGACGGTTAATGTTATAGTATCGATGACAACGCGAGCGGTATCACCTTAAACTGACTCTGGCGTTGCGCGATGACTTGCGACGAAACTACACGGCGAGCTGCTGGCTCGAACCACATTGCTGGTGATCGAGTTGATGTTGTGTCATCGAGGCTGACCTTGCCCTCGGCGCCCAGCGCGCGCGGCACACAAGCGAACTCGGGACTAGCTGCAAAGGTCGCAATTGTCCCCCCCCCCCCCCCCCCGTGAGTTTTGCGGCGGCGCGGTCACGGCTGCTCCTCCGTAGGTTTGGAACTGGGCACTTGGAAAACCCAGTAGTGTCCGTCCTCTTCCGTGAGGTATCTTCCGTTCCTTAGACACTGCACCAATTGAAGAACACCTTCATCCTGCAGACGCAAGACCTCGTCTTCAAAGCAGGCTATCTCCGCATAGCTCTTGCGGGTACTTGCGACTATGTATCCGTTAGGTCGGGTCACGCGGGCCAGTTCGCGCAATCCATCCGGTCGAACATGCCCGAGCGTGAGAACTCCGCAGCAGGCGGTTAAGTCATAGCTCGCACGGGAGTAGTCGGAGAGCAGACCATTAAGGTCGACATTGCCTCGGACATGGCGGTAAACGCCTGTTTGCCGTGCCTTTTCAGCCATATCTTCAGAAAGATCGAACCCGTCGATCAACCGAAAGCCGAGGCGTTCCAGTTCCATGCCGACGAGCCCCGTTCCGCAACCTGCGTCCAGGACGGCGACGGCGTTTCGCTGGCCGGCCAGATAGGCAGTCTGCACCGCGCCTGCCAATTCTGCAACGACCATTGGCCCGCAGTACCCGACGCGGACCTGGTCCAGATCGAAGGTGCTCGCCCATCCCCTATACAATTGAGCCAAGCGGCTCGCATCGCCATCGAGAGCATGTGATGCCTTGATGCGTTCCCGTACGGCTTGCTCCGGTGCTGTTCGTTGATCCACGCTGCTCATCACAGTTCCTCCAAGGCGATTGATATCATCGGCGCAGCGCGGCCGCCCGGCACTGCGAAGCGCAAACCAGGGCATCAAAACTCGTGCCAATTGGCTGAACGAGATGACCAAGACAATCTTATCTACTATTCTCAGCCATTTGGCTGGGCGCAGATCAGAGATTAGCCAATTTACCGGTGTCGCGGACACGACACGGTCGACAGAATGTCGGATGCTGTGGCTTCGCTATGCTCTATCCGCATAAGGAGCAACCATGGCCGCCCCGTCTCTTGTGTAGATTTGCGGCTCTGAAATGCAGGATCTTCAGTGTTTGACCGCTATTTTCTTGCAACTTGATTTGCGATTGACCGGAATGGCGAGACGCCTCACGGCGCCGCTCCTCCCACACCTCCTAAAGGGGGTTGCGAGCTTCGAGGACTGAAGGAACGGAGTTCGTTAACGGCCGTCGAGCGGAAGCCCAACTTCATTAACAGCCCGCGCCTTCCGCTTCAGGATCGGGTCGAATCGAAGCATGCTCGATCAGTGGCCGACCGTCAATCCAAACTAAATGATCGGTCGTGGGCCGACATCTGTGAACAAGCCGTGTGCGTCGATTGCAATCACCCCTGTGTTGCGGGCAATTACCCCCATGGCTGCGGATGAACTGGATTCGCTGGTTTTCCAGATGGCGGTCGAAAGCGTCCGCTCGCTCTCTTTAAGCTTCACTGAAAAAGCCGCGGCGATAGCCGCCAGGAGCCGGGGCATCCTGCTTTTCGACGTGCGGGTCGACGGTGACGCGGCGGTGCAGCGGGTCGCGGCCATCCGATATCCAAGCGACCGGACCGGCGTGCTGGCTTTGGACAGACACGGCTTTGTTATCCGCCATTGCATTGTCGGTGGAATTTTCTCGGGTTTGATTGCGCCATTGGAGAATTGGACCAGCATGCCCCTGTCGATGCAGGCCAAGATTAATGTCGAGGACCATGCCACTCTCTTCCTAGGCGCCTTGCGGAAGGCCGGACATATGCTGGTCAGCTAGCATTTGGCTGGAATGCATCTTGTGGATTTTGGCACCCGGCATTGTGCCGACATCGCCGGTATGACTGTCATGCTCGAAAACGGCTCCGGCGATCGCGGCAAAGCGATGGTGGCGATAACTAGTCGAACGCGTCCCCATCGATGCGCGATCGTTTAGACCAAAGTCTCTAGCTGGCATTCGAGCAACGTTTACCGGGGTTTCGCAAAGCGCAAATGCACCGCGTCTTCCCCCCACGCGAATGGAGCCTACAGCGCCGAATCGGAGGGCATGAGATCGACCACGATCGCCTCTTCTTGTCGAAGGTCGAATGTCCCGATTCGACGCCCAGGAAAACTCGGGCGACAGCTGCAAAAAAGGGGGCACCAAGCCACCCTGCCCTTTTTCAATCAGGAGGAGCTTCCACTGCTCACTCGGCGACGTCGACACGAGATCGCAGATGGCAGGTGGGCAAACACCAAAACTGACGCACCGATGGCGATCGGCTTTCCTCGCTGGAGGAAGCGCAAGGCTTGGCTGGCCAGGTAGAGCCGCATGCGACGGTTACACCGCTCGAAGGATCTGATCGAAGCATAGTCGGAGAAGGAGGCGTTGGGCGCGGCCTGCCTCGACATTCCTAGAAGCGCGCCGGCAGTCTGGCGAGGGGGGCTTGGGGTTAGACTGCCGGCTGTAGCGCGACAATCTGGGAGAGAGGTGCGCGACAATCTGGATGAGAATCTGGCGTCGCGGCGGGTGTGATGATTGCGGCTTTGATTGACGCGCGCAAGTGCTTTGTCAGGTTGATTGTCGCGGC
>NZ_JBZEGV010000065.1:0-6016 GCF_058312955.1 Mesorhizobium sp. LEGMi-168a
CGCAGGCCGAGGTCTCTCCCGCCCTGTCCCGCATCGCTTTGGAACTCGACGCCCGCGAGTTAATCGAGTTGGCCACCCGTAGGAGCGTGAGGGCAATCGAGGCAGCGCTGTCCAGTGCCAGCGATGCTCGCTTCGCCGATCCTAGTTTGGTTGCCCAGACCTTGATCGCCGCGCTTTACGGGACGGTTCCGGCCTTCTGCCACCGGGTTTTGGCTCCCGCCGATGGCATCGAGGCCGAAAGGCAGCTCACAATTATGTTTCGCTCTTATCTCGTAGCGCACCAGAACGGAGTTGCTGAAGCCAAGAGCTAGGGCAACGAAGTTGAGCGCTGAAGTCTGAGGCCACTCAACTATCCAATCACGAGGAACGCTTCGTCCGCCCGCTGCCGCTGGTCAGGTCGGATCCTCGCGGTGCAGGTCGTGGATGGCGACGCCCTCGACATTGGTCGGCAGCATCAGCCACTTTTTGTGGCGCAGCGTGCGTTCGGTGTCCTCGAGACCCATTTCCCAGTGCTCGCGCATCGAGGTGCCCGAGAACTCGTAGTCCTTGGCGTGACCCTCATAGCCTTTGTGCTGGTAGATCAGGTGGACGATGTTGACGACGCCGGCATCGGAGTAGTCGGCGATCAGTTCCTTCTCACCATCCTTCAGTTGCTCCGGCGGCACGCGCTTCAAGGCATCGAGCAGCTTCATTTTGAGCGCATGGATGCGCTGGAAATTGTCGGTGTTCTGGCGCGTGCGGCTCGAATACATGATGTCCTTGTGGCGCGACAGCACGTCGGCCATGCCGCGCGGCAGCGCGCCGCGGGCGCTGAACAGATCGACCTGGAAGACCAGCGAGGAACGGTCTTCCTCCTGGTCGAGCAGATATTGCAGCGGCGTGTTGGAGACGATGCCGCCGTCCCAGTAATACTCGCCCTCGATGCGGATCGAGGGGAAGGCCGGCGGCAGCGCGCCGCTCGCCATGATGTGCTCCGGCCCGATGCGCACCTTGTCGGTGTCGAAATAGACAAAGTTGCCGGTCCTGACATTGACCGCGCCGACGCTGAGCCGCTTCCTGCCGTCGTTGAGCACGTCGAAATCGATCAGGCTCTCCAGCGTCTCTTTCAGCTCGGCGGTGTCGTAGAAGCTGGTGGCGCCGTCCGCGCCGGGCGGCTGGAACCACGGGTTGGGACTGCGCGGCTTGAAGAAGCCGGGCTGGCCCATGGTCATCGTCATCCATGACGAGGTGCGGTTGCGGATGTCGCGATAGATGTCGCCCTCGGGCGTATAGGCCCAGATCTTGCGGCCGGAGATCGTCTGCCAGAACTGCTCCAGCCGCTGCAGGCGTCGGCTCGGCTCATTGCCGGCGATGATCGAGGCGTTGATGGCGCCGATCGAGACGCCGGAGAGCCAGGTCGGCTCGCAGCCGGCATCGGAAAGCGCCTGGTAGACACCGGCCTGGTAGGCGCCCAGCGCGCCGCCGCCCTGGAAGACCAGGGCGATGCGGTCATATTGCGCGGTGATTTCCTCAATAGTGGCGGCAACCGCCTTGTTTCGGGTGCGTTCAAGCACGAGCCTTCTCCGGCTGGATTGCGCTGGCCGCCGACTGGTCAGCGAGATAATCATGGACGACTTCGCCCAGCCCGAGCGTCAGATCGGCGGTGAAATGGACGGCCGAGACGACCTCGAGCACCGGCAGCTTCGCCACGTCGGCCATGACATGGGGCCGAAGGTCGAGCGCGGCCGGCGCCGTCCACGCCTCCTTCAGCGTCACATCGGTCAGGTAGTAGCGCACCAGTTCGCAGATGCGCGGGCTGCCGTCGACATGCGGGATGATCTTGATCAGGAAGTTGGGCGCGGCGAGCGAGGCGAGCACGGAATCATGGTCGGCCTCGCGGTGCTTGTAGCCCATCGTGCCGGTGGCGCAGAGCACGCTGCCATAGTGAAGGGTGCCCACCACCACTTCGCCCTCATGCACGATCTTCGGGTTGGCGAGCTTCTTCGGAAAACCCCAGAGCTCGCGGCCGCCGGCGATCGGCGCGTCGTCGTCGAGATACATGGAGTGGACATAGCCGCCGTGCTGTCCGCCGAAACGCACGGGAATGACTTGGCCGGTCTCGGTATAGTCGCCGAAGCCGGTCGAATCCGGCATGCGGATGAACTCGTATTTGACCAGCGGCTCATCGATCTCGAGCGGCGCCGGCACCACCGCCTCCAGCGCTTCGCGCGTCGTGCGGTAGGTGATGATGATGTATTCGCGATCGAAGAAGCGATAGGGGCCGGGCGGAAAAGACGGGTTGGTGAGCGGCATCGCATAGGCGCGCTTCACGACATCGGCGATTTCCATGCTGGTGCCCCGTGCTTGAAAAATGACCCCGCGCGAATACGCTGGCAAATATGTTGCATGGCAGCATGACAGTGCCGTGTCAGCCGCACGACGGCGCGTCACCGAGCCGGCAAAGGTCGTCGCAACCTTGTAATCGAGCCGACACATGGTCGTGGCATTGTCATGTTGCGTCGCACAAACTATCTGCCTCATAGTCCCTCCCTTCTCTTGCGAGATTTCCCATGGGTTCCCTGTCTTCCAAGAATGCGCTCGTCACCGGCTCGACCAGCGGCATCGGCCTTGCAATCGCCCGCGCCTTTGCCGCCGAGGGCGCCAACGTCACCATCAACGGTCTGGGCGATGCCGCTTCGATCGAGCAGGAGCGTGCCGGCATCGAGAAGGATTTCGGCGTCAAGTGCCGCTATTCCGGCGCCAACATGATGGACGGCGCCGCGGTGACCGCCATGGTGCGTGAGGCCGAAGAGGCGTTCGGCAGCCTCGACATCCTGGTCAACAATGCCGGCATCCAGCATGTCGCGCCGATCGAGGAGTTTCCCGACGACAAGTGGGAGGCGATCATCCGCATCAACCTGCTTGCGGCCTTCTATGCCATCAAGGCGGTGCTACCGGGCATGAAGAGCCGCAAATGGGGCCGCATCATCAACACGGCGTCGGCGCACGCGCTGGTCGCCTCGCCGTTCAAGTCGGCCTATGTCTCGGCCAAGCACGGCATTGCCGGCTTGACCAAGACGGTGGCGCTGGAGGTGGCGCAGGACGGCATCACCGTCAACGCGATCGCGCCCGGCTATGTCTGGACGCCGCTGGTCGAGAAGCAGATCCCCGACACGATGAAGGCGCGAGGCATGACCGAGGAGCAGGTCAAGCACGACGTGCTGCTCGCCGCGCAGCCGACCAAGGAGTTCGTCACCGTCGAGGAGCTTGCGGCACTGACGCTCTTCCTCTGCTCGGACGCCGCCAAGCAGATGACCGGCACGACCTTGCCGATGGATGGCGGCTGGACGGCGCAGTAGGCGCGCTTCCCTAAGGGGGCGCCGCCGCGGCGTCCTTGCCGGTCCCCATGGCTATTGAAGTCGCCCGTAATGGCTCAGGACAAGGCCGACGGCTCCGAGCAGCACATCGTTTTCGGTGTGCTTGCCGATGATTATTCGCGTGCGCCTGTCGGGGGCGACGTCCCGCGCCTTGATCAGGGTGTGCCGTTCATAGGCTGCGATGAGCGGCGTAAGCAGGATGTCGCCGGCGAGCGCCATGCGTCCTCCGATGATGATGAGGGGCGGGTTCAGAACGGATCCGATCATGCCCAGGCCACGGCCTGCCATTTCGGCCGTATCCTCGATCATGCGCAACGCTCCGACATCGCCTTGCTCGGCCATGCGGATCACATCGTCCATCGTGACGCGCCGACCCGTCACGCGCGCGATCTGCTCCAGCGGCCGATTGAAGCTGGCGTAGAGTTCCAGGCAGCCTCGATTGCCGCAGCGGCAAAGATCGCCGGTTGGATCGATGCTCATGTGACCGAACTCGCCCGCGCCGCCGGCAATTCCGGTCACGACGCGTCCGTGCTGAACGATCGCGCCGCCGACCCCGAGGTCGATCTTGAACAGGACAAAGTCCTCGTAGCCGACGGCGGCGCCCCACATCATCTCGGCGATGGCGGCGCAGTTGCTTTCATTGGCTGCGAAGATCGGCTGCTCCAGCACCGGCCCGAAGACATGTCGGATGTTGACGCCAGCCCAAGTGGGAACGATGCTGGCCCGCTGGACGAAGCCTTCGGGACTGACCGGTCCCGACACCGAAACCCCGACACCCAGGAGGCCAGACGCAGGCAAGCTGTTCTCCTCGTAGCATTGCGCGATCGCCGCCTTGGTGAGCTTTGCCGCCCGGTCCGGAGGATAATCCAGGCCGAGGGTGATAGTTTTTTCAGAAATGAACGAATGTGAGACGTCGGCCACAGCGACCCGAATCTCGTCGAGACTGAGATGAATGCCAACGCAGGTGCCGGCTTTAGGATTGAGCGTCAGCGTCGCTGCCGGCCGGCCGACGCCTTTGGCCGCTTCGTCAGCCGCCGCCAGTTCCACCACAATCCCCGACTTCTTCAGGCCAGTCAAAGCCGTCGAGACGGTCGAGCGGGCCAGGCCGGTGAGCCGGGCGATCTGCGCGGCGGAAATGGCGCCGCGCTGGCTGAGACACCGGACGATAAGGCTTTCAGGCGTGCCCGGAGGCTGGCCGTCCAGCAGCGATCTGAGCAGGCTTTTTGTCATTTTTGTCGTAAAGCTCCTTGACTGTCGATCGTATTTGATCATTCTAGAAAAAACTAGAGGCCCTCTGCGATGCGGGCGGTCTCGGCGAAACGGTCGTGATGAACCGTGCTGAAATCAAATGGGAGTGAGACGATGAGATATCTGAGGGCGACCCTTGTCGCTACGGCGGCATTTGCCTTTCTTGCAAACACGGCACTCGCCGAGCCGAAGACCAACCTGCTCCATCAATGGGCGACCGGATCGGATGCGCAGGCTATAGCCAAGCTTGGCGAGATGTTCGAGGCGAAGGGCGGAAAATGGCAGCAGACCTCGATTGCCGGCCATACCGCGAACACACTCGCCAAGCTGCGCGCCGACGTGATCGCAGGCAACGCTCCGCCGGCGGTTCAGCTCAAGGGCCCCGAGATCGCTGAATGGAACAAGACCGGCATGACCGCCGATCTGGACGATCTCGCGAAGGCAGAGAATTGGGAGAAGGTGGTGGCGCCGGAATTGCTGCCGGTGATGAAGCCGAGCGGCAAGTGGGTGGCGGCACCCATGAACATCCACCGCATCAATTGGATATGGGCTTCGCCGAAAGTCATGCAGGCCGCCGGCGTGACGGAGGTTCCGAAGACCTGGGCGGAGTTCAACGCAGCCTGCGACAAGGTCGTGGCGATTGGCAAGATCTGCATCTCGCACTCGACCGCCGACTGGACCGACGCCACCGTCTTCGAGGTCGTCCTTTATGGCCAGGATCTCGATCTTTACAGGAAGGCCTTCGTCGAGGGTAACGTCGACGCCATGCGCAGCGAGGGCATGGTGAAGGCGTTCGAACAGTTCCGCACCATGACGTCCAAGTATATGGATCCCGGCATGAACGGCCGCGACTGGGATTCGATGTCGGCTCTCGTCGGTCGCGGCGAGGCGGCGTTCCACATCATGGGCGACTGGACGATCGGCCTGCTCACCGCCGCGGGCTTCAAGGAAGGAACGGATTATGTCTGTGCCCAGGCGCCAACCGACTGGGGCAAGCCCGGCTTCATCCTGAACTCCGATTCCGTCGTGTTCTTCCAGCAGAAGGACCCGGACTATGTCGAAGGCCAGAAACTGCTCGCCAGCACCATCCTGTCGCCGGAGTTCCAGACCGTCTTCAACCAGGCCAAGGGGTCTATCCCCGCGCGCCTGGACGTCGACCTGTCAAAGGGCTTCAATCCCTGCCAGCAGAAGTCGCAGAAGGACCTGCAGGCCTCGATCGAAGCGGGAACGCTGGTCCGCTCGATGGCCCACAACATGACCATCCCGCAAAAGGTCCGCGGCGCCATCATGGACACGATCACCGAATTCGTCGCGTCGCCGGATATGTCCGCCAAGGATGCGGCCAACGCCATGGCCGACGCCGCAGAAGCGCAGGAATGACGTGCGGAGGGCGCCGGCGCGACGTCGCGCCG
>NZ_JBZEGV010000066.1:0-5967 GCF_058312955.1 Mesorhizobium sp. LEGMi-168a
CGCCGCGACAATCAACCTGACAAAGCACTTGCGCGCGTCAATCAAAGCCGCAATCATCACACCCGCCGCGACGCCAGATTCTCATCCAGATTGTCGCGCACCTCTCTCCCAGATTGTCGCGCTACAGGCACCGGGAGCACGCCAAGTTCGGGCAGGCCGATGTATTCGATGAGCTGCGAGCTCGCGTTAGTAGCTGGCCGCCCCTGCGACCTGCCCGGTTGCGCCGAGAGCGCGGATCCGTAGGTGTCGGTCGCCCGCCGGCTCCCGACTGTTTGAGGAGAGGGAGCCGATGAGACGTGTAATCGGAATGGACATTCACCGCACGTTTGCGGAGGTGGTGTTTTGGGAAGATGGGCGGCTGCGCCATCACGGACGGGTCGACATGACCCGTTCGGGACTGGAAGGTTCGGCCGCGGTCTGCTTGCAACCGACGAGGTTGTCGTCGAGGCAACAGGCAATGCCATGGCGGTGGTGCGGGTGCTGTCGCCTCATGTCGGCCGGGTTGTGGTCGCCAACCCGATGCAGGTGAAGGCGATCGCCCATGCCAGGATCAAGACCGACAAGATCGATGCCGGCGTTCTGGCGCAACTTCATGCCAGCGGCTTCCTGCCGGAGGTCTGGGTTGCGGATGCGCGCACCGAGCGGCTGCGCCGTCTTGTCGCTCGGCGCAACCAGGTGGTGCGGCATCGCACGCGGGTGAAGAACGAGGTGCATGGAATCCTATAGGCCCATCTGGTTCCGAAGTGCCCGCATGCCGATCTGTTCAACAAGCGCGGCCGGACCTGGCTCGAACGGCAGATGCTTCCAGACGACGAGCGTGCCGCGATCACCCGCCACATCCGCGAGATCGACCGGCTGGCCGAGGATCTTGCCGACCTTGATCGCGACATCGCCTGCGAAGCGGTTGACAATCCGCAGGTCCGTCGGCTGCAGACGATCACCGGTGTCAATGCCATCGTCGCCATCGGCATCATCGCGGCGATCGGCTACATCCGCCGTTTCGGCGAACCGCAGAAGCTGGTGAGCTACTTCGGCCTCAATCCGCGTGTGCGCCAATCCGGCCTTGGCATCGCGCAGTATGGCCGAATCAGCAAACATGGGCGTTCCCATGCCCGGGCCATGCTGGTCGAGGCCGCCTGGGCGGCGGCGAAGGCGCCCGGGCCACTCAGGGCCTTCTTCCTGCGCATCCGCAACAAGCGAGGCCATCAGGTCGCGGCGGTGGCGGTCGCCCGCAAGTTCGCCGTGCTGATCTGGCTCTTGCTGACCAAGGAGCAGGACTACTTCTGGATTCGGCCGGCACTGGTGGCGGCGAAGCAGCGGCAGCTCGCCCTCAAGGCCGGCGCGCCCAACGAACGCGGCGTTTGACGGCGCGGTCCCGCCTACGCCTACAATGTGAAGGAGCTGCGCAACAGTGAGAAAGCCGCGGCCGAGAATGCCGAGCGTGCCTACGAGCTGATGGTTCGGCACTGGCGGTCGCGAGGGTCGAGGCGGCGCACGGACGCCACAAAGGAGGAGCGACTATAGGCTGCGCGGTGGCGCTCTCATCCTCTCGCGCCACTCTTCACCACGTGGTCGTCCGTGCCGGGCGACCATAGCACAAGGAATCTGCCGGTACGACGGCCACCGCCCGGCCAGCTTCAGTCTGGCGCCGTGCCCAGTCGCCCTCAAGCCGTGGCCTGGAGATGCTACGCCCGGCGGCACGGGCTATGTAGCGGCCAGCCTTGACCGCGTCTCGACACGGCAGCCGATCGCGACGCATGGGCCGGGACGGAGAACGGGGCTTCAAGCCGAACAAAGAAACGGCATCGGAACCGACGTCAGGCTTGTCGATGTCATCCGTCGTGTAGATGATGCGGCGCACGCTGTCGGGATAGGCGAGGAAGGGCACGACGTGCTGCCACTTACGCCGCCTGCGTATTCCGACGAAGCCGGCGATCGATTCCGATTTGAAGCCGGCCAGTCATTCCGATTTCATTCCGGCCGGTGTTCCGATTTGAAGCCGGCCATTTTTCGGACTGATCCTGGGTCTCGTTGATGTTTGGGTTGGGTTTCGTTTCAGGTCAAGCTTGCGCTGTTTCAGAGGCTCTTGGCGAGCGCTGTTTTCGCATGCTTTCGCCGGTGAGATCGATGCGATAGGCGTTGTGAACGAGGCGGTCCAGGATGGCATCGGCCAGAGTTGGGTTTGCAATGATCTCGTACCACCGATCCAGAGGCAACTGGCTGGTGACGATTGTCGATCGGCGTTCGTAGCGGTCTTCGATGATCTCAAGCACATCACGCCGCTGGTCATCATTGAGTTTTTCCGGTCCCCAGTCATCGAGAATGAGAAGGTCGGTTTTGGCGAGTTGCTTGAGAATCCGGCCATAACGTCCGTCGCCTCTCGCGAGGGCAAGCGTTGCAAACAGCCGGGGAACGCGGTGATAGGCGACGGAGAAATCCTCTCGGCAAGCTTTGTGGCCAAGCGCACAGGCCAGCCAGCTCTTGCCGACGCCCGCCGGCCCGGTGATGAGAAGACTGTGATGCTTTCTGATCCAGTCGCAGCCGGCGAGCGCCATGAACAGATTGCGATCAAGACCGCGTGCGGCACGAAAGTCGGCATTCTCGATCTGTGCGTCATGGCGAAGTTTGGCAGCCCTGGCGCGGGCTTCGAAACGCTTCTGGCGGCGCATGGTAGCCTCGCGCTCGAGCAGCATGGCAAGCCATTCGCCATGCTCGAGGCCGCGTGCTTCGGATTGTGCGTCGAGCTCCTGGAAGGCGGTGGCCATGCCATGAAGGCCGAGTTCGCGCAGCATGTCGATGGTCGGATGGATGAGCATTGGTGTGTCTCCTCAATGGAAGTAATCAGGGCCACGCAGATTGGCGTGATCGACGATGGCGGTCGGTTCGGTGGAATGCCTTGCGGCCTTGTGATTGGCGATAAGCGAGGCGATGCTCTTGCAGTTCAGCCCACCGATCTCGACAGCGCGGGCTGACACGGCTTCGGCGCGATCGCGTGGGATATCGCGAAACAGGCGAAGGACACCCAGGCATGTCCGAAAGCCTTGTTCAGGATGTGGGCGGCTGGCGAGGATTGCGACAACCAAGCCTTCCGTCTCGGGCCCGACGGATGCGGCCCAGCGACGGAAACGATCCGGCGTCCACTCGGCATATCGCCGGTGGGAGCTGGGCATATGATCCGGATCCGTCCCATGACGAGGGCCGCCATAGCGGCGCTGATGGACGGCAATGCGCTTGCCGCGGTGGAAGATCTCGATGGTGCGTGCCGTTGCTCTCAGATCGACTTGCTGGCGAATGAGGCTGTGCGGTACGGAATAAAAGAAGGTCTTGAACTCGACGTGGTAATCCGTCGAGACGCGGGCCAAACGCCACTCGGCGAATTCGTAGTCTTTGCTCGGAAGGCTTGCGAGCGCAGCACGCTCGACGCTCTCAAACAATTGCCGGCGACTGACGCCCAGCCGACGCATGACGTGATCATTGATGCGATCGAGTGCCTGGCGAATGGCGGCATTGGCCTCGGCCAGCGAGAAGAAGGACTGGTTGCGCAGCCGCCCCAGAATGCATGACTGGGCGAAACGCACGCCGTTCTCGGCGGCCGTGCCGGAAGAACGCCGACGCCATAATGGGATGCCATCATGCCGTAGCTGCGATTGATCTCGGGATCGTAGAAGCTGGCGCGGTTGACACCCGACTTCAGATTGTCGGGGACGATCAGTCGGGGAACGCCATCAAAGAAACGAAACATCCTGACGTGTGAACCAATCCAATCAGGCAGTGTCTGGGTCCAGGTTGCTTCGGCATAGGTGAAGCTGGACGCACCCAGCACCGCCACGAAGATCTCCGCCTCACGGATCTCGCCGGTGTCTCGATCAAGGATCGAAATCTTCTTGCCGGAATAGTCGACGAAGACCTTGTCGCCGGCGGCGTGTTCTTGGCGCATCGTCGGCGAAAGCCGCTGTTCGAAGCTGCGAAAGAGCCCGCAGAACCGGCTATAGCCATATCCGTCGGGATGACTTCCTCGATACTCCTCCCACAAGATGAGGAGCGTGACGCCCGGCTTCTTGAGCTCGACGGCAAGATCGGCCCAGTTCGGCTCTGCGCGCCGCCGCGTGCCCTGTTTGACGCCATTGCGAGCGAAGAGTTTGTTCTCAAGTGCGTCATCGGTCAGCTCGCCTGGCAGGGGCCAGCTCAACCCGATTGCCGCTGCGCGCCGCAGATTATCCTGCACCGTACTGCGTGCTATTCCCAGCACGACCGCAATCTCGCGGGAGCTGGTCCCGCTTCCGGCAAGCCGAAGCATTTGTCTCAACTGTCTCATGGTCAGCCTTCTCTTTGCCGGCATCAAAATGTCCTCGTTCATCGCGAGGTAATTGATGCCAAAGTTGCTGACCCAGGAGGTAATCTTCAGTGCCGAAAACCGGCCGGTCTTTGGTTGGAATGGTGGCCGGCTTCATACCGGAATGGTGGCCGGTGTTTGATCGGAACGGCGGCCGGCTTCACGTCGGAATCCGCACGCCGCCAGCTCTGGGTGATCGCCGGATATCGCTGGCCCCAGTCGCCGGCCTCGAAATCCTCCGGCGCCTGCATACGGGCTTCGGCGTCCGTGGCCCAGTCCTGAGCGCCGGCACCACGGCCTTGCGATCCTTCCATGACACGAACTCGAGCGAATGACGGGTCAGGCGCACGATGCAGGCCTGGACCGTCGTCTGCGGGAAAGTGCATACCTTCAGCGGCCTCCCCTTGCTGTTCTACTGTGCTGCAGGCCTTGAGCGCGCGGACACCCGGATGCCCGAGCCCCGATCTACGTTAGCAATAGCGGGTACGTCGAAGAGCCCGTGAGGTCCGTTCGGAAGGGCGTGGTTCTCAGCTCTAGTCTAAGAGACGCGGCACCAGCCGTGTGGCAATGAATGAAGTACCTTCGGCATCGCCGGCGATAGCCGCGTACACGCCAATCCACGCACGGGTGAGGCGAAGATCAACCGGTTCGGCATAACCAAAGGCGCGTTGAAACTAAGAGAGCGCGTCAAGTCCCCCAGCTTCGATCACATCGTTAGTAGTCATCTCAAGCTCCGACTCGCACCGTGAAATATCTACCATTGTCAGGCGCGGCGTCGGTTGGTTTACGGAGTAGTTTTGAAAATTCAGAAGAATGATGTGGAAAACAAGTTTGTACCGTGAGTACACGCTTGTGCGATCAAACGGCCGGGATCGATGACGGTTTTGTTTGCGTTGGCTTCGTTCATGCGACGGCATCTAGTGTTCAGAGGGCTGCACTCAGCCACCATCGATGACAACCAGGGTGCCGCTGACATAGGCTACGCGGGCGCTGGCCAAGAATGCTGCGACTGCTGCGAATTCCGAGGGTTCGCCAAGACGGCGGGCCGGAGTCCTAGAGCGCACGGATGGCTTCGGCGTGGTCGCCGAGGCGATTAGCTTCGTGGATCGCGGTACTATGTGCTCCAGGAGCGAGCACGTTTACGGTGATGCTCTCGCCCGACAATTCTTGTACTAGCGCGTGACAGTAGGGCACTATAGGCATGCTCATGCGACACCCGACAGCGCGAAATGCATTGGAGTCCGTACAATAGCCTCGGAAGCGAGCATCAATGCTTCCCCCTTGCCTCTCAGCGGAGCATCTGCGCGATCACCTGCGAGGCGGTGTACTCATCGAGCGAGTTGCGGATTCTTCCCACAGGAGCTATGTACAATTCCAGCCCGATGGCGGCGCAATCGCGAATAGATGAAGGTTTCGGGGTGGGCCGCTATGGCTTCGTCAGCTTGGCTCGATACTCCTCATCCAAGATTGAGGGCAGGGGAATCTTTTTGGTTCGCGCGCCGTCGATGGAGATCATTTCACCGCTGACGAAACTCGACTCCTCACTGGCTAGCCAAAGCACGGCGTTGGCTATTTCTTTGGGAGCGCCTATTCTTCCTACTGGATGGAGTTGTCCCAACTCCCGCTCGATCAAG
>NZ_JBZEGV010000067.1:0-5936 GCF_058312955.1 Mesorhizobium sp. LEGMi-168a
TGCGTATTTCGCAAAAGCCGGACGGGGATTCCGCTAAGTCGCGGACAGGCGTTTCACCAAGTCCCGGACAGTTTGGCGGCGGTGGTCCTCGGGTGCCAGGTTGTCGTCATGGGCGATTGATTTCGCCGTTCTCGGCGCTGGTCAAGAGGGGCACCGCCTTTTGCTTTCGCATGCTGTCGCCCTGGAGCACGATGCGGTGGGCGTTGTGCACGATCCTGTCGAGAATGGCGTCGGCGACGGTGGCGTCGGCAATCAGGTCATGCCATTTGGCCACCGGAGCCTGGGCGGTGATGATGGTGGATTTGCGCCGATAGCGTTCTTCGACGATTTCGAACAGATGAAAGCGCTGTTGGTCGGTGAGGCTGTGGGTTCCGAAGTCGTCGAGGATGAGCAGTTGCGCGCGGGTGAGCTTGTCGATGAGGCGCGGGAAGCGGCCATCGAGGCGGGCGAGCGCAAGGTCCTCGAACAGGCGTGGCGCGCGCACATAGAGCACGGAATGATCAAGCCGTGCCGCTTGCCGGCCGAAGGCGCAGGCCAGCCATGACTTTCCGGTTCCGGTCTGACCGGTGACGATCAAGTTCTCATGCGCCCTCAGCCATTCACCTTGGGCGAGCGCCATGGTGCTGCGCCGGTCGAGCCCGCGCGGCGTGGCAAAGTCGATGTCCTCGATGCAGGCTTCGGGAAAGCGCAGCCTGGCTGAGGCGAGCCGGTTCTTGACGCGCTTATCGGCGCGCATAGCGACCTCACGGTCGAGCATCAGGCCGAGCCACTCGTCGCGGCTGAGCTCTTTGGCGTTGCTCTGTTCGGCCAGTTCGCGCCAGGCGGCAGCCATGCCGGCCAGACCGAGGGCCTGCATCTGATCGAGGGTTGGATTTGTCAGCATTCTTTCTTCCTTTCCTTCACTGGTAATAGGTGGAGCCGCGGATGTTGGCGTGCGGCGGTGTCGGCTTTGCCGGCTCTGCGGAGTTGGCCCGGTCGAGGCCGGCTTTGAGAATGGCGGTGACGGAGGCATAGGTGATCGCGTTGATCAGCAGCGCCCGCTCGCAGGCGGCGTCGAGGCGCTCCGGCCCGTAGCGAACTGCCAGCGACAGGATGCCCATGGCCGCGCGGTATCCCTGTTCCGGATGTGGCCGGTCACGCATCATGCGCTCGACGAGGATGGCGGCGTTGGGGCCGATTTTGGCGGCCCGACCGATCAGGCTCGCCGGCGTGGTGTTAGCGTAGCGCTGATGCGCCTTGGGCATGTGTTCGTTGACGGTGACATGGCCAGAACGCTGCGAGCGACGGACATGGCTGGCGACACGCTGGTGATCGTAGAAGATCTCGACAACTCGGTGCGTGAGCCGCACCTGGACGGTGCGGCCGATCAGCCGGTGCGGCACGGAGTAGAAGGTCTTGTCGACCTCGACATGGTAGTCGGGATGCACCTTCGCCGATTTCCATTCCGCGTATTCGAACGGCACCGCCGGCAGCGGCCGCAAGGCTGTCCGCTCGATCTCCTCGAACAGTTCGCGGCGGCTTTTGCCGACAAGGCGCATCGGCCGGTTGTTCAGTTCCTCGAGCAGTTCGGCGATCGCCGCATTGAGCTCGGCCAGCGAGAAGAAAGTCCGATTCCTGAGCCGGGCCAGTATCCAGCGCTCGACGATCAACACCGCGCCCTCGACCTTGCCTTTGGATAAAGCCGTCAACTGCAGCCCGTATAGGGACGACCGGCCTCACGGTCCGCATTACCCACCCATTCCACCCGCTTAAAGGCCAGACCTTCGACATGATCGGCCGCAGCCCGCATTGGGGCGACGACCGGGTGATCTACCGGGCTCCGGACGGGACCTTGCCCACGATTGCTGCCGCAATGACGGACATGGAGCAGCCTGACGCATTCCGGCGCGTCGCGGCCGGGCGCGCGGCGTTCCGGACGGTCGACCTATTGGATTTGCTCACGCTGCTGGATCGGGTCTCTGCGCCAGCGGAGGCGGAAGATGCGTAAGGTTAAATACGCCGCCTGTGTAAGGCAAATTACGCCGCAACGCCTCCTCGGATGCCGCATCAATGCCCAGAATTGCAAGGTTTGTCTCGGGTATCGTGAAGAGACCTTGTTTGACGCCTCATCAGGTAAGGCGTATTTATATTTACGAATCAATTTGGATGATGGTCATGGCGAAGCAAAAGCCGAGACGACGCGACCCAAAGGCCGAGGCCTTGGCCCGCGACGGCGCACTCAACCCCCACCCCGAGGCCGTGCGCGACACGCTGTTTGCCGGCAATCCCTTCTTCGATGCCAGGGACCTTGTGCAGGTCCGCTACGAGATGGTGCGCCGCCATCAGGCCGATCGCGTGCCGATCAGCGATGTCGCCAGCGCCTTCGGGGTCTCGCGGCCAACCTTCTACAAAGCTCAGAGCGCCTTGGCCGACCAGGGCCTCGCCGGGCTGGTGCCCCGGCAGCGGGGCCCAAAGGGCGGACACAAGATCTCCGCCGAGGTCCTCGCCTACATCGACCAACTCAGGACGACGAGGCCCGACCTCACCGTGCCGCAACGCGTCGACGCTATCGCCACACGCTTTGGCGTCAGGGTGCACCGGCGAAGTCTGGAGCGGGCCATGGCGCCCAAAAAAAAACCACTCGATCTGCCTTAACCGTCCGCGCGGCCAGCCTCGTCGGCCCATACGAACAACTGCGCGCCGCGGTGCTCAGCGCCCGGCTGATCACCGGATCAGGACTCGTAACCCTGCGCCGCCAAGGCATGGTCGCCTGGATCAAGGCCGCAACGACAACACCCAACTTTACGCCGCCTTGCCCGGTACATCGCCCCCCGTCGGCAGGCGCGATCGTCACCAGCGAGCTCACCCTCATCCTTGCCAGCCTTGTTGTTACGCTAACCGCGGAGCCAGCACATGCCTGACCTCAAAGTCACCGCCGATCACCTTCGGCGCGACGCCTACCTCTACATCCGTCAGTCTACGCTGCGACAGGTCGCCGAGAACGGCGAGAGCACGCAGCGACAGTATGGGCTGCGTGATCGCGCCATTGCCGCCGGTTGGCCGGTCGAACGCGTCCACGTGATCGACTGCGACCTGGGCAAATCGGGATCCAGCGCCGTTGCCCGCGACGGCTTCCAGGAACTGGTCAGCGAAGTAGCCCTCGCCAAGGCCGGGGTCGTCATGGGGCTGGAGGTCTCGCGCCTGGCCCGCAACTCCGCCGACTGGCACCGGTTGCTTGAGCTGTGCGCCCTGACCAGCACCCTCATTCTCGATGAGGATGGCGTCTACGACCCGGCCAGCTTCAACGACAGACTTCTTTTGGGTTTGAAAGGAACGATGTCGGAAGCGGAGTTGCACTTCCTCAAGGCGCGCATGCGCGGCGGCCAACTCAACAAGGCAAGCCGCGGCGATCTGAAGATAGGGCCGCCAGTGGGCTTGGTCTACTTGCCCGATGGCACCCTCGCACTCGACCCGGACGCCGAGGTGCAGGCCGCGCTCCGCATGGTGTTCACGACCTTCGAGCGCCTGAGCAGCGCAACCAGAACCGTCAAGTTCTTCCTCGACGAAGGCATCCTGTTCCCGCGACGACTGCGCAAGGGACCGCACAAAGGCGAACTCATGTGGGCGCCGCCACGGCACGCCCGCATCCTCCAGGTCCTGCATAATCCGAGATATGCCGGCGCCTTCGTTTACGGTCGAACGCGTGGACGGCCCCGGCCGGGCGGCGGCGTCTCTCAGATCAAGGTGGATATGGCTGACTGGCGGTTCGTCATGCCCGACCTGCATCCGGGTTATATCGACTGGGAGCGCTTCAAGGCCAACCAGGAGCGTCTCGCCGCCAATGCACAAGCCTATGGAATGCAGCGCCGCGCCGGGCCGGTCCGCGAAGGATCCGCCTTGCTCCAAGGCAGAGTTCTCTGCGGCCTTTGCGGCGGGCGCATGGGCGTCCATTACAGCCAGGAGCACGGTCAGCCTGTCCCGACCTATATCTGCCAGGAGACTGCCACCCGCCGTGGCGGCAAGGTCTGCCAGTCCGTGCCCGGCAAAGTCGTCGACCCGGCGGTGGGTGCATTGCTTGTCGAGCTGATGACGCCGATGACCCTTGAGGTCACCCTGGCGGTGCAGCGCGAGCTTGAGGCACGCGCCGCCGAGATGGACACGTTGCGCCGACAGCATGTCGAGCGGACGCGTCATGACGCCGAGCTCGCCCGGCGCCGCTACATGAAGGTCGATCCCGACAATCGCCTCGTTGCCGACACTCTTGAGGCCGAGTGGAATGAGAAGCTGCGGCTCCACACCGACGTCGTCGAGGACTATGAACGACGCGCGCCCGAGGAAGCCGCTGCCCTCGATGCCGAGACGCAGCAACGCGTCCGCGATCTTGCCGAGCAGTTCCCACGGATCTGGAGCGATCCCCGCATCGATGTCCGCGAGCGCAAGCGTATCCTGCGGCTGCTGGTCGCCGACGTCACCCTGGTCAAGGCCGAGACGATTACCGCAAACGTGCGACTATCCGGCGGGGCGACCCGCACCTTGACGCTGGAGCGGCCTTTGCCGATCGCCCAAATCCGCAAGTTCAAGCCTGAGCTCGTCGCCAAGGTCGACCGCTTGCTCGACCGACATTGCGATCGCGAGATCGCCGATATCCTCAATGAAGAGGGCCTGCGAACCTGGGAGGGCAAGCCGTTCAATCTCAAGAAGATCGCCTTCATCCGTGGAGCTTACAACCTGCCCAGCCGCCGCCAGCGCCTGCGCGATTATGGTCTGCTCACCACGCAGGAAGTGGCCGAACACTTCGCTGTCGCTGAGACCACGGTGCATCAATGGGGGCGCCAGGGGCTCATCACCAAAGTCTGCAGCGACAGTCTCAACCGTGGTCTGTGGGACATTCCTCTCGACCTCGAGATCATCAAAGGCCGCCCGGGCCGAAACGCCGTTGCCGCCCGCCGTGCCTCAATTACCGTGCCATCAACCGAACAGGACTCACTATGAAACAATCGCCTTGTCGCGCGGCTTTCGGCTGCGGGTCGGCAGGATCGTGGTGTCGTAATGCTCGGCCATCGCGGCAAAGGTCGCGTTCAGCGTCGGCTCGAACCATAGCGCCTTGGCGACGCCTGCCTTCAGGTTGTCGCAGACGATCGCCTTGGTGACCCCGCCGAAGAAGCTGAGCGCCCGTACCTGGCCGTCGATCCAGTCCGGCAGCTTCTGACTGGAGCTGGCAAAGGCGAAGGTCAGGTTGGAGGCGCCCAGCACCGCGACAAAAATCTGCGCCGAGCAAATGACGCCGGTCGCCGGATCGATCACTGGCACCGTCTGCCCGGCATAGTCCGTCTGCATCACCGAGCCCGCCGAATGCCGGTTGCGGAACGTCGGGCTCGCCTGCTGCCGGAAGGCGGCGAACCGGTCGCAGAACCAAGTGAAGCCGTATCCGTCGGGATGGGTGGCGCGATATTCCTGCCACAGAAGTGTCAGCGTCACCCCCTCGCGCTTCAGCTCCCGGGCAACCAACGCCCAGTCCGGCTCGCTCAGGTCTTGCGGCGGACGGCCCATCCGGTGAAACAGACGCCGTTCCAACGCCGCATCGTCGTCGTAGCTCGGCGGCAAGGGCCAGCACGACAGCCCCGCCTCCCGCGCCCGCAGCAAATAGGTCGAAACCGAGGTCTTGCCGATCTTCAGCCGCTCGGCCACCTCGCGCACCGAAAGACCCTGTTCATGGGTCAGGCGCAGGATCGTCCGGATGTCTCTCACGCTCGTTCGTCTCGCTTGCTTCCGTCTTGGCATGGCCCCTCTCAACGTCTTCATGAGAGGCCAAACTGCCAGAACGGCGCAGCCGAGAACCGACCGTCAAATCCGGCCCGGAAAGTGTCCGGGACTTAGCGGAATCGCTGTCCGGGATTTAGCGGAATTGCTGTCCGCGACTTACCGAAATCGGTGTCCGGGACTTACTGAAACACGCA
>NZ_JBZEGV010000068.1:0-5145 GCF_058312955.1 Mesorhizobium sp. LEGMi-168a
GCTCGGCGGCTATCTCAACCGCACGCGCGACCCGCCGCCGGGCAACATCGTCATGTGGCGAGGGCTGACGCGCCTGACCGATATCGGGCTCGGCTTGAGCTTGGCCGCCGAACTTGTGGGTAATTGAAAGCCGGTGATGGCGGCCTTCCATGGCGGGGTTCGGATCGGAAAGGGGTCGGGCTCTGGACGCTGAAGATGGTGTCCACGAGCGCGGCTCAATGGACACGATCGCGACGGATGGAGTGGCAGGCCAACATTCTCGTGGCGAGACGGCGCGCGCCCGCCGGCGCAAGTCATACACCCTCGAAGAGAAGCAGCGGCTGGTGGCCGAGAGCTGTGAGCCTGGGTCGTCAGTGTCGCTGGTGGCGCGGCGGCACGATATCAATGCCAACCTTTTGTTCACATGGCGCCGGCAGATGCGCCCGCCGGCGTCGGCGGCTTCGCCGCTGGAGTTGATCCCGGTCGAGGTCATCAGCAGCGTGCCGGCTGCTGCACCAACCGGGGCGGGTGGGGCGGAACAGCGCGGCATGATTGAGATCGTCCTCGTCGGCGGTGTGCGCGTGCGGGTGGACGCCGCGATCAGCGAGGCAGCGTTGCGGCGAGTGCTGTCGGCTCTGAAGGCGGTGGCATGATCGCGCCCGGGTCTGGGGTGCGGGTCTATCTGGCGACGCAGCCGTGCGATATGCGCAAAGGGATGAATGGCTTGGCCGCCCAGGTCCAGAACGTGCTGGCCACATAACCCTTCTTGGACTAACCCGCTCCGCGTCGCGGAGCGGCTCAGTCCAAGCAAGTTTATGCCGACCGCCAAACTATGCCGAGCGCCTCTTCCGATCGGCGGTATGAAGCGCTTTGCCCGCCATTTCGACCGAGAACCGGTCGTTGACACTCGGCATAGTTCTCATGCTCAAAGGGCGTTCAGGAATTCAAGAAGTCGGTCGTTTGGCCGAAATCGTTCGGCCTTTGCGCGTTCGTATGGCTTCAGCTTGGCGAGTGCGGATTCCTTCAGCTCAAGATGTGCGTGAAGATAGGTCAGCGTCGTTTCCATCGCCTCATGGCCCAGCCATAGGGCGATGATGGACGCCCGCCTGCAGCAGCTCCATGGCAGCGCGGTGCCTCAAGACATGAGGCGACACCCTCTTCGAGCTGAGGGTGACGCAGTGTTCGCGAGCCTTGGCGACATGTTTGTTCAGCAGCGCCTGCACGCCGTCGGCGCTCAGCTTGCCGCCGTGCGTGTTCGGAAAGAGAGCCGTTGCGCTCCGTTTCCTGGGCTCGTTGAGCCAGCCCCGAAGGGCTTGCTGTGCAACCTTGGTGAGCGGCGTACTTCGCTCCTTGCGGCCCTTGCCAACGCATCGCATGCGGGCACCGTGACCCAGCAACACCGAGTCCCGGTCGAGATCGATGATCTCCGAGACCCGCAAGCCCGTTTGGGCGGCCAGCAACAGCAGAGTGTGATCACGCCGTCCCAGCCATGTGCTGCGATCCGGACAGGCCAGGATCGCTTCAATCTCGGGCCTGGTGAGAAACTGAAGTCGTCGCTTGTCGCATTGCTTGCTCGGGATCGCGAGCACGCGTTGAATCTGGGCGCTATGGGCCGACTCCTCGAACGACGCATATCTGAAAAGAGACCGAATGGCTGTGAGGCGGAGGTTCCGGATCCTCACTGAGGCGGATTGCGGTGTCTCGAGGTCCTCCAGAAATGCGCCGATGAAAGGCGCGTCCAAATCCCGCAGTGTCAACTGCGACGGAGACGCAAGGCTGTCTGCGCGAATGCAAACAGGAGCCGGAAGGTGTCGCGATAGGAGGCGATGGTGTTCGAGCTTACGCCTCGATGTCGCATGAGCCGATCGGTGAACCGCAGCTCGATCAGCACGGCCAGATCGTTCGAGGCACTCATGAGCGAACCTCCCACCGCTCATCCAGCAGTCGCGCGGCACGGGTCATCAGCTCCGGCGCGGCGGATAGATGCCAGTAGGTGTCGCGAACATTTTAGGCCCATTCTGTCTCACTGGCGCTGGCGCCGGGTGATGGGAGCGGAAGGCTGGAAGGAATAAACCTTCTGCCTATCGTGATCGGTGGCGAAGGTCTGCCTTTCGGACCAACAGGGAGCAGACTGGTTCCCGTGGCCGTGACCGGAAACCTAGCGCGAGATATTCTCGACGGTTTCGCTATGCGCTCGCGGGCCTTTACACAATATCCGGATACTCGGGCAGCATCGGCGTGCCCCCTGCCCGCAATTTCGGCTGACAGGCGCGGTCCTTCGTCAAGCCGTCTTGCGTTCGACCGGCGTAGGTTCGTCGTCCGTCTCGCTGTCCTGTTTCGCGTCGAGGACTGCCAGTTCCTCACCCATGGCGATGGGGCTGACACGCGACCACGCACCGCGAGTGCAGATGCATCATTGCTTCGATCAAGTGCCGGCCTTCCGCTTCATTCGCCTCGAAAGAATCGCAGATCGCCGCATGGCGCTCCGCCGTAGAGCAGATCGGCGTGGCGTAGACGTCGCCGAACGGTATCTCGACAAGCCTCGCGCCGAGAGCTTCCAACGCGGCAAGAGCGGCCTCGAAGCCTGCCTACATCGGCGTATAGCCCTAACCTACCAGCTTAGACCACGGGGCGACAAAGTTGATCCGGCCCAGCGCGGTAGCACCGGCCAAGCGTTCAGGGGATGCATATGGGCGCCCCGAGTTGATCTGGAATCAATTCAAGGTGGATTTTTTTGCGCATTGTTATCCAAAGACAATTCTCACAAAAGGATTTATGTCGAGGGGAACTGCCGGCAACGTCGTTCTGCTCATGCCCTGACACCCAAACCGACGGCTCTCCCAAAAGCGAGATAACCATGAAGATCACGGAAATTCACGTCTACGCACATGATCTGCCGGTCAAGAACGGCCCCCATATAATGGCGAATGCCAAGGTGTGGTCGCTGGACACCACGCTAGTGAAGCTGGTCACCGACACAGGCCTCGTCGGCTGGGGTGAAACCTGCCCCGTCGGACCAACCTACCAGCCGCAACACGCCATGGGTGCCCGCGCCGCGCTGGCTGAGATGGCTCCCGGGCTGATCGGTGCTAACGCGCTGCAACCATTGCTGCTGCGGCGGCAGATGGATGGCCTATTGAACGGTCATCGCTATGCCAAAGCTGCTATTGACATCGCAGCGTATGATCTGATGGGTAAGGCTTATGGAGTGCGGGTGGCCGACCTTCTGGGTGGGGCTGTCACCGAAAACGTGCCATCCTACTATGCAGCAGGTGTCGGCGACCCCGATGAGACCGCCAGGATCGTAGCCGAGAAAGCGGCCGAGGGCTATCCCCGCCTGCAGATCAAGATCGGCGGCCGTCCAGTGGAGGTGGATATCGCCGTTCTCCGCAAGGTTTGGGAGGTGCTCCGCGGCAAGGGCGTGCGGCTGGCCGCCGATGGGAATCGCGGCCTGACGACTCGTGACGCCCTGCGGCTTTCCCGGGAATGCCCGGACATTCCCTTCATCATGGAACAGCCCTGCAACACGCTGGAAGAGATCGCCGCGATCCGGGGGCAAGTCCATCACGGCATCTATGTCGACGAGAATAGCGAGGATCTGGCCACAGTCATCCGCGCCGCGGGGACGGGCCTTTGCGACGGTTTCGGCATGAAGGTCACGCGGATCGGCGGGTTGCACGCCATGGCCACCTTCCGTGACATCTGCGAGGCGCGCAGCATGCCCCATACTTGCGACGACGCTTGGGGTGGGGATGTCATCGCCGCCGCCTGCACGCATATCGGTGCCACCGTGCAACCTCGACTGCTGGAAGGCGTTTGGGTGGCCGAGCCCTACATCGAGCGGACGTATGACCTCAGAGGCGTGAAGATCGTGGGTGGCCATATCAAACTGCCCGAAGGCCCGGGCCTTGGGGTGGTTCCGGAAGACGGCCTGTTTGGAGAGCCCGAACTTTCCTTCAGCTGAATTACTTGGAAAAGAAGTCGGCAGCTCCAGGCATATCAGCCCCTTTGCGAGATCAGCTCGCCATGGAAACATGGGCGGCATGGATCGGGGCTGCGAGTGTGAGCGATGCGCGGGGCGATCCGTCGTCGCCTATCTTCACCACATGTGAAGAGGAAGTTTCCGAGGCGTAGAATGCCTTAGCGCTCAAAATTCAAAATTCGCTCTCGACAGTCATCGAAAGCTCGAACATCGAACAGGAGAATGCCGCAGTCCTTCACGGCGCGCCGAAGCAGGGCAAGATGGTGATCGGCACCGTCAAAGGCGACATCCACGACATTGGCAAGAACCTCGTGGGGCATGACGATGAAAAGCGCAGGCTTTAAGGTCCTCGATATAGTCATCAACAACGCAGTCGCGAAGTATCTGGAAACGATCGAGCAGCATCAGCCTGATATCATCGGCATGTCGGCACTGCTCACCACCACCATGCCGTACATGAAGGTCGTTATCGATGCGATGAAGAAAGTGGCATCCGCGACGATTATGTTGTTCTGGTTGGCGGTGCGCCGCTTAACGAGGAATTCGGCAAGGCTGTAGGCGCGGAGCCTATTGGCGCGACGCTGCGGTGGCCGTCGAGACGACCAAGGACTTCATGAAGTAGAGGCACAACACCGTGGTTGAGGTTTCGAAACGACAGTGCGCTGGTGCCCTGCGCTGGCGAGCGGTGGGGACGTTGAGCTCTAGGCTGAAGCCGTCGACCGGTGACCGGTGCGTCAACCGCCTGAGTTCGGTTCGCTCCGACTACGCATCGGAGCCGCTATGCCGGCTAGGCAAGGTGACCTCTGCAGTCTTTGGGGTCAGCCTAGCAAGCGGCAGCAGAGCTATTGGGGCTGAGCACGCCGAGAGCGCGTTGCGCCGACGAAACCTTCGCGTTCTTGATGAGCCGGGTCTGTCCAAGCCAAGCGGCAACGAGCAGGCGCGCCGGTCCGGCGACTGCGCAAAGCGGTGCAAGGTCATCCGCGGCGCGCAGTTCGAAATACTCGACCTGCTCGCACCTGGCAGCAATCGCCCGTCCTACCTCGCCAAAGTACAAGTTTGCGTATTTCGCAAAAGCCGGACGGGGATTCCGCTAAGTCGCGGACAGGCGTTTCACCAAGTCCCGGACAGTTTGGCGGCGGTGGTCCTCGGGTGCCAGGTTGTCGTCATGGGCGATTGATTTCGCC
>NZ_JBZEGV010000069.1:0-4366 GCF_058312955.1 Mesorhizobium sp. LEGMi-168a
GTCTCGGCTTCGCCGAGCCACCTCTCCCCCGCTCCGCGAGGGAGAGGAAATAAGCTTGCGCGATATCGCCAACTACCGCTTGCGAAATCCGAGCCCCCGGCGATTGGCGTTTCCTCGCCCCCATGAAATGGGGGAGAGGTGGCTCGGCGAAGCCGAGACGGAGCGGGGGAGCGCTGTGGGCGATTGTTCGCCCACCGCTGAGACTGGCGCCATGGTCGCCACCGGCTGGCCCCATCCCGGCCCTGTGGCAGGCCCGGTCGGCAAACTATATCCCAATCAGGCCTGCCCGCAGGCTCCCGCCACCAGGGGCGCGCATTGCCCCGCAGAACAGGGATCGCCACCATGTACAAGCACATCCTGATCGCCACCGACGGTTCGGAGCTCGCCGGCAAGGGCGTCGCCCACGGCCTGGAGCTGGCCAAGGGCTTAGGGGCCACGGTGACCTTCGTCACCGTCTCCGAGCCGTTCCCGACGCTGGCTTGGGGCGGCGCCATGGCCGGCTACGTCGCCGCCGACGAGCTCACCAATTACGAGGAAAGCGCGCGCAAATATGCAAGCGAGGTGCTGGAGAAGTGCAAAGCCGAGGCCGAAAAGCTCGGCGTGCGTTCGAAGGTCCTGCACATCGAGAACAAGGCGCCCGCCGAGGCGATCCTCGACACGGCCCGCACGGAAGGCTGCGATCTGATCGTCATGGCCTCGCATGGCCGCCGGGGCTTCGGCCGGCTGGTGCTGGGCAGCCAGACGGCGGAGGTGGTGTCGCTGACGCAGATCCCAGTGCTGGTGGTCAGATAAACAGTATCAGTAGCGATCCTTCGCGCCCCCCTCTGTCCTGCCGGACATCTCCCCCACAAGGGGGGAGATTGGCAGTTTGGGCGCTCCGCTCGATCCTGCGATGTTGGAGATTGGCGAAAGCCGGAATGATAGCTGATCTCCCCCCTTGTGGGGGAGATGTCCGGCAGGACAGAGGGGGGCGCTGTCCCGCCGACGTTTCAGGGTTTCTCCACCGCCGCGACGTCTACTGCGCCGGCAAACCCGGCAGCGACGAAGCAGGCGCTGCCAACCCGGGTGCCGGCAGCCCCGGAAGCGCCGAACCGACCGGCTGCTGCCCGGCATACATCAGCCGCGTCTGCGCATCGGCCGTCATCGGCGCCAGGCTGCGCTGGATCAGCGCCTCGACATGGTCGTTGCGCTGGCGCGCGCTGTCGGCGCCCATCACCACCACGATCAGGTGCCGGCCGTCGGCATTGTAGGAGGTGACGATGTTGTAGCCGGAGGCGCGGATATAGCCGGTCTTGATGCCGTCGACGCCGCGCACCCGTCCCAGCATATCGTTGTGGCCGCGCACCAGACGGCCGCGGAACATGAAGTCGCTTTCGGAGAAATAGTGGAAATGCTGCGGGAAGCGGTGCTCGAGCGCGATGCCCAGCACCGCCATGTCGCGCGCGCTCGTCACCTGACCGGCGTCGGGCAGGCCGCAGGCGTTGCGGAAACTGGTGCTGCTCATGCCGAGCTGATGCGCCTTGGCGGTCATCATGGCGGCGAACTGGTCCTCGCTGCCGCCGCCGAGATATTCGCCCACCGCCACCGCCACGTCGTTGGCCGACTTCACCGCCATGGCGCGGATGGCGGAATCGACGTCGATCGTCTCGCCGCGCCGGAAGCGCAGTTTCGTCGGCGGCTGCGAGGCGGCGTGGTCGGAGACCGGGATCTGCGTCTCCTTGGTCACGCGACCGCTCTCCAGCGCCTCGAACAGCATGTAGAGCGTCATCATCTTGGTGAGCGACGCCGGATAGCGCTGCGCCGTCGAGTTGACTTCGAAAAGCTGCTTGCCGGTCGAGGCATCGACGACGATCGCCGCGTATTTCTGCGGCTGCGCCGGCACGGCAAGCACGCTTTCCGGCGGCGCGGCGGTGGTGCAGCCGGCGACCAGGAGCAGCAGGGCCAGTGAGGCCATCAGTTTCTGGAGGAGGGGAAAGGGACGCGGATGGGACAAGACTGTTCTTAAGCTGTTGCTGAGATGCCGGCGAAGCTAACGTAACGCGTATGCGGCGTCCATTTGGTTAATGGGCGTAACAAGGCCTTTGCCCAGGTTTCGGAGGTTGGTGCCGTCGGCGACGCTGCCAATCTCCCCCTTGCGGGGAGATCAGATGTCGCGCACGCTTTGGCAATCGCCACCCTGGCGATTGCCAAATTTCCCCCCCGCTTTGCCATCCACACCCCCTTGCCGCTATGATGCTCCCGGCTTGGATTTGGGGGGATCGGCATGTCGGAAATCGCCACGGGCACGACCTCGTTGCTGAGGGCATCGCTCAGCCGCACCGGCAAATGGGCGGGCAGCGTCGCTTTCGTCAGCGGCGCGGTGTCGGATGTGCTGAACCCGCTCGGGCCCTTTGCCGCCTATATCGCGCTGGTCGCCGCGGTCGCAGCCGCAATCATCGCCGTCGCCATGGTGCTGCGCCTGGTGCTGGCGGCGAAGGCCATGCCGGCGCTGATCTTCGCCACAAGTGCGGCGGCGATCGCCGGCGGCGTCTACGGCGTCCAGCAGGAGACGAATTCGCAAAACGGCGTTATCGCCGCGCTGGTGCCGGCGGTGGCGCAATTGCAGCAATCGCTCGGCATCGTCTCCGAGAAGGTGGCCAAGATCGAGCAGACGGTCACTGAGACGCAAAAGACGGTGGAAGCGGTCAAGAAATCCACCGATACGGTGGCGCAGAAGACCGACCAGATCGCCTCCGTCCAGCAGCAGCAAACCGCCCAGGGCGCCGAGACGCAGAAGACGGTCGAGGCGGTCAAGCAGACGACCGACACGTTGGCCGCCGGCCAGCAACAGCAGCAGGCGCAGGCCGAGAAGCTGCAGGCGACGACCGAACAGATCGCGGCGTCCATCGACACGATCGCCAAGGGCTTTGCCCAGCTCGCCGCGCAGGGCGGGGCGATCGCCGATCCCAAGCGTCCCGACGAGTTCTATCACAATGCCCGCGTCTATGAGCTGGCCGGCGACATGCTCAATGCCCGCCGCTCCTATCTCGCCTTTGCCGGCTTCGACGTCGACGCCATCGACCCCTATACGCGCTTCGCCACCCTGCTCAGGGTCCAGGACGGCAAGGCCGGCGCGCGCGAAGTGTTCGGCACGCTTGCCGAAAAGGCCAAGGCGCCGGCGATCAAGCTCGTCCATCTCCTGCAGTTCGACGATGCCCAGCGGCTCGATAAGTTGAACGCCTTCATATCGGCCAATCCCGATTATGCGCCGGCTTATTTCCTCGAGGCGCAGGAATTCTCCGAGGATCGCCTCGGCAGCCAGACGCTGGCCGACAAGCGCAGCGAAGCCCAGGCGCTGACCAAATTCGTCTCCTATGAGAAGGACGGCGGCCTGCTCAAATATTTCGTCGACCAGACCCAATTGGCCGACTGGCTCGACCGCAGCCGAACCCGGCTGGCAGCGCTCGGCGACGTGCTCGATCCCTCGCGTTTCGTGCCGACGCTGACGCCGACGCGCTCCAACGCCGGCTGGTCGATGACGATCTCACTGCCCGAGCCGGCGACCGCGATTTCCTGGCGGCTCGGCGACAGCGGTCCGTTCACCGACACCGGCCTGCTCGCGACCAACGACCAACGCACCGGCAAGCCGATGCCCAATCCGAGCTTCGAGCTGCCGGACAGCACCGCGGCCACCAACATCGCGATCAAATATCTCGACATCAGGGGCCGCGAGACCGGCCCGTTCGACATCCGCTTCGATCCGGATGCTTCGCTCCAGCAGGGCAACAAGCAGATCCTCGACCAGTTCTGGACATCATGGATCGCCTTCGACGCCAGCGGCAACCACGGCCTGGTCTATTTCACCCAGATGCTCTCCTTCCGCTGCGCCATCAGGCAAGTGCGCTACAGCCTGAACGGCACCGCGCTGGACAAAGAGATCAAGATGCCGCCCTGCGACGCCAAGGACCCGTATGCCATCCCCGCCGACTACCAGCCCTATTTCAAGGTGAAGGACGACGTGAAGTCGATGGCGGTGCAGGTGACCTACACGGATGGCACGAAGTCGCCGGTGCGGGAGTATAAAAGGCAGTAGGGAGTTCCCACCCTCCCCCTCGTGGGGAGGGTCGATCCGCGCAGCGGATCGGGGTGGGGGTCAAGGACTCTTTTTTGGTTGAACCCCCACCCCGTCGAGCGTTCTCCGCTTCGCTCCGACCGCTCGCCGACCTCCCCCTTGAGGCAGGGCAATCGCATATGGCGGCGCCAGCCCCCCACTCCGGCCGCTGCGCGGCCACCTCTCCCCCATGTTCATGGGGGAGAGGAACCCAAGCTTTTCAAGGCCGCGACCCTTCGCGGTTGGCGTTTCCTCTCCCTCCACGAATGTGGGGGG
>NZ_JBZEGV010000070.1:0-4329 GCF_058312955.1 Mesorhizobium sp. LEGMi-168a
GACGCCGCTTGCGGTGCGCTTCATCAAGCTCGGCATCGTCCTGGAGCGCATCCAGCCGGGCAAGCCGCAGCAGAACGGATGCCATGAGCGCTTCCACCTGACCATGCTGCCGCTGGCCAAGGCGCCGAAGGCCGACAGGGCGGCCCAGGCCCGGGCTTTCGAGGCCTTCCGCCGCGAGTACAACGAGCAGCGCCCGCATGAGGCGCTGGGCATGGATACCCCGGCACAGCATTACCGTCCTTCGACCCGCGCCATGCCAAAGACGACGCCCGAGCCGGACTATCCGGCCGAAGCGGCGGTGCGGCGCGTGCGGCAAAACGGCGAGATCAGGTGGAATGGCGACTTCATCTATGTCTCGAAGACGCTGGCCGGCGAAGCGGTCGCCGCGACCGAGACCGAGGACGGGCAATGGTCACTTCACTTCTATGCCCACCCGCTCGGCTTCATCGACCGCAGACACAAGAAACTGGTCCGCCGCAGCCCCATCCAACCCCGACCAGATGGCGCCGCGGCGGACAGCAACTCAGGGGGAAAACTGTAACCCATGTATCCGGTTCAAAGTGTTACCCATCTATCGGCTGGACAGCTGTCATCGACGCTTTCGCCAACCATCGGCGTCGCAAGATGGGCGCCGAGGTTGCGGTCAGCCCCTTCTCCCCGTCACTATACGGGGAGAAGTGCCCGGCAGGGCGATGAGGGGCAGTGCCGACCTCGGCGATTGCCAATCTGCGCCGCAAGTTGGAACTGTCGTTGGCCCGAAATGCTTGCCCTGCGTGCTTGGCGATCTCAGCGCGGCGCGCGTTTGGCCAGTATGCGCTGCAAGGTGCGGCGATGCATGTTGAGCCGGCGCGCGGTCTCGGAGACGTTGCGGTCGCACATTTCATAGACGCGCTGGATGTGCTCCCAGCGCACGCGGTCGGCCGACATCGGGTTTTCCGGCGGCGCCGCTCGCTCGCCCGCGGTGCGGGTGAGTGCCGCAAAGACGTCGTCGGCATCGGCCGGCTTCGACAGGTAATCGACGGCGCCGAGCTTCACCGCCGTCACCGCGGTGGCGATGTTGCCGTAGCCGGTCAGGATGATGGTGCGGGCATCGTCGCGCTTCTCGCGGATGGCGGCGACCACGTCGAGACCGTTGCCGTCGCCCAGCCGCATGTCGACAACCGCATAGGCCGGCGGATGGGCGCGCGCCTTGGCGACTGCCTCTTCGACGCTCTCCGCAGTCTCGACCGCGAAGCCCCTGGTTTCCATGGCCCGCGCCAGCCGGGTGAGGAACGGCTTGTCGTCGTCGACGATCAGCAGCGAGGTGTCCTCGCCTTCAACCATTGCGCCAGTGGTTTCGTCCGCGCTCATTTCATCAGCATCCTACCGACTTAAAGCGCGCCGCGCCGAAACAGATTGTAGCGAACGCGCTTCAAGTTCTTGTTTCCCGGCATGCCGTTGTCCCAAAACCGCTGCACACTTTTGAGCGACATGCCTTACTTTTACGCAGATACAATTCTGCAACAGCAATGTCCAATTTTTACAGCCGGCAACAGAGCTGCCATGCAGCAAACGCAAGGCTCAGGCATTGTCGAACATGGTTCCGGACAGCTGCTCGGGGTTGAGGAAGACGCCGCGCGGCCAGGTGATCTGCACCACCGCGCCCTCGCCGAGCCCGCTCGAATTGCGGAAGTCGAGCGTCGCGCCGGAACGCTCCAGCAAGGTCTTGGCGATGAAAAGCCCGAGGCCGAGGCCGCCGCCGGCCTCGGTTCCCTGGCGCGTCGACATATACGGCTCGCCGATGCGGTCGATGATCTCCGGCGGAAAGCCCGGTCCGTCGTCGATAATGGTGAAGGAGACCTCCTCACTGTCCCAGTTCCAACTGACGGTGACGGTCTTCCTGGCAAAGTCCACGGCGTTCTCGACCAGATTGCCGAGCCCATAGATGACGCCGGGGCTGCGCTGCCCGACCGGCTCCGGTCCGATGCGCTCGCCTGGACGCAGCCGGATCGAGATACCGAAATCGCGGTGCGGCGCCGTCACTTCCTCGACCAGCGAAGTCAGCGGCAGCCGCGAAAGATGCGCCTCGCCTTCCGTGGACAGGCTGGTCAGCCGCTTCAGGATCTCGCGGCAACGCTCGCTCTGCGAGCGCAGCAGCTTCACGTCCTCGCCGAATTTCGCATCCTCGCCGAGCGCTTTTTCCATCTCCTTGGCGACGACGGTGATGGTGGCCAAAGGCGTGCCGAGCTCATGCGCGGCGGCCGCCGCGAGCCCGTCGAGCGCAGAAAGATGCTGCTCGCGCTGCAGCACCAGTTCGGTGGCGGCGAGCGCGTTGGCAAGCAGGCGCGCCTCCGCCGCGACGCGGAAGGCATAGATCGCGGTGAAGGCGATCGAAGCGAACACCGCCATCCACATGCCTGCGACATAGATGAACGGCATCGGCAGCGGCGCGTCCTCGTACCAGGGCAGCGGCAGGTGGAAGAACACAAGCAGCGTGGCCGCCACGATGACCAGCGCGCCCAGCACCGATGTCATGCGCAACGGCAGCGACGCGGCGGAGATGACGACCGGCACGGAGAGCAGCACCGAGAACGGATTGGTGAGACCGCCGGTCATATAGAGCAGGCCGGCGAGCTGCAGGCTGTCGAAGGTGAGGATGGCGAAGGCCGAGGACGGAGTCAGCCGGTGGGCCGCCGGGTAGCGGAAGGTCAGCCAAAGGTTCATCCAGGCCGAGCAGGCGATGAGCGCGAAACACATCGAGACCGGCAACGGGAATTTCAGCCCGTAGGCGACGACGAGCACCGCGATGCTCTGGCCGACGATCGCCAGCCAGCGCAGGCGGATCAGCGTGTTGAGCCGCAGCCGCTGGCTCTGCTGGGTATCGGGCACGCGCAGAATGTTGATCATCGCCAAGAATTACAGCCGCAGGAGGGAGAGCGCTAGGTATCGCTCCGGGGATCGACGGGTCGGAGGTCTGTTGGCAGCAAGGATTCAATGTCCGTTTCGATGCACTATCGTCAACATTCGAGATTGGCTGGTGCGTCCCGCCTTCGTCATCCCAGGGCGAAGCAGGAGCGAAGCTCCGTCGCGGAAACCCTGGGATCCATTCCGTTACCTTGGCTGTGAAGTGCAGCGGAGCAGAATTCTGCATCGTGGCAACGCGTTGAAGTCACGGAATGGATCCTCGGGTCTGCGCTGCGTCGCTTCGCTCCTTGCTCCGCCCGTGGATCACGAAGTGATCCGCGTTTACGCCAATCGCCAACTTATGCGATCCGCCAACGCAAGCGGCCCTCAAAGCTCCTGCGCAAGATTATGTCCCTCTGGGCTTGGCGCGGCTGGTGGCGACGGCAAGAAGCGGGTTTTCCGGCCAGACATGTTTCGGATAGCGGCCGCGCATGTCGGTGCGCACATCCGCCCAGGAGCCGCGCCAGAAGCCGGGCAGATCGCGCGTCGTCTGGATCGGGCGATGCGCCGGCGACAACAGCTCGAGCGTCAGCGGCACCGTGCCGCTGGCGATCGCCGGATGGCGGTCGAGACCGAACAGCTCCTGCACGCGGATCGACAGCACCGGCCATTCGCCATCATAGCGGATCGGCACATGGCTGCCCGACGGCGCGTCGAAATGGGTCGGCGCCAGCGCGTCGACCTTGCGCTGCAGCTCGTGCGGGACGAGCGACATCAGCGCTGCCGCAAGCACACCCGGCTTGATCGCCGCCAAGGAAGCATCGCCGGCCAAGAAGGGCAGCAGCCAGTCGTCGAGCCGGTCGAGAAGCGCCTGATCCGAGACGTCCGGCCAGGGCGCGCCAAGGCCGCGATTGAGCCAGCCGAGCCGCTGGCGCAGCGTTTCAGCTTCCTTGCCCCAGTCGAGCAGCGACAGGCCGTGCTCGCGAAGCGCATCGAGGACGGCCCGATCCGCGTCCGCACCCGAAGGCGCGGGCAACATGCGCTCGGCGAGCGTGATGGCGCCGAGCCGTGCGGTCTCGCGCAGGCGCACGGCGCGCCGCTCGCGGTCGAAGCTCAATTCGCGCTTCGTCTCGATACGGTCGGCAAGTGCCGCTCGGATCTCGGCTTCATCGACAGGCGCAGCGGCGGTGATGCGGGCATTCTGCGCCTTGCCTTGAAGGTCGGCGACGACCAGCCAGGTTTCGCCGGCCAGCGGATCGGCGGCATCGACCATCGCGCCGGAACCATTGGCGAGCACAAAGCGGCCGCGTTCGCCGCGCGCCCTGGCGATACGATCCGGCCAGGCATGGATGAGGAGAGCGCCGGCGCTTTTACCCTCCCCCTTGAGGGGAGGGTCGGCGAGCGAGCCTTGCGCAGCGGGACTCGCTCGCCAGGGTGGGGTCGACG
>NZ_JBZEGV010000071.1:0-3567 GCF_058312955.1 Mesorhizobium sp. LEGMi-168a
GCCCCTCATCCGCCCTTCGGGCACCTTCTCCCCGTGAACGGGGAGTAGGAAGGATGACCCGTGCCAAAAAGCCCGACCTTCTGCGCGACAACGAGCTGATCTATGGCCGCCTGCTCGCCGTCGACGAGCCGCATCTCATCCAGCGCTACAACAAGGCGCTTGTCGCCTTCGGCCTCGAGCCTACCAAGCTGAAGAGCTTCCAGATCGACCGCACCGGCTTCTCGCCCGAGGTCGCCGAGGAGTGCGGCGACTATGACTATCTCGATCCCAACGAGGTCAACCGCCGTTTCATCATCCTGACGCCGTCGCAGATCGACCTGCCGGTGGTGCACACCGCTTTCTCCAACACCTCGCAGCTGATGTTCGAGTTCATGTCCAAGAACCAGCGCGCCATCGACGCGCTGACCATCAAGGACGTCATCTACGGCGAGATCGAGGATTCCGTTCCCAAGGTCAACGACATCGAGGACCTGCTCTCGATCAACCAGGTCGAGTTCAAGGTGCTGTCGGCCGAGGACGTGCTCGGCAAGGCGGCCGAGCTCGGCAAGCTCGTCGACCGGCTGAAGCAGGAGCCGGACGCCTGGCGCGACAATGCCATGCTTGAGCGCATGGTCGATCTCGCCAAGGTCTGCGGCGACATCCGCGAGAACGCGCTGGTCCCCGACCAGGTGATCTTCCGCCACAACGCCTACTGGACCAGCCATTTCGGCGGGCTTTACGTCTTCGTCGACCCTGACATGACGACGGTGATCTGCGATCCGGCCGCCCCCGGCTTCCGCCGCTCGCGGCCCTGGCAGGTGAGCTATCTGTCGATCAACGACGCCGATAAGGTATTCCGCTTCCTCGCCACCACCGGCCGGCTGGACCTGCCGCGCGCCTCCTGGATCGAGGCCTCGGGCTATCTCGAGCATCGCGCCGAGATGGTGGTGCGGGCGTTGATCCGCGACGCCGAGCCCAACCGCAACCTGAACGATGTCGACAAGGTCTGGCTGCAGACCTGGATCCACGGCCATGCCGACTTGATCGCCAGCGACGGCAACTTCCCGTTCCTCAACGCCGCCAAGCGCGAGATCGCCCAGTTCGGCCACCTGAAGTTGGAAGATGTGCCGCCTCGCCAGCGCTTCCTGGTCGTGCGCGCCAGGCCCGATCATCCCGATGCCTGGCTCACCAACCAGCTGATCTCGGATTTCGTGCCACAGGACTTCGTCTCGCGCTACGTCTTCAACAAACCGGGCTTCTACAAGGACTTCGACGGCTTCAGCGATGCCTGGCGATCGCATGTTGTGGACGTTCTGAAAACCACATATTTGAAGGATAAGGCGGCATTCCGCGCGCGCCTTTACGGCTTGACTGACTAGAGCAATTCCAGGAAAAGTGTGGGCGGTTTTCCGCCCGGAATTGCGTCAAAACAAAGGGTTAGAGCAGATCGCCGTTTCCCGCGAAACGGCGAAATGCTCTAAGGGGTGACACAGCCATGCTTGACCCGATCGTGAACTTCTTCACCCGGATTTTCCAATGGATCGGCCGCGGCATCGGCTTCATCATCGGCATTATTCTCTGGCCGTTCATGTGGGTGGGCCGCTGGTATGGGCAGCGCGGCTGGATCCTGAAGGCCGTGGTAGGCCTTGCCGTTCTGGTGCTGATCGGCCTTTACGCCAACTTCTTCTACGCCACCCAGTGGTGGAACAACTTCGAGCCAAACTATCCTGACAAATATACCTTCGAGACGCGCAACGTGTCGGCCGGCGAGCAGGTTTCGGCCGGCGCCGGCACCGACACCGCCAAGACCTGCGGCAATTCGGCGATCGCTCAGGTGGCGGCCGATCTGACGGACTTCAACGTCAACCAGAATGCCTGGATCTCGTCGATGATCCTCTACAAGGTCGGCCTGTTCGGCATCGACTGGGACAACACGCCGTGGATGGACAACAAGGCCTCCTTCCAGCGGGGCATCAACCAGGCGGTGCGCCGCACCGCGACGGAGCTTGCCGACAATCTCGGCCGCGTGCGCACGACGTCGCAGATCGACAGCGACCTGCAGGACGCGCGTGGCAATCTGCAGTTCGACGAGGAGACCTGGTATTTCGGCTTGAACCCGTTCGGTCCGAAGACACCGACACCGAGCTATTATCGCGACGCGGTGCGCAAGCTCCGCTCCTTCAATGCCCGGCTCGCCACCTGCCAGGCCACGTTCGACGCCCGCGCCGACAATTTGAAGCAATATATCGATCGTATCGCCAGCGACATTGGTTCGACCTCCGCAATCCTCAAGGAGCGCGCCGAGAACCACAATGACGGCTGGTTCGACTTCCGCGCCGACGACCGCTTCTGGTTCGCCTATGGCCAGCTCTATGCCTATTACGGGCTCATGAAAGGCGCGCAGGCCGACTTTGAGGGCGTGATCAAGGAAAAGCACCTGCAGAATCTGTGGGACACGATGGACGCGCAATTCGTCTCGGCGCTGCGCATCCAGCCCTTCATCATCGCCAACGGCCGCGAGGATGGCTGGCTTCTGCCGACGCATCTGACGACCATGGGCTTCTACATCCTGCGCGTGCGCTCAAACATGGTCGAGATCAGCAACGTGCTGACCCAGTAACACCGCTGCGGCCGCCAGGCGCTGGCGGATTTGCGCCGTCGCTTCTGTCGCATTCCGTGCATTGCGCGGCTGTTTTGAGACGGCGGAGCGATCCCTGCTCTGGCTTCTATACGGCGCAACGACCAGGGCGCCGAAGACGCCGGGATGGTCGACCGGGAACAGCAATTTCTTTCTTCGCAGGAAACATAGTTGCATGGAAGTTGACGCCGTCACAGCGACAGGGTTAGAACATGCCCTTGCGTCCGGGCGGCGTTTCGAGCATGCACCAGAGCATGATCCCGAAAAGTTGCAGACTTTTTCGGAGAAGATCATGCTTCAAAAGCGAAATTTTGAGCGAAATGACAATTCAAGGAAGGGTCATATCGCTCTAGTGATCGAACCCCTCCCCTCCACCGCCCAATCCAGAGGAAAGCCGTCATGGCCGAAGTGAAGTCCGACATCGAGATCGCGCGCGCCGCCAAGAAGAAACCGATCCAGGAGATCGGCGCCAAGATCGGCATCCCGTACGAGCACCTTTTGCCCTATGGCCACGACAAGGCGAAGGTCTCGGCCGAGTTCATCAAATCGGTCAGGGGCAACAAGGACGGCAAGCTGATCCTGGTCACCGCCATCAACCCGACGCCCGCCGGCGAAGGCAAGACGACCACCACGGTCGGCCTCGGCGACGGCCTGAACCGCATCGGCAAGAAGGCGATCGTGTGCATCCGCGAAGCCTCGCTCGGCCCGAATTTCGGCATGAAGGGCGGCGCCGCCGGCGGCGGCCTGGCCCAGGTCGTGCCGATGGACGACATGAACCTCCACTTCACCGGCGACTTCCACGCCATCACCACCGCCCATAACCTGCTTTCGGCGCTGATCGACAACCACATCTACTGGGGCAACGAGCTCGGCATCGACATCCGCCGCGTTGCCTGGCGCCGTGTCATGGACATGAACGACCGGGCGCTGCGCGAGATCATCTGCTCGCT
>NZ_JBZEGV010000072.1:0-3539 GCF_058312955.1 Mesorhizobium sp. LEGMi-168a
AGCCCGTGGGCGGCGGCAAGAGCCATAACCGGCCTGAACCGCTCGATGCTCTGCGCGATCGTGCAGTTGGTGTTTTTCCGCGCATAGGTCTCCGACGCGCTGGCGAAGACGGCACGTTCCTGGGCGCCGGCTTCGATCGCGGCCGCGGCGCCTTTTTCGTTCGGCACAAGCGCGGAGAGAACAAGGCCGGGCCGGCGCGGAGCTCCCCGCATGACCTCGTCATGGTCGGCCATCTGCGGCACCCATTTTGGCGAAACGAATGCCGTCGCCTCGATCCGCTTGAGCCCGGCATCCGCCAGCAGCCAGATCAGCGCGACCTTGTCTTGGCCGCGGATGATCGCCTTTTCGTTCTGCAGGCCGTCGCGAGGGCCGACCTCGACAATGGTGACGGTCCTTTCCTGGTCCATTAGTCCTCCGTCGCTCTGTAAAGCGTGTCGACTAATAGACTTCGGTTGCTACGTCGATCAAAGGTACAGACTTGAAGAAAACACCGGATCTGTCCGTATCCTGCCCTGGGCGCTGCCGGCAAGCGAACGCCTCGGCGGAAAGTTGGCGACGGAGCTTCATTGTAAAATGGCGCGTCGGGCGAGATTCGAACTGCAACTATGTGATTCGAGCACTCGCTTAAGTCTGCTTTCTTAGCCTCGCTCCTCAGAAGCGGTCTGTCTTCTTTCGTGAAGAGTTTCGGGCGCCGGCAGGCGTACGAAAGTCCCCGAGGAAGGAACCCGCGGGCCACAGGCGATGGCTATGGGGATTTCGGATTTCGGCAGATGTCGACGATGGCGCGACCGCCGTCGGGAAGCGCTGGGGTGAATGCGGACAGACCGCTTCGTTGCGCCTGCGCGCGGTGTTGTCGCGACTGTGGGCGGCTGGGCGCGGCTCTGTCGGAGTCGATAATCACCATGGACGTGCGTCGATCCGTTGCCGGAGGCTGAGTGCCTGCAGCTGAAGGCTGAACCATTCCATGCCGGGTCATGGTGTGCTGCTCCCGGTCGACGGGGAACCGTGTGGCGGTCCGCGCGGCTGCCTCCATCGTTCGAACACCTCGATCACGATCATGCGGCCGCCACAGCAGGGGCATGGCGGGCGGAAGTTGTCCGGTTCGTCCGTGGTGTCATCGTCGGACGGTGCGGCGACGTTCAGGAGTTCACGAGCAAGCGCGAGGCTGGCCTTGCGAGCAGGGCCGGCAAGCAGGCCGTAGTGTCGGATGCGATGGAAGCCGCGCGGCAGGACGTGCAGCAGGAAGCGGCGGATGAACTCATCGGTGGCGATCGTCATGAGCTGCTGCCGCTCGGCGCCTTCGCGACGATAGTCCTTGTAGCGGAAGGTGACGGCGCTCTCGTCGAAGGCGATCAGGCGGCTGTTCGAGATGGCGACCCGGTGGGTGTAGCGCGACAGATAGGCGAGCACCGCCTCCGGCCCAGCGAACGGCGCCTTGGCGTAGACCACCCAGTGCTTCTTCCTGACGGGAGCCAGGTGCTGCAGGAATGCCCGCCGGTCGGTGAGGTGCGCCATCGATCCGAAGAAGGCGAGCCGTCCAGCATCGTGCAGCGCGACCAACCGGGAGAGGAACAGGCGGCGGAACAGCTTGCCGAGCACGCGCACCGGCAGCAGGAAGGCCGGACGCGATGATATCCACCGGCTTCCGTCCAGCGCGATGCCGCCGCCCGGCACGATCATGTGCACGTGCGGATGGTGTGTCATCGCCGAGCCCCAGGTATGGAGCACTGCGGTGATGCCGATGCGCGCGCCAAGATGCTTCGGATCCGCCGCGATCGTCAGCATCGTCTCCGATGTCGCCTTGAACAGCAGGTCGTAGACCGCCGCCTTGTTGTGGAAGGCGATGTCGGCGACCTCGGCCGGCAGCGTGAACACGGCGTGGAAGTAGCCGACCGGCAGCAGGTCGGCCTCGCGCTCGGCAAGCCATGCCCGCGCCGCCGCGCCCTGGCACTTCGGGCAGTGCCGGTTGCGGCAGGAGTTGTAGGCGATGCGCCACTGGCCGCAGTCCTCGCAGGCCTCGACGTGACCGCCAAGGGCCGCGGTGCGGCAGTGCTCGATCGCCGACATGACCTTGAGCTGGGCGAGGCTCAGATGCCCGGCATGGGCGACCCGGTAGGCGGGCCCGGCAGTGCGGAAGATGTCGGCAACCTCGATCGAGGCGCGCACGCTCAGCCGTCGGGTGAGATCTCTGCCTCCTTGAACAGGCCGAGCTTGTCGAGCGGGCTCGTGACGGTGCGCACCGTGCGGGTTGCAACCTTGGTATAGAAGGCGGTGTTGTTCAGCTTGGCGTGCCCAAGCAGCACCTGGATGATCCGGATGTCGGTGCCGTCCTCCAGCAGGTGGGTGGCGAAGCTGTGACGCAGCGTGTGCGGCCCGACCCGCTTGGCGATGTCGGCCGCCTGTGCTGCCTCGACGACCACGCGATAAAGCTGGCGGGTGCTGATGGGCTTCATCGCATGCTGCCCCGGAAACAGCCAGCCGTCGCGATGCATCACCCCCTGCTGGCGTCCGACCTTCCACCACTGGCGCAGCAACAAGAGCAGGTCTTGCGACAGCATGGCGTTGCGGTATCGCCCGCCCTTGCCACGCTCGACACGCAGCAGCATGCGCTCGCTATCGACGTCGGCAACCTTCAGCATCGCCACCTCCGCCACGCGCAGGCCCGCGCCATAAGCGACCGACAGCGCGGCCTGGTGCTTGAGGCAGGTGGTGGCGTTGAGGAGACGGGCAACCTCATCGCGGCTCAGCACCACCGGCAGCTTGCGCGGGTGCGCCAGCCGGACGAGCTTGCGCGCCAGATCGGGACGATCGACCGTATGCGTGAAAAAGAAGCGCAGCGCCGACACGATGCTGTTCATCGTCGGCACCGGAACGCCGTCGTCCTGCTGCTCGATCTGGAACCGGCGCAGGTCGTCGGTGGTCGCTGTGTCTGGTGAACGCCCGAGGAACGTTGCCAGGCGTCCGATGTCGCGGAGATAGTTGCGCTGCGTCTCCCGTGAGAAACGCCGCATGTTCATGTCGTCGATCAGCCGCTGACGCAGCGGACTGATTGGTGCATCGAGAACAGGATAGGGCATGGTCGGGCTCCTTGTTGAAGAAGCCCGTGATGCTCTGCCGCTGCCCAACCACCCTCAATGCGGGCGCGACGTCCGGCTCGTGATCTCTACCTCACCGCGCGCGCCCATCCCGCGCAGCGGGTTCGTTCTTCGGAGAGATGCGGCCGGTGCATTGACGCTTGCGTTGCTCGCGACAGCGACCTTTCGGCGCTCCTCCTTCTCGCGCGATAATCGCTCAAGCGAAGCTACGCAGCCCGTATGCCAGCCTGCGCGGTCGCGGCGATGCGAGAGACCGGCCTGATGTGGGCGAACATGCTGCGGGCGTTCCAGGTTGGAAATGCTCTTATGAGCGATGGGGAGCCGTCGAGCTGGATGCGGTCCTCGCGGGTGGCTTGGGCCCAGCTGAGTTGGCCGGCGTGCCATTTGACGAAGGCTTCGGCGTCCGCCGTGATGTAGAGGTCCTCGTCGAAGCCCGGGTTTGTT
>NZ_JBZEGV010000073.1:0-2441 GCF_058312955.1 Mesorhizobium sp. LEGMi-168a
GCGAAATCAATCGCCCATGACGACAACCTGGCACCCGAGGACCACCGCCGCCAAACTGTCCGGGACTTGGTGAAACGCCTGTCCGCGACTTAGCGGAATCCCCGTCCGGCTTTTGCGAAATACGCAACCAGATCATCGACCGGGTTGAGATGCCTTGGATATAGGCTTCCTGGATGACCGCGGTGAGCGCCTTCTCGGCCATGCGCCGCGGCTCCAGGAACGAGGGGAAGTAAGAGCCCTTCCTGAGCTTGGGAATGCGCAGCTCGACCGTTCCGGCCCGCGTCTCCCAGTCGCGCTCGCGATAGCCGTTGCGCTGGGCCTGCCGAAGCGGGTTCTTCTCGCCATAGCCGGCGCCGGTCGCCGTGCCCACCTCCAGCTCCATCAGCCGCTCGGCAGCAAAGCCGATCATCTCGCGCAGGATATCGGCGTCGGGCTCCACGAGCGCGCGCAGGTTCATCATGTCGTCGGTCATCGGTCGTTCCTTCGAATCAGGTTGGTCTCAGCAACCCAACCCTACCGAAGAACATCGATGACCACCGCCGCTCGCTCGCTTCGGCGCAATTGAGGGCGCGCTCGCGAGCGGCTTCTCCACCGTCGAGCTACACCACTCAGCGGGGCACGACCTTCGATAACTGGAAGCGCCACGGGGAAACCACCGTCTGCGGGATGCACATGCGACATTTCGATGTGCCGGCGCTTACCGGGAGGAAGGCAGCTAGGTCTTGGCACGCCCCTATGCCAGCCCGGCTTCGCGGCGCAGGTTCTGGCGCGGGCGCGGGCCAATCTGCTGGATCACCAGCCCAGCCGCCAGCGAGCCGAGATCGCCGCAATCCTGGAGGCTGCGGCCGGCCGTGTAGCCGTAGAGGAAGCCGGCGGCATAGAGGTCGCCGGCGCCGGTCGTGTCGACCAGTTCCTTGATCGCCGTCGCGTGAATAGTGACGGTCTCGTTGCCGCGCACGATCACCGAGCCTTTTTCCGAGCGGGTGACGGCGGCGATCTTGCAGTCCTTGCGGATCGCAGCCAGCGCGTCCTCGAAGGAGGACGTCTGGTAGAGCGACTTGATCTCGTGGCTGTTGGCGAAAACGATATCGACCGTGCCGGAGCGCATCAGATCCAGGAACTCGTCGCGGTAGCGGTCGACGCAGAAGGAATCCGACAGCGTCATCGACACTTCGCGGCCGGCGGCATGCGCGAGCCGCGCGGTCTGCCGGATCGCTTCCTTGGCGCGCGGCGGATCCCACAGATAACCCTCGAAATAGGTGACCCTGGCGCCGGCGGCCTTGTCGGCCTCGACGTCCTCCGGCCCGAGCTCGACGCAGGCGCCGAGATAGGTGTTCATCGAGCGCTCGCCGTCCGGCGTGACGAAGATCATCGAGCGCGCCGTCGGCGGTTCGCCCTGGAGCGGCCTCGTGTCGAAGGCCACACCCTGGGCGTGGATGTCGTGCGTGTAGATGTCGCCGAGCGGGTCGTTGGACACCTTGCCGAAGAAGGCGGCGCGGCCGCCGAAGCTCGCCACGCCCGCCGCCGTGTTGCCGGCGCTGCCGCCCGACGCCTCGATCGCCGGTCCCATGCGGCTGTAGAGCAACTCGGCGCGCCGGGTGTCGATGAGGTTCATCGCGCCCTTGATGATGCCGTTGGTTTCGAGAAAGGCCTCGTCGCACTGGGCGATGATGTCGACAATGGCATTGCCGATGCAAAGCACGTCATATTCCGGCATCAAAATCTCTGGCACGGACGGGCGCGGGTTCAGCCAATTGCGATGGGCTTTCCGCGTGCCGATTGTTCGGCGCGGTGCCCCACGGGGCTGCGACTCCTGCGTCGCGCCGCAAGTCGTTGGCTCTGTCAGTCCTCTCCTGGGTGAACTCAGGCTCATCATGGCCGAGGTGCCGATAGGTCGCGTTCTTGCGGGTTGGAGAACAAGCGCGCCCTGGTTTGACCTCACTGACCTACGATAGATCATGAGATAAGCCTACCATTCACAGCGACTTGGAACTGCTAAGACTCTGTGAATTTCTTTGAAGGATCTGTTGCAAGGCTTGACCGAAAACGCACCGTGGATTGGCCACGTGCGGATCAGGCAGTGAACTAGGGTACCGTTCGGCCGGGGAAGATCAGAGGGGTAGTCCGCTGATAGTGCCGCGTGAGCGGGCGGTGCCAAGCGGCTGTGTGACTGGTTTGCGCTCCGCCTTGTACCTAGTCGTAGTTAGATGAGCCATGCCATGGACCAGGTGGTTGATGTCCTTCTGTCCCGATAGAGACAGCGCGCGGGCCAAGAGGATTTGCTGGCACGTCACAATGCGGCGTCGGCAAAGTCGTACGCCTCCGGCGAGGGCCGCCTTGCGCGAGCATGGCACGGTAGCGAGTCTGCGCTCTTAAGGTCGTCCTTACGAGCGTAGTTAGCAGCACAGCATGAGCCATGTGACGTTATTGACCGGGCCTGA
>NZ_JBZEGV010000074.1:0-2276 GCF_058312955.1 Mesorhizobium sp. LEGMi-168a
AAGGTCGTCGTGGTTCTCGACGCCGAGCGCCAGAACCGCCGGCTCGGCCGAAAGGCAGTTGAAGAAACTAATCGGGGCGGCGTTTGCCCGGCCTTCCTGGTCGACCGTCGTCACGAGCGCGATCGGCCGCGGCACCACGGTGCCGATGAGCAGTTTGTATTTCTCGCGCTCGCTCAGGCGCGTGAAGTCGAAGCTTGTCTTGTCGGTCATGACAGTGCTCGCAAGGTCGAGAGGGAGGACGACGGCTCGGTCGGCAAGCAGGCGCGCGTCAAAACAGCGGCCGAGCCGCCGCGTCCCGCTCCTGCCGACTGTTTGGTAATTCTCAGCTGGCGGTAAGGCGTCCCCGATAGTCCGCCAGGAGTTCCTTGAGGTCGCGTTCGCGCGCCGGCTTCAGGTCGAGCAGGCCTCGCGTGGCGACGGCCATCAAATGCTCGTCCATGAGTTGGACCGCTGTCGCCTCGTCGCCGCGCAGCAACGCATCGATGATCGCTTGATGCTCGTTGACCGAGCATTCGGACGAATGCGGACGGCCGTAGAGCGCCAGGATCAGCGAACAGCGGGAGGCCACCTCCTGCACGTAGCGTATCAGGAGTTCGTTGGCCGTCATGCTGGCCAGCAGCGTATGGAAGTCGCCTGACAGCCTGATCGATTCGGGACCATCGCGGCCGTGGGCCTGTTCCTCGGCGGCGATATGAGCCCTCAGCTCCCTGGCCTGCTCCGCAGTCAGCTGTCCGGCAAGGCTTTCGATAACCGTGCGTTCGAGACCGCGCCGCACCTGAAAGACACCGCGCGCTTCCGCCAGACTTGGCGAAGCCACCTCCGCCCGCTTGTTGGGCCGCTGCGAAACCAGCCCCTCGACCGTGAGCCGCGCCAGCACGCTCCGCACCACCGTCCGGCTCACGCCGAAGCTCTCTCCGACCGAATCCTCGGGAAGCTTCGTCCCGGGCGCCAGCGCCTGCTCGATGATGGCGCGCCGCAGTGCCTGATAGACGCCATCCGCCAGGTTTCCGGCGCGGCTTTTCCGTTCGGTCGATGAATTCGGATCGGTCATGGCGTGCTGATTTATCGGTTTGGCTTGTGCGGGTGTCAACCATGGCGCTTCCGGCGTTGGCCCGTTCCGTGACGGGTTGGATGTTTTCACTTGCATCGCGAAAGAGTATACACTATTAGAACAAAAGTGAATACATGATGCACGGAAAAATAATCCGCCGAAGAATGTGCAGCCGTGAGTGGTGCCCGGAAATCAGGGGTCCGTATTCGCCAACAATGGAGAGGTTAAAAGATGAATCAGTTTCTCAGATTTTCGGTCGCCGCCGCCGCGCTTGCCGCGGCCACCTTTTCGGCATCGGCCGAAAACGTCATGCGGTGGGGTTCGCAGCGCGACATTCTTTCACTCGATCCGTATTCCTACGGATCCTCCTTCACGATCTCCGTGCTCAATCTCGTCTATGAGGGCCTGGTTCGATACGACGACAAATTGCAGATCGCGCCGGCCCTGGCGGAGTCCTGGGAAGTGGTTTCGCCGACGCTTTGGCGCTTCCATCTGCGCAAGGGCGTGACCTTCCACAACGGCGATCCCTTCAGCGCCGACGACGTGATCGCATCGTTGACCCGTGTCAGCGATCCCGCCTCGCCTCTGCGCGGCAATCTGCCGGCCTACAAGGGCGCCAAGAAGATCGACGACTCCACCGTCGAAATCACGACGACGCCGAACTATCCGCTGCTTCTCAATGATCTCACCAACATCGTGATGCTCGACAAGAAGTGGCTGGTTGAAAACCATGCCGAGGCGCCGACCGATGCCGGCAAGGGTGTGGAAGGCTATGCGACGACGCATGCCAACGGCACGGGTCCGTTCAAGGTCGTCTCGCGCCGTCCGGACGCCGAAACGGTGTTCGAGGTGAACAAGGCCTGGTGGGACAAACCCAGGCACAACATCGACAAGATCGTCTTCACGCCGATCACCTCGTCCGCGACCAGGGTCGCCGCGCTCCTCTCGGGCGAGATCGATTTCACCAACGAGGCGCCTCTGCAGGACATTCCGCGCCTGAAGGCGACGCCGGATATCAAGATCCTCGCCAGCAATGAGCTGCGCACCGCTTTCTTCCTGTTCAACCGCAAGGACAAGCTCGTCGCATCCGACGTGACCGACAAGAACCCGTTGAACGACCTCAAGGTTCGCCAGGCCATGTATGAGGCGCTCGACCTCGACGCGCTTCAGAAGAAGGTGATGCGCGGCCTTTCCAGGGCCACGGGCTCCATGGTCGCTCCGGCGA
>NZ_JBZEGV010000075.1:0-2209 GCF_058312955.1 Mesorhizobium sp. LEGMi-168a
TGACGAGGTTTGCGCGCCGGCCATACCCCTAAACGGTCTTGCGAGCGAAATGTTCGCTCCGAACAATCCCACGACATGCTTTATCCGTCACGGTAGGCAGGACCTATCGGGCTCAAGCTTCGCATGTTCCTGTCCGCTCGCTGCCTGATCGCCGGGCCGAAGGCGAAAATCGCTTATGGGCGGGAACATTCATGCGCTGCCGATGTTCGTAAAGCATGGCGCGCAGTTCTCGCTCTCCCGCGAAAAGCGCGCCGGCAAGCCGAGCATCAAGCCCGAGCAAGTCGGTCTCGGCTGCCCTCTCGAGCGGGCTCTGAAGTCAGCACGAAGTCAGCACTGGGAACGATCATGCTTTATCGCGCGGCCAAGATCGCTGAAGAGGCTCATCACGGCCAGAAGGACAAGACCGGCCAACCCTATATCGAACATGTCAGGCGCGTCGCCAACGCGGTCGAGACGCTCGACGAAAAGACCGTCGCCTATCTGCACGACGTGGTGGAGACAGGCGAGGGGTGGACTCTGGATCGGCTGGAGGCGGCAGGCTTCTGCCTTCCCGTCGTGGCGGCGGTCGACGCCCTAACGAGACGGCTTGACGATAGCGAGCAGGGTTTCATTTGCCGCGCCGCCTCGAACCCGCTGGCGAGGCGGGTCAAGGAAGCGGACCTGACGGACAATCTGCGGCAGGCGCATCATGCAGGCGCCTCGCCGGAAAAATACGAAAACGGGCTGCGCCTGCTCGGCGATATGGCCAACTGACCAAGTTGGCCGCTATGCAAAGCGCCCCGGCGCGATCCCAGCTAAGGCATCATCTCGGCCTGGTGGGCGCTCATCGGAACCATGTTCTGACCGAGATGCGTCATGATCCAGACCGAGCCGATCACGACGAGCGCGACGATCAGCACGCCGAAGGCGAGCGCGAGCACATTGTTGGTGTTATCGGGCCCGGTTGTCAGGTGCAGGAAGAAGACGAGATGCACGCCCATCTGCGCAATGGCCAGCACCACCAGGGCGGAGATCACCGCCGGCTGATAGATCAGGTCGGTTTGCGCGGCGAGGAATGAGGCGATGGTCAACAGGATCGCCAGGCCGAAGCCGAGCAGATAGCCCGACAGCCCTCCTGCCAGCTCGTGCTCGGTGATGCGCTCTTCCCCCGGCGCTGAGTCACGGCGATCGAGCTCCTCGTCGATCCGGCTGTCGATGTCACTCATGGCGAGGCTCCCAGAAGATAGACCAGGGTGAAGATAGCGATCCAGATGATGTCGAGCGCGTGCCAGAACAGGCCGAAGCAGTGGAGCCGCCGCAATATCTCCGGCCGAAAACCCTTCACCCAGAGCTGCGCCATCATGGTGCCGAGCCAGAGCAGGCCGAGGCCGACATGGGTGCCGTGGCAGCCGACGAGGGCGAAGAAGGCGGAGAGGAAGGCGCTGCGCGAGGGACCTGCCTGCTCGTTCGCCATCGCCGCGAATTCCTGCACCTCGAGGAACAGGAAGGCCGCGCCGAGCAGGCCGGTGACGAGCAGCCAGAACTGGGTGGCGGCCATCGAGCGGCGGTGGGTCGCGAGCGTCGCAAGGCCGCCGGTGAAGCTCGAGGTGAGCAGAAGCCCCGTCTGGGCCGCGATGCGCGTGAGCTCGAACAGCTCCTTGCCGGTCGGCCCTCCGGCCGTCGCCTTGGACAGCACGGCAAAGGCGGCAAAGAAGGCCGAGAACATGATGATGTCGGACAACAGGAAAATCCAGAAGCCGTAGGCCACCGTGACGAATTTCGAGGCCGGGCCGCCCTGGCCGTGGCCGGTCGCCGAGAACAGGCCATGACCGTGCCCGCCGTGCTGTCCGGGCCGATACGGTTCGCGCACCGCGCTGCCGGCCGCGATGTCGCTCATGCCACGCGCTCCCGTCTGCGCATCCAGGCAAGCTGCGCGGCTTTACCGTCGCGGTCGATGCGCTCGACCTCGTCAGCGGGGATCTCGTAGTCGCCGTGCTCGCGCCAGGCAAAGACGACGAAGGTGGCGTAGGCGCCGATGAAGCCGACGATCGCCAGCCACCAGATATGCCAGATCAGCGCGAAGCCGATCAGCGTGGCGAAGAAGGCGGTAACGAAGCCCGTCGGGCGGTTGCGCGGCATCTCGACCGGCTCATAGCGTTCGTCTTCGTCCGGGCGTTGGCCGTCCATCGCCCGCTGCGTGACGGTCCAGTAGGGCTCTTCGTCCTCGACT
>NZ_JBZEGV010000076.1:0-2120 GCF_058312955.1 Mesorhizobium sp. LEGMi-168a
ATGCGATCGCATGCACGCCGCAGGGCGGCATCATCATGGATGGCGTCGTCATTCGCCTGGCCGAGGATCACTTCTGGTATGTCCAGGCCAATGGTGGCTTCGAAAATTGGCTCAATCTGCTGTCGGACGGCATGAACGCGGTCGTGAGCGATCCGCAATCGCGCGTCCTGCAGGTTCAGGGACCGAAGGCGCTGGAGTTCCTCGCCAAGGCCTGCCCCGGCCAGATGCCGGAGAAGTTCGGTTATTTCAATGCAGGAAGGTTCAGCTTCAACGGCATGGAGGCCATCGTCTCGCGGACCGGCTTCACCGGCGAGATGGGCAGCGAGATGTACGGCAATCCAAAGAACGAGCCACCCAAGTTTTGGGACTACATCTGCGAGATCGGCACGGCGTTCGATCTGGAAATGGGCGCAGGCGCCTCAATGACTTTGCGGCGCGTTGAGGCAGGCATTCTTGATTACGACATGGACATCAATCCGGGCACAACGCCTTTTGATGTAGGGCTCGGTTCATTGGTTGAGTTCGACAATCCCACTTTTGTCGGCCGCGATGCACTGCTGAAAGCAGATCGTCGACAAAGGCTCTTTGGCCTCACATGCGAAACGGGCATTCCACGTGTCGGAACCCAAGTTCTGGAAGGTGGCAAGCAGGTTGCAAGAATGACGATCGGCGACTGGTCCCCCACGCTAAGGAAGGGCATCGGGTATGTTATGTTCGACGAACATGAAAGCACCCGCGGTCCTTGGCTTGGTCAGCTGCTGAAGATCAGGACCCCGGATGGGGAAATGCACGACTGTAAGATCGTGACGCTGCCTTTCCTTGATCCTGACAAGCGCATACCGCGCGGACTCGAAACGCCGCCAACGCAGTGACTGTCAAAGTAGTGCAACAAGCGAGGCGTTTCGTCTCTCGTGGCTGATGGAATGGAGTTTCCGAGCAATGGACATCATTGGTGAGCAGAGGATCAACGCGCCGCAGGCCATCGTCTGGGCGGCGCTTAACGATCCGGATATCTTGCGGGCAAGCATACCTGGTTGCCAGGAACTCATGCGGACGGGCGAGCACGGATTTGATGCGACGGTTAAGGCGCGGGTCGGCCCGATCTCTGCGACTTTCTCAGGCAAAGTTGAGCTATCCGAGATTGAAGCGCCGAAAAGCTACAAGATAACGGGTCAAGGAAAAGGCGGCGTGGCGGGCTTCGCGTCGGGGAGTGCAGCTGTCAGCCTTCTGCCAGACGGAGAGATGACCACTTTGATCTACACCGTGAATGCGAAAGTAGGCGGCAAGCTCGCACAGATCGGAAGCCGCCTCATCGATAGCGCTGCAAAGAAAATGGCGAACGAGTTCTTTCAGAATTTCTCGAATAATCTCGCCGACTACAGCCTTCCCGTGAGTTGACGGCCACGTTAGAGATCCTTGAGAAGCTCGAACGCGGCGATCAGCCGGGTATGGCGCCGAGAACGGCGCTGGCGCTGGTAGATGTCGTGGTTGTGGTCGAACAACTTGCGCAGGTAATCCGTGCGGCGCCTGCCTTGCGATGATCTGCCGGGTGCCAGATCAGAGATATCGTTTCCAGCAAAAAAGTGATGCTGGTCAATTTTGGAGCTGCGGTTGGTTGGCTCTCAGCTAGCTTTCAAATGGGGATAGGGTTTGCCCTATCGATTCATTCGATCTGGCTGACCCGACAAACGGCCAACTACCTGGATTCATGGCGCTGGGCATTTTTGGTGCTCGTGCCCGGCTTCTTGATTGGAATTTTTGCAATGGCCGCGCTCGGGAAAAATCCGGAGGCTCAGGAGTCGGCGATGGGAAACCATCGTGCTCGCAGGGATGTGGCGAAGCAAAAGCTCAGAGCTCTCGGAACCGAAGACGAGATCTCAACATACTGGGAGCATCCGGATTTGCTCGGAACAACAGACCAGCATGGGATTGCAAGTACTTAGAGGTCACGCCAGCTACCTGCTTTGCTGATCGTAACTTCGCCGCTTGTGAAATCAAACTGAATTAAAACTATACCCGACCGGTCGAATGCATCGGCTGGTGCGAGGAGACATCTAGGAATGTTCACTCTGTATGGATACGACGGAAGCGGTTCGGCGGGGGTGGAGGCTCTGCTTTCC
>NZ_JBZEGV010000077.1:0-2108 GCF_058312955.1 Mesorhizobium sp. LEGMi-168a
CGACCGTGGCGCGGATGATGGAATCCGGTTTCTTTTCCGAGATGTCCTCGATCTCCATGCCGCCGGCGGCCGACGCCACGATCATGACGCGCTCTTCCTTCCGGTCGAGCACGAAGCCGAGATAGAGCTCCTGCGCGATGTCGACCGCTTCCTCGAGATAAAGGCGCGAGATCAGCTTGCCGCGCGGACCGGTCTGCTGGGTCACCAGCTTGCGGCCGAGCATGGCTTCGGCCGCGTTGGCGATCTCCTCGTCATTGGAACAGAGTTTTATGCCGCCGGCCTTGCCGCGCGCGCCGGAATGGACCTGCGCCTTCAGCACCCATTTGGCGCCGCCGATCTCGCGCGCCCGGTAGGTCGCCTGCTCGGGGCTGTAGGCGAGGCCGCCGCGCGGCACATGCACGCCGTGGCGGGCCAGCAGTTCCTTGGCCTGGTATTCGTGAATGTCCATCTTGTCCTCCCGGTAATTGTCAGTGCGCCGCGCTATGCGCCTGGCCGGCGCGCTCGATCGCCTCGCTCACCACCAGCACGTTGCGCGCCATGCGCTCCGATGCCGCGTCGATCATCTTGCCGTCGAGCGCGGCAGCACCCTTGCCGAGCGCTTCGGCTTCCTTCAGCACCTCGAGGATGCGCCGGGCCCGCGTGACTTCCTTTTCCGGCGGCGAGAACACCTCGTTGGCCAAAGCGATCTGCGAGGGGTGGATCGCCCATTTGCCTTCGATGCCGAGGGCGGCGGCGCGCCTGGCGGCCGCCGTGTAACCTTCCGGATCGGAGAAATCGCCGAACGGTCCGTCGATGGCGCGCAAGCCGTAGGCCCGGCAGGCGACCGTCATCCGTGACAGGGCAAAATGCCACTGATCGCCGGGATAGTCGGGGTTGAGCCCGCCGATGTTGACGGTGCGCGCCTTGTTGCTGGCGGCATAGTCGGCGACGCCGAAATGCATGGCTTCCAGCCGGCCGGGCGTGGCGGCGATCGCCTCGACATTGGCCATGCCGAGCGCCGTCTCGATGAGCGCCTCGAGGCCGACACGGGTCTTGAAACCCTTGGCCATCTCGATCTGGTTGACCATGGCCTCGACCATATAGAGGTCGGCCGGCACGCCGACCTTCGGCACCAGGATGGTGTCCAGCCGGTCGCCGGCCTGTTCCATGACGTCGACGACGTCGCGGTACATGTAATGCGTGTCGAGGCCGTTGATGCGCACCGAGACGGTCTTGCCCTTGGCGCGCCAGTCGATGTCGTTGAGCGCCTGGATGATGTTCTTGCGGGCGCGTTCCTTGTCGGGCGGCGCCACCGCGTCCTCGATGTCGAGGAAGACGAAGTCGGCGGCGCTGTTCGCCGCCTTGTCGATCATCTCGGGGCTGGAGCCCGGAACCGCCAGCTCGCTGCGCTGGAGTCTCAGTTTCTTGAGGTGGTTGATGGTGTGGCTCATCGTCCGTTCCTCACGCCGCCTCGGCGACCGGCATCGCGGCGGTGCGCCGGAAATGTTCGATCGCGGCCGCCACGCCGGAGCCCGGCGCCAGGTCGACGCCGCAATCGAGCAGCGCCAACTCGGCGGCGGCAAGCGATCCAAGCACCATCACCTCGTTCAGCCAGCCGAGATGGCCGATGCGAAAGACCTTGCCGGCCACCTTGTTGAGGCCGCCGCCAAGCGACGTCTGGTAGGTGCGATAGGCGCGCTTGACGACGTCGGCGCTGTCGATGCCTTCCGGCACCAGGATGGCGCTGACCGTGTCGGAGTGCCATTTGCGCTGCTTGGCGCACAACTTAAGCCCCCAGGCGTCGACCGCCTTGCGCACGCCCTCGGCCAGGCGATGATGACGGGCGAAGATGTTGTCCAGCCCTTCCTCGGCAATCAAGTCGAGCGAGGCGCGCAGGCCGCGCAGCAACTGGGTGGCCGGCGTGTAGGGGAAATAGCCGGTGTCGTTGGTGCGGATCATGTCCTCGAAGGAGAAGTAGCAGTGGTGGTGGGTCGCGGTCCTGGAGGCGGCCAGCGCCTTCTGGCTGACCGACAGGAAGCCGAGGCCGGCCGGCAGCATGAAACCCTTCTGCGAGCCGCTGACGGCGCAGTCGACGCGCCATTCCTCCTGGCGGAAGTCGATCGAGCCGA
>NZ_JBZEGV010000078.1:0-2049 GCF_058312955.1 Mesorhizobium sp. LEGMi-168a
CCTGGTTCAGGCTGCAGGTCACGATGGGAATTATACCGGAATTTCAGGTGCATTGTGGCTTGCTACGCCGCCGGGGCAGCCTCCCGAGGGTCCTCCGACATTGCTCGGCGATGTAGCTGGTGGCGCGCTTTACCTTGCCGTGGGTATTCTCGCGGGCATTTTGAGGGCTAGACAGGACGGGCGAGGCCAAGTCGTCGATGCGGCAATGATTGATGGATCTGCCCACCTTTTGAACCTCTTGATATCCTTTATTCACCTCGATCTGGGCGGGGAAGTTGCTCGCGGAAAGCCTACTGCGCACGGAACGTTCTGGGATCGTGCCTACCAGTGCGCTGACGGAGAGTGGGTCGTAATCCAACCAGTCGAACCCCAGTTTTATGCTGAATTGATCAGACGTCTCGGTTTTGACAATGATCAGCGTTTTGTGAATGGCCAATGCACTCCCGAACTTTGGGCAACGCTCGGAAATGAGCTTGCGGAGCACTTTAAAACCAAGACTCGCGCAGAGTGGACCGCATTGCTTGAAGGTACTGACTCGTGCTTTGCCCCTGTCCTATCGCCCGAGGAGGCTGCTTCACATCCGCAAGTCATCGCTCGAGGAATCTACCAAAGGATCGACAATGTTCTGCAAGCTGCGCCGGCTCCACGGTTTTCGCTAACGCCGTCGGCTGAATTAGGTTCAGTGCCGCCTCGCGGCGCTCATACCGAGGAGATCTTAGCGGAGCTTGGGCTTGGGCGCAGCTCAGCGAGGGGTTGAAGCAGCGTTGGGGTTGGGACAGGCACGCTGACCAGGGCCGCATACAGATTAAGCGCTGCAATTGCGTAACGGCGCTCTTATTGGATGAAGAGAAATCAATGAGTGAGGCAGCACGACTCGTTCTCACGGAGCGGCGGGGTAAGTTTGCCCAATTCGCCTCCAACGAGGAGCGTTTCGTCGAAGCCGAAATCAATCCGCTGATCGTGCGCCCGCAGGGGCAGGGGGCGGTCGCCGTGGATGCGGTCATGCGGCTGGCTAGGCATCATGGCTAGACCTGGGCACTGAGGTCGGGATGCAAAAGGAGATTTGCAAAGTAGGCGGTCTGAAAGGTGTCAAGAAACCGAGCCTCAAGACCCTCCCGTCCTGCGGCATGTTGCTCGCCGATATTGGTGCTGGGGTGGGCTCGGTGCAGCGGTCCGCCTAGCTATGTCAAGGGAGCAGGCCGGAATGGTGTCATCGCTCTATCGGTCGCGTCGAAGCCAAATGGGCGAACACTTTTAGTGGCATCCCGCAGTCTCCAGAATAAATGCGATTGTGCAGGATGAACCTGAGGTGGGAGCCGATGCGGGATGGATCGACCAGACGACCCGCCACGGGCTGCGCTAGAAAGGACGATAATGTACAAGGAAATTCTATACTCGGTCGACAACTTCATCGCTACCATCACGCTGAACCGTCCAGATCGACTTAACGCCCTTACCCCTCAGATGGAGTCGGAGATACGCGCTGCAACAGATCTGGCAACTGCCGATGGTAACGTCCGCGCTATTGTAGTGACAGGGGCCGGCCGGGGATTTTGCGCGGGGGCCGATGTGTCCCTCCTGACCCCAAGGGTTAGTGAAGACCTAGCTGGGAATCCTTATGATTCTGATCAGACGTTCTCGTATCTGCTGGCTGTGCCAAAGCCGATCTTCATGGCGATTAATGGGGTTATGGCAGGCGCCGGGGTGATCTTTGCCGCGTTCGGCGATTTCCGATATATGGCCGACGGGGCAAAGCTCACAACGTCTTTCGCCAAGCGAGGCCTAGTCGCCGAATTCGGTATATCTTGGCTACTCCCTCGCCTGATTGGCACGATGAACGCACTCGACCTCCTTTGCTCGGCGCGAGTCGTCGAGGCGCGTGAGGCGGAGCGCCTCGGGCTGGTGCGTACACTGCAGGCAGAGAACTTTCTTGCGACGGTGCAGGGAATCGCGCGCGAGATGGTAACAATGGCCTCGCCACGATCCATCGGTGTGATAAAGCGGCAGATCTACGACTCGTACTTTCAGTCGCTCGACGAAGCCTCTGCC
>NZ_JBZEGV010000079.1:0-2017 GCF_058312955.1 Mesorhizobium sp. LEGMi-168a
GCCCTAAAGCGCATCCCGCAGAAACGGATTCAGGCGATGCGTAAGAGGGGCAAAAGTCGTGGCGATCAGCTGGATGCGCACCGGCTGGAGACGAGGTTTGGCAGGTATTGGAGGTGTGAAGCCTCGGTGAGGCCGAGCCGATCACCGAGATAGTCCCAAAACGAGAGCCGGAGCTTTTGGCAGGTTTTCATTAGGCTCAGGAAGGCATCGCGACAGGCGCGCCCTGCCTGTGAGCGGGTTCCGCCGGAGATCTTGCGCCTGATCACCTGGCAGCGGATGTCATTCTCGGAGCCGTTGGTATGAAGCGGGACCTCGGGGCGATCGAGGACGGTGAGCAACTCGGCCTTGTTGGCGTGAAGCCTGGCCAGCAGTCGATCGAGAGTGGCAAAGCCGGTGCGGCGTTTGAAGATACGGTCGAAGCGCGCCAGCATCTGAGCCTTGCGGCGGCGTGAGGGCTGCTGCTTATAGGCCTTGAGATCGCCGTAGAAGCGCCAGATCAGCGCCCGCACGTGGCTCTGGGCCTTGCGGTGGGCATCGCAGAATGTGTCGAGCTTGTGGACCAGACGCTCGGCATGGACCCAGCACAGAGCATGGCGTGCGACCTCGAACTGGCCGGCGTCATCGCTGAGGATGACGGTGTCGGGCAACAGGCCATGGGCTTTGATGGCGCCCCACAGCGCGCCCTCGGTGGCCAGCCGTGCTGGGTCAAGACTGTGCTTGATATCGTAGAAGCCGAGACGCTCAAGGTGGCTCGTCCAGGCCTGCTCGTCGGCGAAGTGCTTGTCGGGATGCTCAGCCAAGCGGGCGATGGCGTGCTCAGGCAAGGCGCGCCGGCGCATGTAGGCCAGTGCCTCGGCGTTGATCACGTAGTCGGTATGGCCGGCGCGCAGCAATTCCAGGAAATTGAGGCGGCTCTTCGAGCCCGTCGTGCCGAACCAGGCGAAGTGTTCGTTGCCGACCTGGGTGCAGGTCGCGTTCCTGCCTTGATGGCGGGCTCCGGTGTCGTCGACGCTGATCCAGGCGGCGGTCTCCAGGCCGGCGCGCAGTACGTCGTGGGCCTCGGCCAGGAACGGCTGCTTGTCAGCGATCAACAGGCGCATGAGCTGCCGCTTGGAGATCGCCACACCAAGCGCCTGCAACAGTTGCAGAAGGCGCGGAACGGTGACCTGGCCCTGATGGTACTGCGCCAGCACGAAGCGCTGCAGCCCCGGCCCGAAATGGCCCGAAAGATTGGCCGGCAGCGATGCCGTCAGCGTGGTCCCCTCCGGCGTCAACCAGCGCTCGCAGCGAAAGCGGATCACGTGCGGGTGCAGCACCAAATCCTGCACCACAAAGTCCGTGTAACCCTTGAAGCGCGAGCCGGCCGGCACCGACCCGGCCGTCACGATGCGCTCCTCGTTGATCATCAGCTTGGCGTTCTTGGCTCCCCGGCCGCGACGCCGGCCATCAGCTGGCTTGCCGGCCGCTCGCCCGCTCGCCTGCTCCATGCCGCTCGGCTTGCTGGGCTTGATGTCGGGGCGACCCTTGCCGCCCTTCAGCCGCGCGATCTCGTCACGCTGCTGCGCAACTGTCCGCTCCAGTTCCGCAACCCGACCCAACAGCTGGATCACCAAATCCTTCAGATCGGCGTTCGACAGCGACTCAATGTCAACAGGCGGCGACATCGCCGAAATGAATCAGAAATACTGCCTGCCGGGAATCTGCAGGCTTCAACCCGAGTCAATCTGACGCAGCCGCCGCCACGACTTTTGCCCCTCTTACGCGTCGCCTGAATCCGTTTCGGCGCGACGCGCTTTAGACTTCAGGGGATGGTATAGACTGCTATCTCCCGATCAATGCCGCGCAATGAGACCTCGTGGGCCACGGGCGTCAGCGCGTTCCTTTGCAACAGATCGGCGGTGAGATTGTCGTCGACCACCGCACGAGTGGCGAAGATCGCCTGTGCGTTGGCAAGGTTCTGGACCCACGAAGCAATGTTGACCGTCTGGCCGAAATAGTCCTGTCGCTCGTTCATGGA
>NZ_JBZEGV010000080.1:0-2015 GCF_058312955.1 Mesorhizobium sp. LEGMi-168a
CTTCCCAGCCTGATGGCGGCGAAGGGATAGCGAAGCGCAAGGGCGTCGTCGCGAGGCGAGGTCTGAAGGAAGCGTGGAGCAAACCCGCGACCCGATGGACAAGAACCGGATATGAGGCCTACCCGGCCGGACGAGCGGGCACATGACCGCGAAGTCCATGGTCATCAAGGGTCGGGGTGGTAAATCCGGCGGGGATGCGGGGAAGGCGGTCGCTCTTACCTCGGGAGATCTGCGCGGTGTCCGGAAATCCGGACTGAGCCCGCCGTGAGGCGCGCCGATCGCGGCGCAGAAGTCAGCAGAGGGCATAGTAGCTGCCGGGCTACCTCGGCGGTGAAGGCCCGAACGGTTGGAAGGACGAGTAGGACGGAGTTCTCGCATTGGCCATGCGGCGGAAAATCCAGTTTGAGCTGACCTTTGCCAAGGAAGGAGCGGGTGAAGCCTGCGACCGAGCTTGGGCAGGGACCGAAGCCGATGCGGCGAACGCCGCCCCCGAAAGCCCGGCGGCGCTGGCCGGACCGTGCATGGAAGCGATTGTCGAGCGCGACAATCTGAGGAAGGCGCTGGCGCAGGTCCGGCGCAACAAGGGGGCGCCTGGGATCGACGGCATGAGTGTCGAGGCCTTGGCGCTGCATCTGAAAGACCACTGGCCTGAACTTCGCGCCCAATTGCTCGAAGGCTCCTACAAGCCGCAGCCGGTGCGGCGCGTCGACATCCCGAAGGCATCCGGCGGCATCCGTCCGCTTGGCATTCCGACGGTGCTCGACCGCTTTATCCAGCAGGCGCTGATGCAGGTGCTGCAGGAGGCATGGGACGAGGGGTTCAGCGCATCGAGCTACGGGTTCCGACCCGCACGCTCGGCACATCAGGCGGTTGCGGCGGCGCAAGCCTACATCGCGTCGGGCCATCGCATTGTGGTGGACATCGACCTGGAGAAGTTCTTCGACCGGGTCAACCACGACATCCTGATGGGGCTGGTGGCCAAGCGGGTGTCCGATCCGCGCATCCTTCGTCCGATCCGGGGCTTTCTGACCGCGGGTGTGCTTGAAGGCGGGCTGGTCGGCCCAATCGATGAGGGTACACCGCAGGGCGGACCGCTCTCGCCGCTGTTGTCGAATCTGATGCTGGACGAACTCGACAAGGAACTGGAGCGACGCAAGCATTGCTTTGTTCGCTACGCCGACGACTGCAACATCTACGTGCGCAGCGTACGTGCGGGTGAACGGGTGATGGCTAGCGTCGAACGCTTCCTCGACAGGCGTCTGAAGCTGAAGGTCAACAGACAGAAGAGCGCGGTCGCCGCGCCGCACCGGCGCAAGTTCCTCGGCTTCAGCTTCACGCACGAGAAGACGCCAAGGCGTCGGATCGCGCCGCAGGCTGTGGTCCGCTTCAAGGAGCGTGTGCGGGCGCTGACGATGCGGACGCGGGGCGCGAGCCTCGTGCAGATAGCCAAGGAACTGTCGCTCTATCTGAAAGGATGGCGCGGCTACTTCGGCTTTTGCGAAACCCCGTCGGTATTGCGCAGCCTCGACCAGTGGATCAGGCGCAGGTTCCGATCCATCGCATGGAAACAATGGACGCGCGGGCGCACCCGCTTTGCGGAGCTGCGGCGAAGGGGCATAGGGCACGAACTGGCGGCACGAACCGCCGGCAGTGCGCACGGTCCCTGGCGCATCAGCAACAGCCCGGCGCTCGCCATTGCCCTGCCCAACGCCTTCCTCGCAAGCATCGGCCTTGCCTCCCTCGCCCCTGCCACTGCCGCATAACCAACCGAACCGCCCTGTACGGACCCGTACGCAGGGTGGTGTGGGAGGGGAGGAGCCGCGAGGTTCCCCCCTATCCCGATTGGCGGACGCTTGCGTCCGGTCGACCAAGCGTTCCGCTATTAGGACAATCTGAAAATCATTCCTGAACCGCTTGCGGGACGACAGCGAGGGTTTTGGCGCAAACAAACGATTTAAATCGGTTTAAGTGTCGCGCGATTTTGTTTGCGCTGCAGCATTTTCACGCTAATCATT
>NZ_JBZEGV010000081.1:0-1998 GCF_058312955.1 Mesorhizobium sp. LEGMi-168a
CAGGGTGAGTCCAAACGCCAGACCGTCCTTGTCCTTCAAGGCGGTGGCGCGCTCGGCGCCTATCAGGCCGGCGTCTATCAGGCGCTTGTCGAAGGCGGCATCGAACCGGATTGGGTCATCGGCACGTCGATCGGCGCCATCAACGCCGCGCTGATTGCCGGAAACGAGCCCGGGGATCGCCTGCCCAGACTCCAGGAGTTCTGGGACGGCGTCAGCCGGAGCAGCCCGTTCGATGAGTTTTTCCGGATGATGATTCCGAGCAACATCTTCGCCAACATGGGCACCGTGATGCGTGGCATACCGGGTTTCTTCGAGCCGAACCCAAGCGCCATGTTCGGGGTCAATCGCGAGGTTGGTGTGGAGAACGCATCCTACTACACCACCGATCCGCTCAAGAGGACGCTGGGTAATCTGATCGACTTCGACTATCTCAACGGGCGTCACACGCGGCTGACGGTCGGCGCGGTCAACGTCAACACCAGCGAACTCAAATACTTCGACACGCGCGAGATGACGCTGTCGGTGGCGCATATCATGGCATCGGGCGCCTTGCCCCCAGCGTTTCCGGCCGTATGCATCGACGGCGAGCCCTACTGGGATGGCGGCATCTATTCGAACACGCCGATCGAGGTCGTGCTGGACGCGCGTCCGCGGCGTGACGCTCTGATCTTCGCGGTCAACATGTGGCAGCCCCGCGCCACCGAGCCGAAATCGATCTGGCAGGTGATGGGGAGGCAAAAGGACCTCCAATACGCCAGCCGCGGCCGGAGCCACGTGGCGCGGCAGGAGCAACTGCATCGCCTGCGGCATGTCGTTCGCGAAATGGGAAAGCTTGTCCCCGAGGAGCGTCGCGAGGATCCGATGTTCAAGGAGCTGGCATCCTATGGCTGCCCCTCGGTGATGCACCTTGTCCGGCTGCTTTCACCGCGCCTCGACGGCGAGGACCACACCAAGGACATCGACTTCACCCGCTCGGGCATCCGCACGCGCTGGCAGGCTGGATATGAGCATGGGCAGCGTGTGCTGGCGGATAAGCCGTGGGAATGCGACGTCGACATGCTGCAAGGCATCGTCATTCACGAATCCCAAAAGTGAGCGTGGTCGGAAGGAACGGAGAATTCCGATGCAGATCATGACTCCGGGCATGAGGCTCATTCCGGAAGCGGTGCTTGCCAACAACGCAGCGCTCTTTCGCACGATCCCTGAGACGCCCTCGCACAAGGACAGTTCGCTGCATCGCGTGGTCATTGTCGGCGGCGGCGCGGGAGGGCTGGAACTGGCAACGCGCCTCGGCCGCAAGTTCGGCAAACGTCGCCTTTCGGTCACGCTGGTCGACCGCAGTCGCACCCATATCTGGAAGCCGCTTCTGCATGAGGTTGCATCCGGCGCCTTGAGCGCATCGCACGACGCGGTCGAATACATCGCCCATGCAAGCCGCAACCACTATCGATACCGCATCGGCGAGGTGGTCGGCATCGATCGTGCCAAGCGCCAGGTCTTTGTAGCGCCCAGCTTCGACGACGACGGCAGGCAGATCATACCGCCGCGCGTGCTTGGCTATGACACGCTGGTGCTGGCCGTCGGCAGCGTCAGCAACGATTTCGGCACGCCGGGAGCGGCTCGCCATGCAATCGCGCTCGATACGGCGGAGCAGGCCTCCCGTTTCAACAGGCGCATGATTGACGCCTGCCTGCGTGCCAACGCGCAATACGAGCAGCTGTCGCCCGGTCAGCTCCATTGCGTCATCGTCGGCGCTGGAGCGACCGGCGTCGAGCTGGCGGCCGAACTGCACAAGTCAATGCGGGAAATCGCCTCGCACAATCTCGACAACATCGATTTCGAAAGGCTGATCCGCATCACCATCGTCGAGGCGGGGCCGCGCATCCTGCCTGCTCTTCCGGAGCACATGGCGCGCGCCTCGGCACACCTGCTGATCAAGCTGGGCGTGCAGATCCGATGCGGCATCAAGGTCACCGAGGTGACCGAGGACGGTATCCG
>NZ_JBZEGV010000082.1:0-1851 GCF_058312955.1 Mesorhizobium sp. LEGMi-168a
TTGTGCGCCCGGCATGGGCATCGACTAGGAGGTGAAAGTCCTCTCGTGAGCTGGTCACAGCGAGCGAAGCGAACCGCAGAGCGTCGGACCGCGAGGCCGGCGTGAAGGAAGCGGGGAGCGAAGCTGCGGGCCGACGGACAGGAACCGGATATAAGGCGAAGCCGAGCGGGGCGAGCGGGCAATGATCCGCGAAGCTGCTGTGACCAAGGCGAGGCGACGTAGATCCGGCGGTCGCGCAGTGAAGGCCGATGTTCTTACCCGGGGAGATCTCGCCTTGCGCCTGAAAGGGCGACGATGGCCGTGAGGCTGGCGGAGCGAGAAGTCAGCAGAGGCCATAGTAGCGGATATCCGCGAAGGGCCGAACGTCGGGAAGGGCGAAACGCCCGCGAACCTCGAGGATGCCATGCCACAGAAGTCGGACGGTAGTCCGAGCGCACAAACGGCCGGCGCGGTGAAGCCGCAAGGGTCGCGCTTGCGTGTGGAAGCGGCCGCGGCTGGGAGCGGAGACGAGCGCCTGGGCAGCGGCGGCCTGATGGAGACGGTGTGCGAACGCCGGAACCTCCTGGCCGCGTTGAAGCGTGTTCGACAGAACGCGGGAAGTCCCGGCATCGACGGGATGACGGTCGAAGAACTGTCCGGCTATCTGCGCGTGCACTGGCCGCGCCTGCGCGAGGAGTTGCTCGCCGGGCGCTACCAGCCGCAGCCGGTGCGCCGGGCGGCAATCCCCAAGCCCGGCGGGGGCGAGCGTGAGCTTGGCATCCCCACGGTGCTCGACCGCTTCATCCAGCAGGCCCTGCTGCAGGTCCTGCAACCGCTGTTCGATCCAACCTTCTCGGAGGCGAGCTACGGCTTCCGGCCCGGACGCAGTGCGCACGATGCCGTGCTTCGCGCGCAAGCCTATGTGCAGGAAGGCCGCAGCTTTGTCGTGGACATCGACCTGGAGAAGTTCTTCGATCGGGTCAACCACGACATCCTGATGGCAAGGTTGGCCAAGCGGATAGCGGACCGTCGCGTGCTGCGGCTGATCCGCCGCTACCTCGGTGCGGGCGTGCTCGCCAACGGGGTGGTGATCGAGCGGGACGAGGGGACGCCGCAAGGCGGGCCGCTCTCCCCGCTGTTGGCCAATGTGCTTTTGGACGAAGTCGACAAGGAGTTGGAGCGGCGCGGGCATGCCTTCGTGCGCTACGCTGACGACCTGAACGTCTATGTTCGCACACAGCGTTCGGGCGAACGGGTGATGCAGTCCATGCGCAAGCTGTTCGCCAAGCTCAAGCTGCGCGTCAACGAGACCAAGAGCAAGGTGACACGCGCCACGCAATCCAAGTTCCTCGGCTTCTCGTTCTGGGTGGCCGGGGGGCGAAGCATCCGGCGGCGCGTGGCGCCACAGGCCATCAAACGCATGAAGGAGCGTGTGCGGGCGCTGACCCGGCGCAGTGCCGGGCGCAGTCTCGCGCAACTATGCAAGCCGCTCAGAGTGTATCTCATCGGCTGGAAGGCCTACTTCCGGCTCGCCGAGACGCCGGGCGTGTTTGCCGACCTCGACGGGTGGATTCGTCATCGTCTGCGGGCCGTGCAGCTCAAGCACTGGAAGCGTGGTTCGGTCATTTACCGCGAGCTTCTTGCGCGCGGCATGTCCCACCAGGCGGCCAGAGGCGTGGCTGCCAACGCCCGCAGATGGTGGCACAACTCGGCGATGAGCCTCCACATCGCGCTGCCGAACCGCTTCTTCGACAGGCTGGGCCTGCCCCAGCTTGCCAGTTGACCTCAACCCAACGAACCGCCCGGTGCGGACCCGCATGCCGGGTGGTGTGGCAGGGGACGTGGAGATAACCTCCACGCCCCTATGCCGAT
>NZ_JBZEGV010000083.1:0-1837 GCF_058312955.1 Mesorhizobium sp. LEGMi-168a
AGGCGCACGCCACGGGCGTCTGGGGACTGGATGGCCGCGGCCTTGCCGTCGCTTTCGAGGGCCGCGACAACATTCTCGCGCTCCACACATGCGGCAAGGCGCTCGGCGCTTCCGGCGCGCTCGTCACCGGGCCAAGGACGCTGTGCGACTATCTCGTCAACCGCTGCCGGCCGTTCATCTACGCCACCGCGCCGTCGCCGCTGATGGCCGTCGCGGCGCGCGAGGCGCTCGCCATGCTGTCCGACGAGCCGGAACGCCGTACCCGGCTCAATGAAATCGTGGCCTTTGCAGGCCACCAGCTGGCCGAACGCTGCGGAGTAATGCCGTCTGGCTCGCAGATCCAGCCGATCTTGATCGGCGACAACCGGCGCACCATGGCGGCGGCGACGGCACTGCAGGCGCGCGGCTTCGACATACGCGGCATTCGTCCGCCGACCGTGCCGGAAGGGACGTCGCGCTTGCGCATATCGCTGACGCTCAACGTCGATGAAGCCGCTATATCCGCCATGATCGATGCGCTTGTCGAGGCGTTGGCCCAGACACGACCCGAGGTGACATGACCCGAGGCGTCGTCATCACCGGAACGGATACCGGCATCGGCAAGACGGTGTTTTCGGCCGGGCTCGGCGGCTTCTATTGGAAACCGGTGCAATCGGGCCTCGACGGCGAGACCGACAGCGATGTCGTTGCCCGGCTTTCCGGCCTGCCGGCCGGACGTGTCCTGCCGGAAGTTTACCGTCTGAAGACGCCGCTATCACCGCATCGGTCTGCTGAAATCGACGGCGTCGCGATCGAGTCGGCAAAGCTCTCGCTGCCAGAGTTGCCAGGCCCGCTCATCATCGAAGGTGCTGGCGGACTGATGGTGCCGCTCAATCGGCAGACGAGGTTCATCGACATATTCCGGGAATGGCAACTGCCCGTCATCTTGTGCGCGCGCACCGCGCTCGGCACCATCAATCACACACTGCTGTCGATCGAAGCCTTGCGGGCCCTCTCCATTCCGCTCATCGGCGTCGTTTTCATCGGCGAGGAAATGGCGGACAGCCAGAGGACGATCGCGGAGTTCGGTAATGTGCGGCAACTCGGCAGGCTGCCGTATCTTGATCCGTTGACGCCAGAAACGTTGCGAAAAGCGATGATCGCCGGCTTCGACCTTGCGCCGATTGCTGGGGGCGGATGATGTCGCAATCCCGCGTCTGGCACCCTTTCACCCAGCACGCGCTCGAGCCGGCGATCCCCGAAATCGTCCGGACTGAAGGCGCCTATCTCTACAAGGCCGACGGCACGCGCATCCTCGACGCCATCTCCTCCTGGTGGGTCGTCACCCATGGCCACCGCCATCCCCGCATCATCAAGGCCATCGAGACGACTGCCGCGAGCCTTGACCAGATCATCTTCGCCGGCTTCACACACGAACCGGCGGAACGCCTCGCCAGCGCGCTTGTCGACCTTACGCCGCCGCGGCTCGACTGGGTGTTTTATTCCGACAGCGGCTCGACCTCGGTCGAGGTCGCGCTGAAGATGGCGCTCGGCTATTTCAGCAACATCGGCTCGCCGCGTTCGCGCATCGTCGTCATGGAGCACAGCTACCATGGCGACACGATCGGCACGATGAGCGTCGGCGCGCGCGGCGTGTTTAACGCCGCCTACGAGCCGCTGCTGTTCGAGGTCGACACCATCCCCTTTCCCGCTCCCGGCCGCGAGCAGGAGACGCTGGATCGGTTCGAGGCAATTTCTCGTGACCGGCGCGCAGCCGCGCTGATTGTCGAGCCGCTGGTGCTCGGCGCCGGCGGCATGCTGATGTATCCGGCCTGGGTTGTGGCCGAATTGAAGAAGA
>NZ_JBZEGV010000084.1:0-1788 GCF_058312955.1 Mesorhizobium sp. LEGMi-168a
ACCACCGGCTGGACGACTGGGTGCGCTCGACCGGCTTCGCCGCCAAGAAGGCGGTGATCGAGTTTCGCGGGGTTTGTGCGAAATGCAGAGCTGAGGCTGCTTAAGAAGCTAGGCCAGCTAACTGTTGAAGCTGGCGGGACAGCACCCCCCTCTGGCCTGCCGGCCATCTCCCCCGCAAGGGGGGAGATCAGCCGTCACATCGGGTTTCGCCAATCTCCAACGTTGCAGAATGAGCGGGTCGCGGAAACTGCCAATCTCCCCCCTTGCGGGCAGGGCTGTCCGGGGAAGGAGCGTGGTGAATCGAAATGCCGCATGCGCATGCCCCGTAAGACGGGGTTTTTCCGTCTACCTTCTGGTTGTCGAGACTCAGAAAGGGACGGGGCATGCGCTTTAGGCCTAGCATTCTTGGCAAGCTGGTTGAACCGATCAATCGGCGCCGCTTCCAGACGATTGTGGATAGCCATGGCGGGGACGCCTACGACAAGTCGTTCCACAGCTGGGATCATCTCATGGTGCTGATCTACGCGCAGTTGAGCGGCGCCGACAGCCTGCGCGGCCTTGAAGCCGGCTGGAACGCCAACTGCCAGCATCATTATCACCTGGGCAGCGACCGGCTGAGCCGCTCGACCTTGTCGGATGCCAACCGGCGGCGCCCCGTCGACGTGTTTGCCGAGACCTTCGAGACCCTCGCCAACCAGCTCGACCGGCACATGCGTCGCGAAGGCGCGGCCATGCTGCGGCTGATCGATTCCACGCCCATCCCGCTCGGCAAGGCCTGCGGCTGGGCCAAGTCGAACGGCCGCATCCGCGGCATGAAGCTGCATGTCGTCTACGATCCCGACAGCGACCGCCCGCGCGTCCTCGACATCAGCCACGCCAATGTCAATGACGCCGAGATCGGGCGCACCATCACCATCGAGCCAGGCGCCACCTATGTGTTCGACAAGGGCTATTGCCATTACGGCTGGTGGACGGCAATCGCCGCAGCCGAAGCCTTCTTCGTCACCCGGCCCAAATCCAACATGGGGCTCGGGGTGCTCGCCAGCCGCCCGATCGAGGTCGCGCAGGGCGACGGCTTCACCGTTCTCGAAGACGCCGAGGTGGGCCTGGCCAGCAAGAGCCAGCGCAGGCTGCCGATCCCATTGCGCCGGCTGACCGTGCAGCGCCAGGAAGGTGACACCATCACGCTCCTGACCAATGATCTCCAGCGGCCCGCCGTCGAGATCGCCGCCCTCTATAAGGGTCGCTGGCAGATCGAGCTGTTGTTCCGCTGGATCAAGCAGCACCTCAAGATCCGCAAGTTCCTCGGCACCAACGACAACGCCATCCGCCTGCAGCTCTTCGCCGCCATGATCGCCTATGCGCTGCTGCGCATCGCCGCCCGCGCCTGCCGCATCGCCATGCCCATCCTCAGGTTCACCGATCTGGTCGCACGATGCCTCTTCGAGCGACGAAACATCGCCGCCATCGACAGACCACCGCCCGTCAACCCAAGTCAACGCAAGCTCCGATCCTCCCCAAACCAGATGAGCTTCACCTATGCATGACTTTCCCCGGACAGTCGTGCCTTGCGGGGGAGATGTCCGGCAGGACAGAGGGGGTGTGAAGGATCGCTACGGCTGGCTGTGCGTGAGCGCGGAAAGCTCAGTGCGCCTCGTCCCAATTATCAGCCGCGCGCGCGTCGACATGCAGCGGCACCGACATCGAGACCGCCGGCATCGGCGCGTTCTCCATCACGCGGCGTACGACGGGGATCGTCGCCTCGACCTCCGCTTCCACCGTCTCGAA
>NZ_JBZEGV010000085.1:0-1730 GCF_058312955.1 Mesorhizobium sp. LEGMi-168a
GAGGACGGCGGTCTCCGAGAACCGGAGCGGAGCGTACTTGAAGTACGTGTTGGGGTGGACGGCCCCCGACGGCATCGTGATGTGCCAGAATGAGGTCGTTGAAGATCTCAAGCAAGGGAGACCGTCCGTGGATAAACTTATTCGCATTGGCATGGATACGTCAAAGAGCGTTTTCCAGCTGCATGGGGTGAATGAAGCCGAACAGCCTGTGTTGCGCAAGAAGCTGCGGCGCAATCAGGTGCTCGCCTTCTTTGCGGGGCTCCCGCCACTGAAGGTTGGCATGGAGGCCTGTGGCGCGGCGCATTACTGGGCGCGGGAGTTGCGCGCGTTGGGTCATGAGGTATTGCTAATGCCGGCGCAGCACGTGAAGCCCTATGTCCAGCGCTCCAAATCGGATGCGGCCGATGCCGATGCGACCTGTGAAGCGATGAACCGGCCCCGCATGCGTTTCGTTGCCGTCAAGAGCGCCGATCAGCAAGCAGCGCAGATGCTGGCGAAGCTGCGAGCGCAGTTCATCGACCGGCGCACGCAGCTCTCCAATTCGATCCGCGGCTTTGCGGCGGAGTTCGGCCTGATCTCACCCAAGGGACTTTCCCGGCTCGGCGATCTTTTGGCCGACATTCGCGCCGACGCGACGATCCCGGAAACGGCCAGGGACATGTTCGAGACGCTGGCGCGCGATTACGCCCACATCAGTGCCGAGGTTGCCGTGCTCGATGAAAAGCTGCTTGCACTTCATAGGCACAATGAAGTGAGCCGGCGCTTGGCCACCATACCGGCAGTCGGCCCTGTTGGAGCGACGTTGCTGGCCATCAAGGTTACGGATGCACATGGCTTCAAGTCGGGTCGCGACTTTGCCGCCTGGCTCGGACTGACGCCGAAGAACCATTCGACAGCAGGCAAAAACAGGCTTGGGGTGATTACCCGCGCCGGCGACGAGATGCTGCGAAGCGTGCTGGTGGCGGGCGCCACCGCGCTCATCCAGCACATGCGACGGGCAAGCAAACGGGTCTGGCCATGGCTGACGGCCTTGATCGCGCGCAAGCCCGCCAAGCTTGCGGCGGTGGCGCTGGCCAACAAGCTGGCCCGCATCGCCTGGAAGCTGATGGTCACCGGTGAGCATTACCGCCCCCTCGGCGCCACCGATCCGGTGCCTGTGCAGCCGTGAGAGCATTAAGAGTTCGGTGCCGAGCGCAGGCTCGACGCTGAGGCCGGAACTTGCAAGCGAGGAGAAGATGGTGTGACCGGTCGAACCGGGACGAGCGAGACACTCCGAGGTGCTCACTGGCAGTCAATGTCGTGTACGTGTTTGGAACTCGCTTTCCGTGAAGCCCATCTAGGCCCGCGCTCAGATATCCGCGCGCAAAAGGCCGGACATATGAGCGCAAGCGATCCGATCAAATCATCTCCAGCCAAAGCCTTGCAAGCAGGGGGCCGTCCACATATGAGCACCGGCCTACGCCGGCCGTAGCCTTAACTCCCACGCCACTCTGATGTCATGGATGCTTCGGCCGGCGAAGGCCGGAGGCGCAGGACCGAGCCATTCGCAGGCTGGCATCACCTGAATATCAGCCGCCTATCTCGGCAGCGTGTAGGCCATCACGTAGTCGCCAGGCTTCGTGCCGACTGAACCATGGCCACCGGCAACGATGACCACGAACTGGCGGCCGTCGGCGACCGTGTAGGTCATCGGCGTCGACTGCCCGCCGGCCGGCAGCCTTGCCTGCCAG
>NZ_JBZEGV010000086.1:0-1682 GCF_058312955.1 Mesorhizobium sp. LEGMi-168a
CTCTCGACGCAGCGGCGTGAGACGGGCATTCTTATGGATGTTCATTCGGACCCTCCGGCGAATCTGAAGCGTGGTAACTCCAGTCTCCTCGGTCAGGTCCGAATGGACAACCTTCTGAAAGCCCACACCTAGAGCAATGACAGTGGAACCGGTCAGACTGCTCAGCGTCGGCGCATTCACCCTCGACACGATCCTTCGTGTCGAAACGCTTCCCGTGCATCAGGGCAAGTTCATCGCCAGCGACGGCGTCCAGATCGCCTCGGGCATGGCGACGAGCGCCGCCTGCGCCGCGCATCGCCTCGGCGCCCAGGTATCGCTGTGGGCAAGCGCGGGAGACGATGCGGTCGGCGACCAGCTCATCGCCGAGATCGAGGCGGAGGGCGTCGATTGCAGCCTGGTTCGCCGCGTCGCCGGCGCGCGCTCGGCACTGGCCGCGATCCTGGTCGATGCCCATGGCGAGCGTGTCATCGTGCCGTTCTACGACGGCAAGACACAAGCCGATCCCGACACGCTGCCGCTTGCCGACCTCTCCGCCTTCGACGCCGTCCTGGTGGATGTGCGCTGGCCAGGCGCCGCGTCGCTCGCACTGATGGCCGCGCGGGACGCCGGCCGTGTGGCGATCCTCGACGCCGACACCGCGCCGGTCGAGGTGCTTGAGCGGCTGCTGCCTTTAGCCTCGCACATCGTCGCCTCGGAACCGGCGGCGCGCATTATCTGCGGTCATGCGCTCGACCCTGAAAGCGCCTGCGCCGACCTTGCCTCGCGCACCGACGCTTTCGTCGCGGTGACCGGTGGCGCTGCCGGAACCTGGTGGCATGACCGGGAAGCCGGCCGCGTCCGCCACGTCGAGGCGCCGAAGATCAAGGCGGTCGACACGCTCGCCGCCGGCACGTCTTCCACGGCGCCTTTGCCGTCGGCCTTGCCGAGGCGATGCCGCCCGAGCAGGCGCTGCGCTTTGCCAGCGCCGCCGCGGCGCTCAAATGCCTGCGCTTCGGCGGCCGGCTCGGCGCTCCGGACAGGGCCGAGACATTGGCCATGATGGCGGCGCACTGGCCGCCGTCGGAGCAAGGCTAGTTCCTCGACACAGGGACTTTGAAAGATTGCACGCTTGTCGGCGAGCAAGATTTTCTCCGTGAAATCAGCGCAAACGCTGGAGATTGGCTGAAGCCTCCCAACCTCGTCATCCCTGGGCGGAGCAGGAGCGCAGCTCCGTCGCGGAGACCCTGGGATCCATTCCGTGACCTGAGCCATGGAATGCAGCGGAGCAGAATTCTGCACCGCGGCAGGGCTCGGAAGTCACGGAATGGATCCTATGGTCTGCGCCGCGTCGCTTCGCTCCTTGCTCCGCCATAGGATGACGATCGCGACGTGCGTTTCGGCTAGTCACCAAGGCACGCCACCTGCCAAGGCAAACATAGCCGACCGGTCAAATCCGCGCTGGAAAACGAGGGAAAAAGCCTAGGGTTTGGCCGGGTGCTCCACCGCCTGGCGGCCGAAATCCGGCACATCGATGTCCTGGCCGGCCTCGATGATCGAGCGACGGATGGCGCGCGTGCGGGTGAAGAGGTCGAACAGCTTTTCGCCGTCGCCCCAGCGGATCGCCCGCTGCAGCGAGGCCAGATCCTCCGAAAAGCGCGCCAGCATTTCCAGGATCGCGTCCTTGTTGTGCAGGCACACGTCCC
>NZ_JBZEGV010000087.1:0-1666 GCF_058312955.1 Mesorhizobium sp. LEGMi-168a
TGAGGTGGTACAGGTCAGCCATGGCTGCCGGTACTGGGAATGGGCGCAACTGGATACCGTCGACAACCACAAAGGCCGTCAACAATGGTGACCACACCCCTTGACCTTCAACTCATCATATGAGGGGGGAGATTGGCTGTTTCGTCGAAGGCGCCATTTCTGCAACGTTAGCGATTGGCGAAGGCCGGCGCGACGTCCGATCCCCCCCTTGTGGGGGAGATGCCCGGCAGGGCAGAGGGGGGCGCTGTCCCGTCGGCATGCCGGATTCCTGCAATGACGAACTCAACATTCACGCAGGATCGGACTGGCCAATGCGCAGGAAGTCGCCGTCGAATGGCATCTCCCGCGTTGTCCCGCCCGCGGCAAGGACGCGCAGCCGGTCGGGCGCTTGCTCGAGGCCGCTTGGCGGCTCGGCATCGGCGAACGGAACCGCGCCGATGACATGGCGGAAGGAGACCGACCGCCCTTCGGCCAGAGCAAAGGCCGTCGCCACGCCTTCATGTTTCAACCAGTTGTCGCCGAGCGAGGCGGCGTGGCCGACCGCGGCACGGCCGTCCTCGATGCCGAGCACGCCGACATGGCGGCCGCTCCAGGGCGCATAGTCGCGCCCGCCATTGCTGAACCACAGCATGGTGACCGGCAGCTCGGCCGGGTTCTTCAGCACCAGCACCAGATCCTGCTCGGCGCGGCGGGCAAGCGCCGTCCAGCCCGGCCCGCCATGATCGGCCTCGACCAGGGTGATGAAATCCTCGCCCCTAGCCTCCATGCGGTAGCCGGTGAGATCGGTGGTCCCGCCGGTGGCGATCGGGAAATGGGCCAGATCGGTGGCGCGGGCGGGATAGGCGAGGCGAAACCGGCCGCGCGCCGGATCGGGTTCCAGCGCGGTCGCCGGCGTCACCGCCAGGCGTTTCGGCGAAAAGGCGAGCCTGCCGCCGTCCTGCATTACCGTCATCGGATGATGGGCGACGGAAATAGCGCCGGAGCCGCCGGAAAAGATGTGTTCCTGGTAGAGGAAGGGATGGTTGTCGCGCAGCGTAAAAATCTTGTCGACGGCAGCGCCCATGACCTTGCGGCGCAGCCGGAAGACGGCCCGCCAGCCGCCGGCGATGGCGCCGTTCTCGACGACGTCCCACGCACTGTTGGCCGTCCAGCCATGCAGGGGCGCTGCCTCGACGTCGCTGGTGGAGAACGGCGCGCAGAGGAAATCGCCCGAAAGGCGCACCGTGCCTTCGGGGAGATTTTCCGGCAGTGTTTCGCGCGGCGCGCCGACCCATGGCGCACGGTGCAGCGGCTTCAGCTTGCGGCCGTCGGCTTCGATTTCCATGGCGGCGATATGGCCGACGGCGAGATCGAGCGAGACCGAGATGCCCTTTGCATTGAGCGTGACCGTGTCCATGAATGCCTTCTCGCGAATCTTTCAGGGCGCCAGCAAAGCCTGTCGGGTGCCCTTCACGCAAGCATCGTGACAGGCATTTTGCATCAGGCTCCACCCTCCCCCGCAAGGGCAGGGTAATCGCATATGGCGCTCCCCCACTCCGTCTCGGCTTCGCCGAGCCACCTCTCCCCCCACATTCGTGGAGGGAGAGGAAACGCCAACCGCGAAGGGTCGCGGCCTTGAAAAGCTTGGGTTCCTCTCCCCCATGAACATGGGGGAGAGGTGGCCGCG
>NZ_JBZEGV010000088.1:0-1604 GCF_058312955.1 Mesorhizobium sp. LEGMi-168a
AGCGAGATGCCGCCAAGAAAGCTGGGCACGCTGGCCTGCAGGCCCGCCGCATTGCCGGCCAGAAGCAGGCTTTCGCCGGCGACGAAGGTGAGGAAGCCGGCCGCGACGCAATCATTGCCGAGCCGCTGGTATTTTAGGGTGAGCAGCGCCGCGGCCACGACGAGTGCCACGCCATCGATCGCCCAGACCATCTCGCGCAGCGCGTCGCTGGCAACGAAGGTGCCCGCAAGCCCAAATGCGCCGCCGATGGCGAGGCCTATCGCGGCGACGGTGTCCAGAGTGGAGCGCATGTGATGTCTCCCCAAGCCGCGGGGAAGAATACGCCGATGTGAGGGGATGGTGAAGAGTATCGCAGGGGCGAAAGATCCTTGGCAAGCCTCTTCGAGTTGCTGAGTGCCGTTCACGCCACCCGTGAGGATCAGGGCGCATTGATTGCGCACGTCACCATTCATTCACTTGCCTGGATCGTCGCTAGGCCGAGACGCGAAAAGAGGCAAATCAAAGTTCGCTTCCTTAGAGCTCGACCTCTTGCCCAGAAATTCTTCAATTGTTGGTCGAAGATACTCGACAAATATACTCCGCGTTCTAAACAACCTTATCTCAATTTCACGATTTATTTCAGGCCACCTAGATAGGTGCTTCGCAAAGTACAGCAGAAAATTGCCACGGTTAGCTGGGTACTGCATATCGTATAAATCGGAAACTAACTTGGCCGCTGGCACTCCCAGTTTCCTACCCGGACTTATTGTCAAGGATGCCATCGATGAGGATGGCAATACGCTCATCTTGCCGAGGCGCATGCCGCACTCTTGTCAACAATTCCGTTACGCGACCTGTTTGAATTCTGTCAGTATCGACACGTGATGAGCTTCTCTCCCGAGTTTCTTCAGAAACTACCGCAAACTCAGCAAGTATTGCCCTTTTGAGCTTTTCCTCATCGATCAAGGCTCGATCAGACTGAGCAAGTGCCTCTAAATGTAGCTCTAAATCACCATTGGCATTCACCGAGGCTCCCAATCGCGCGCGTGCCCCCAAAATGCGTCTCGCAACATCTACGCTTGGGGCCGCCGCCAAAAGATTGGCCCAGACCGCCGACCGCAGAGCCGATCCTTCATAGTAAGCACGGGCAGAGCGGGCTCCCGTTACCTTAGCCACCTCTTCGCGCATCGCGACGCGCGCTCGCTTCTTTTCTTGCGGATCCCCAATAAGTTCCGCCACTTGCAACACAACAGAATGCCGCTCCGGCAGCCGTGTTACGAACGATCTAAGTATAGATGAGAGAGCATCAACGGTACCGATGTGGCATAAACCGTCCTCTGTGACGAAGGCTAAGATTTGCTCGTCGCCAACTGCCACCGACAGATCATGGTTCGACGGTATTACTTTCTCAGAAACATCGTCGACTTCTAGAAAGCGCAAAATTTTGGATGTAATTTCGTCGATTTCTTGGACAAAGTTACTCTTTGGCCTTCTGACGCTCCTCAATATCGATAGCGCAAAGCCAATGTAATCTCCCTGAAAAGGTAGGCATCCAACTACAAAGAAATCGTCAGAGGCACTCACAATGCACCCCACGATACATAAAGCTCTCTGACGGATGCCTC
>NZ_JBZEGV010000089.1:0-1574 GCF_058312955.1 Mesorhizobium sp. LEGMi-168a
CTCTATCTCGGCTTCGTGCTCGACCGGAAGGAAGAGCGCGTCATGATCGTGGCGTCGGCCGCCGGCGGCATGGAGATCGAGGACATCTCGGAAAAGAAACCGGATTCCATCATCCGCGCCACGGTCGATCCCGGTGTCGGCATGCAGGGCTTCCAGGCGCGCGAGATCGCCTTCGGCCTTGGCCTTGAAAGCAACCTGATCGGCAAGGCCACCGAAACCATCCTCGGCTGCTACCAGGTGTTCCGCGACTACGACGCCTCGATGCTGGAGATCAATCCGCTGGTGGTGACCCGCGACGGCAGCCTCGTCGCGCTCGATGCCAAAATGTCCTTCGACGAGAACGCGCTGTTCCGCCGCCCGGAAATCTCCGAGCTGCGCGACAAGAGCCAGGAAGACCCGCGCGAAACCTTCGCCAGCGACCGCGGCCTCTCCTATGTCGGTCTCGACGGCAACATCGGCTGCATCATCAACGGCGCGGGGCTCGCCATGGCGACGATGGACATGATCAAGATCGCCGGCGGCGAGCCGGCCAACTTCCTCGACATCGGCGGCGGCGCCTCGCCCGAGCGGGTGGCAAAATCCTTCCGCGCCGTGCTCGGCGACAGACAAGTCGAGACCATCCTGGTCAACATCTTCGCCGGCATCAACCGCTGCGACTGGGTCGCCGAAGGCGTCATCAAGGCAATCCGCGAAGTCGGCGTCGACGTGCCTTTGGTGGTGCGGCTCTCCGGCACCAAGGTCGAGGAAGGCCGCAAGATCCTGGCCGATTCCGGCGAGAAGGTGATCGTCGCCGACACACTCGCCGAAGCCGCCGAAAAGGCCGTCGCCGCGTGGCGCGCGGCCGCCAAGAAGAAAAAAGCAGCCTGAGGGAGGTCGAGAAAAATGGCAATCCTGCTCAACCGCTCAACGCGGGTCATCGTCCAGGGCTTCACCGGCAAGATCGGCAGCTTCCACGCCGACGACATGAAGCGCTACGGCACCAAGCTGGTCGGCGGCGTCACCCCCGGCAAGGGCGGCCAGACGCATCTCGGCCTGCCGGTCTTCAACACGGTCAAGGGCGCGGTGCGCGAAACGCGCGCCGAGGCCAGCATCGTCTTCGTGCCGCCGCCGTTTGCCGCCGATTCGATCATGGAGGCGGCGGATGCCGGCATAAAGCTCTGCGTCTGCATCACCGACGGCATCCCCTCGCAGGACATGATGCAGGTCAAGCGCTACATGCGCCGCTACCGCTTCGAGGACCGCATGCGCCTCGTCGGACCGAACTGCGCCGGCGTCATCACGCCCGGACAGGCGCTGATGGGCATCATGCCGGGCAGCATCTATCTGCCCGGCCGCGTCGGCATCGTCGGCCGTTCCGGCACGCTGGGCTACGAAGCCGCCTCGCAGATGAAGGCGCTCGGCATCGGCGTGTCGACCAGCGTCGGCATCGGCGGCGATCCGATCAACGGCTCGTCCTTCAAGGACATCCTGCAGCTCTTCGAGCGCGACGAGGATACCGACGCCGTGGTGATGATCGGCGAGATCGGCGGGCCGCAGGAAGCCGAGGCCGCGATCTGGGCGCGCGACAATATGCG
>NZ_JBZEGV010000090.1:0-1555 GCF_058312955.1 Mesorhizobium sp. LEGMi-168a
TTCCGTCATCGAGAAATGGCGCTGGTGGAATGTGCTGGTCGGCAATCCAGCGGGTTATCTGCCCGACGACTTGCCGTTCGACAGGATCGACCTCGGCCTGCCGCGGCAACAGGTTCTGGCGGTCGGCCCTGCCTGGCTACGCGGCTGGGAAGGCATCTTCTTCGCGGCGCCGATCCTCGTTGCCCTGATGCTCACGAGCGTGCGCGGCATCGCATGACCGGGACCAGGCGCACAACCAAGCGACGCGGCCGGGCGGCGAGCCTGGAAGTCGATGCCTGGACGGACGCGATCGGCCGGCTCCTGGAGCGCTTTCCGAGGTTTTGGATCAGGGTGGGGAACTGGGAAACGCGGCTGCTTGCCGAGCGGCTCGACGGCACCAGCGTGAGCCGGCCGATCTATATTGCGGGCCTTGCCCGGTCGGGCAGCACCATCCTGCTCGAATTGCTTGCCAGCCATCCCGACACGGCGAGCCATCGCTATCGCGACTTTCCCTTGGTGCCTGCGCCTATGGCGTGGACCTGGTTCGTCGACCGCGCCGGGCGCACGGAGCAGCTTGCCGTCGAGCGTGCGCATCGCGACCGCATCAAGGTGACGCCGGAGAGCCCCGAGGCCTTCGAGGAGATCGTTTGGATGGCGTTCTTCCCGGACCTGCACGATCCGTCGACGAATGCGGGCCTGGACGAAGCTGCGCGCCATCCCTGCTTCGAAGCCTTTTACCGGGATCATATCCGCAAGCTGCTCCTGCTGCGCGACGCCGGCCGCTATCTCGCCAAGGGCAACTACAACGTCACGCGCTTGCGCTATCTGAGGAAACTGTTTCCCGACGCTCGCTTCATCGTGCCCATCCGCGATCCGGCCTGGCACAGCGCATCGCTGATGAAGCAGCACAGGCTCTTTTCCGACGCGGAGGGCAAGGACCGGCGGGTTCTCAGCCACATGCGGCGCAGCGGGCATTTCGAGTTCGGATTGAACCGCGTGCCGGTCAATGTCGATCACAGGACGGCCGGCGAGATCATCAAGCTCTGGAAAAGCGGCAGGGACGTCGCGGGATGGGCGGCCTACTGGGCCTCGGTCTACGGCTATGTGGCGGCGGTGCTGGATGATCCGGCCATGGCCGGGAGCATGCTCGTCGTCCGCTACGAGGATCTTTGCAGCGATCCCGCCGCAACGCTCTCGACAATACTCGACCACTGCGAGCTTGATGACCGCGGGCTTGCGCATGCGGCGCATGCGACGATCAGCTTCCCGGCCTACTACGAACCATCGTTCACGCAGGCCGAGCGCAACGAGATCCGCAGCCGCACGGCGGCAGTGGCTGGGCGGTTCGGATATGGATAAGCGCAAGGGAATGCCGATGGAGAAAATCGGATCCACACTCTTCGTGTTGATGATCGCCTTCCTCGCCTTCGTGGCGGGGGCGATGGCGGTCTTTGGCCGGGTATTTCCGTCGGAATTTCTTCGCGACGCCTATCGGGCGGGAGAAGCCCTGGTCCTGCAGCGGCAGATCATCGAAAATCCCGTTCTGGCCAATCTTTACCAGCCGGCCCGCACCCCG
>NZ_JBZEGV010000091.1:0-1507 GCF_058312955.1 Mesorhizobium sp. LEGMi-168a
GAAGACCACGTCGAGATGACCCTTCGGATCGAGATCCATCGAGCAGGGGTCGAGGCCGCCGACCACGTCGGCGCCGAGGCTCAGCGCTTCGTCCATCAGCTCCTTGGTGCCTTCACGGATCAGCATTCCCGACTGCGGAAAGGCGACGATCTCGATGTCCACCACGTCGGCGTATTTCTCGCGCGTCGCCATGACGCCGTGGACGCCGGCAAGACCATGCTCGGTATCGACGTCGACATGGCTGCGGATGTGCGTGGTTCCATGGCCCACCGAAAGCGCTACCTGTCTTGCCGATTGCCGAGCCGGATCGAGACCGATGCGTTTCTTGGAATTGCGCTCGTTGGTGATCTTGGCGAGCAGGTTGGAGGGCACGCTGTTGCGGTTCCAGGGCATTCCGTAAAGGGTCTTGTCGAGATGCGTATGGGCTTCGACAAGCCCGGGAAGCAGGATCGCGCTCTTGCCGTCGATGGACTCGGCCCCAATCGAAGCGTCCGCGGGGCCTACCGCCGCGATGCTGCCGTCGCGGATGAGGATATCGGTGGCGGGGGCTGCCCAGGGGCGAACGTTTTTAAGGATGACGGTCTGGTTCATGATCGGTTCCCTGATCAGTGAAGTTTGGGATTGAGCGCGTCGCGCAGCCAGTCACCCAGCAGATTGACTGCGAGGATGATCAAGCTGAGCTGCAGCGCGGGAAACAGCACGACCCACCAGCTTCCCGAGAAGAAGTACTGGTTGCCGATGCGGATCAGCGTGCCGAGCGACGGTTGGGTGGCGGGCATGCCGACGCCAAGGAAGGACAGCGTGGCCTCGGCAAGGATGGCAAGGCCCAGATTGAGGGTCGCGGTAACCAGGACCGGCGTCATGACGTTCGGCAGGATATGCGACAGCATGATGCGAGCCGACGAGACCCGGAGCACGCGCGCGGCAAGCACATATTCCTTCCTTGCCTCGACCATGGCCGAGGCCCGCACCAGGCGCGCATATTGCACCCATGACGTGATGGAGATCGATATGATCAGGATGACCGGCGTGAACGCGTCGCGAAGCGACATCGGCAGCAGATGGCGGAAGATCGCGCTGACCAGGATCGCCACCAAAAGGGTCGGGATGGACAGCACGAGGTCGCCGACGCGCATGAGAAGGTTGTCGACCCAGCCGCCGATATAGCCGGCGATCAGCCCGACCGTAATGCCGATCGTGGCGGCCATGATGACGCCGGCAAAGCCGATCATCAGCGAGATGCGCGACCCGTAGAGGATTGCCGAGAAGATGTCGCGGCCCTGCACGTCGGTGCCGAGCAGGTAGGGCGCTTCCCCGTCGGCCGTCCAGATCGGCGGCAGCTCGGCCTTGTCGAGGTAAAGCTGCGTCAGGTCGTAAGGGTTTTGCGGCGAGAGCAATGGGGCAAGCGCCGCGGACATGGCGATCGCGACCAGCACCAGCGCCGAGATCAGGGCGACCGGCGAATGCAGGAAATCGTAGACGAGGTCGCTGTCCAGGAACGTCCTCA
>NZ_JBZEGV010000092.1:0-1467 GCF_058312955.1 Mesorhizobium sp. LEGMi-168a
CGCTGGTGCTCGGCGCCGGCGGCATGCTGATGTATCCGGCCTGGGTTGTGGCCGAATTGAAGAAGATCGCGGAAACCTCCGGCACGCTAATGATCGCAGATGAGGTGATGACCGGCTGGGGACGGACGGGCACCATGTTCGCCTGCGAGCAAGCACACGTCTCGCCCGACATCCTGTGCACTTCGAAGGGCCTGACCGGCGGCACCATTCCGCTCGCCGCGACGCTGGCGACCGACGCCATCTTCCAGGCCCATTATTCGACAGACCGGAAGAAGACCTTCTTTCATTCGAGCTCCTACACCGCCAATCCGATTGCCTGCGCGGCCGCACTCGCCAATGTCGAGATCTGGCGCGACGAGCCCGTCGCCGAACGGATCGCGGCCCTGGGCGCGAAACAGGCCGCCGGGCTGCGCCGCTTTCGCGACAACCCCCGCTTCATCGACAGCCGGGTTACCGGCACGATCGCGGCGCTCGATCTGCGCACCGGCTCCGCCGGCTATCTTGCCGAGATCGGGCCGAAGCTGCGGGCGTTCTTCCTCGAGCGGGGACTGCTGGTACGTCCGCTCGGCAACGTCCTCTATCTGCTTCCGCCCTATTGCATCACCGGCGACGAGCTCGACCGGCTCTATGACGCCATCGAGGAGGCCGGTGAACGCTTCGGCTCGAAACCATGAGCCGGTCGACGCGTATCCTCGGGCTTGGCCATCATGCGCCTACACGCAAGGTTGCGAATGCCGAGATCGAGAACAATCTCGGCCTCGAGCCGGGCTGGATCGAGCGGCGTACCGGGATCCGGTCACGCTTCTGGGCATCGGGTGACGACACGCTGTCGGGCCTTGCCGCGCAGGCAGGCGACATGGCGCTGGCAAATGCCGGCATCGACCGCGGTGACGTCGGCCTGCTGCTGCTGGCCACCTCGACGCCCGACCATCTTCTGCCGCCGAGCGCGCCGCTGGTCGCGCATCGGCTTGGCCTTGGCCGCGCCGGCGCCATCGATCTGACCGGCGCCTGCGCCGGCTTCATCTATGCACTGATGTTCGCCGACGGGTTCACCCGCCTGCACCGCAGACCCGCGCTCGTCATTGCCGCCAACATCCTCAGCCGCCGCATCAACCTGGCCGAGCGCGCCAGCGCCGTGCTGTTCGCCGATGCCGCCGGCGCGGTCGTGATCGGTCCGTGCGAGGATGCCGATCGCGGCATTCTTGGCGCTTCGGTGGACTCGGACGGTTCGCGCTACGGGCTGATCCAGATTCCCGCCGGCGGCAGCAACAGACCGTTCCACGACGGTCTCGATATCGAGCAAACCCGGATGACGATCGTGGACGGCCGCGAAGTGTTCAGCAAGGCGGTGGCGATGATGACCGCTTGCTCCCAGGAGGCGCTGGGCGCGGCGCGGCTGAAGCCGCAGGACATCAACCGCTTCGTGCCGCATCAGGCCAACGCCCGCATCTTCGACGCGGTCGGCAG
>NZ_JBZEGV010000093.1:0-1444 GCF_058312955.1 Mesorhizobium sp. LEGMi-168a
TCTTCTTCAATTCGGCCACAACCCAGGCCGGATACATCAGCATGCCGCCGGCGCCGAGCACCAGCGGCTCGACAATCAGCGCGGCTGCGCGCCGGTCACGAGAAATTGCCTCGAACCGATCCAGCGTTTCCTGCTCGCGGCCGGGAGCGGGGAAGGGGACGGTATCCACCTCGAACAGCAGCGGCTCATAGGCGGCGTTGAACACGCCGCGGGCACCGACGCTCATCGTGCCGATCGTGTCGCCATGGTAGCTGTGCTCCATGACGACGATGCGCGAACGCGGCGCGCCGATGTTGCGGAAATAGCCGAGCGCCATCTTCAGCGCGACCTCGACCGAGGTCGAGCCGCTGTCGGAATAAAACACCCAGTCGAGTCCCGGCGGCGTAAGGTCGACAAGCGCGCTGGCGAGGCGTTCCGCCGGCTCGTGTGTGAAGCCGGCGAAGATGATCTGGTCAAGGCTCGCGGCAGTCGTCTCGATGGTCTTGATGATGCGGGGATGGCGGTGGCCATGGGTGACAACCCACCAGGAGGAGATGGCGTCGAGGATGTGGGCGCCGTCGGCCTTGTGGAGATACGCGCCTTCCGTCCGGACGATTGCGGGGATCGCCGGCTCGAGCGCGTGTTGCGTGAAGGGATGCCAGACGCGGGATTGCGACATCATCCATTTCCCGTGACCAGCGAGAGGTCGAAGCCGGCAACCATCGCTTCTCTCAAGGTTTCGGATGTCAGCGGATCAAGGTACGGCAGCCTCCTCGTCGAGGCCGGATTGCACCGGTTTCCAGTAGAAGCCGTCGAGCAGGCCGGCGAGACCCGCCGAAAACACCGTCTTGCCGATGCCCGTGTCCGTCCCGGTGATGACGATGCCTCTGGTCATGTCGCCTCTGGTCATGTCACCTTTGGTCATTCTGGGCCAACGCCTCGACAAGCGCATCGATCATGGCGGAAATGGCGGCTTCATCGACGTTGAGCGTCAGCGATATGCGCAGGCGCGACGTCCCTTCCGGCACGGTCGGTGGCCGAATGCCGCGAATGTCAAAGCCACGCGCCTGCAGAGCCGCCGCCACCGCTATGGTGCGCCGGCTGTCGCCGATAACAACTGGTTGGATCTGCGTTCCGCTGGGCTTTACTCCGCAACGCTCGGCCAATTGCCGGCCCACCAAGGCAATGCGCTCATGCAATTGAACACGGCGCATCGGCTCGTCCGCGAGCATGGCGAGCGCTTCATGAGCCGCAACGGCCATCAGCGGCGACGGCGCGGTGGCGTAAATAAATGACCGCGAGCGGTTGATGAGATAGTCGCACAGTGTCCTTGGGCCCGTGACGAGCGCGCCGGAAGCGCCGAGCGCCTTGCCGCATGTGTGGAGCGCGAGAATGTTGTCGCGGCCCTCGAAAGCGACGGCAAGGCCGCGGCCATCCAGTCCCCAGACGCCCGTGGCGTGCGCCT
>NZ_JBZEGV010000094.1:0-1433 GCF_058312955.1 Mesorhizobium sp. LEGMi-168a
CGTAGCGCTTCGAAACCGCGCTGCCGTAAACGTCTAGAATACAAAGGTGACGCTCAAAGGGTCGGCATGCCCCTTGGGATTGCGGACCCCGAGGGCGTCTGCTCACGGCCACTGTGTCCGGTCTGGAGGACCAACAAGATGGCGCTTGCCGCCCCTAGGCTACTAATGGCTCTGCCGGAAGTTGTGCCGCTTCATAGGCGCCATCGGGTTATTTGCACGGCATAGCTTTCATGGACGGACAGTACTTGCCTATGCCAGAAGCTAAGTTCTCTGTTCTTGACTGGGGATTTCTGCGCTTGGATGCCAGAGGTAAATCCCGGGGCGCCGGTTCGGATCCCGTCATTGGGCCCGCAGCGGTTTGACTCGTCGGGACACGGCGATATGCAAATTGTGAGACACAACGAGACGGCACGAAGGTGCCGCCGGTATCACTGAGGGACCAACTAGATGGAAGAGATCGCCCACCAAGTGATGACCACTGCGTCGCCGCTATCGGAGACCGAAGGACTCACCCCGGATACCCTGGTCTACGGGTTCACGGTCGCTGAAAATGCACGGATCTCGCCGGACGGAACTCGTATCATGTATACGTCGGCACGAACAGATCGAGGCACCGGCGCCAGGCTGGCGCAGTTGTGGACAGCCAACGTAGACGGCACCAATCCGCGCCAACTCACCACGGGCGGGCGAATCAGCGATGACGGCGTCTGGTCGCCGGACGGGACGCGGATCGCGTTCGTGTCCGACAGGATCGCCGATCGGGGCGGCCCCGCGAAGTACGGCCTCTACGTGCTTCCGGCCGGAGGCGGCGAGGCTCAGGAAATAGCCGGACACCGGGCACCAATCAGCGGCCTCGCTTGGTCCCCCACGGGCAGTTCTCTAGCTTACACAACACTCTTCGGTCCTGACGAGCCTGACGAGGCAGGCCTTCCGGGAGATGTACTGCCCCCTGTCCGAGTGACCCGGCGAATTGACTATAAGCAGGACGGTCGTGGGTATCTCGGCGACGTGCGGCTGCAACTGTTCGTCATCGACGTCGAGACGAGAGAGCGGCGGATACTAACTCGCGAACCGTTCGACCACTACGACCCGGCTTGGTCTCCCGACGCGCGCACAGTCGCGGTCAGGGTGGCCATGCTGAACGGGATCCACAGCTACCTTGGGCTAGTCGACGTGGCCACCGGCAGCATCGAGCCATTTGGCCCGAGGGAGGGTGTCATCGATCAATCGGCGTGGTCCCCAGACGGCAAGCGGATTTTCCTGGCCGGCGACGACCGGTGTACCTCGCAGACGGACTTCTTGTTGCTGGAAGTCGCCCGCCGCGAACTGACCCGGCTCACCCACGATTTGACAATCCTGCCCTCCCCCCCAGGGCTGGGACCGCCGTCGCAGCCGGTCTGGCTAGACGACGACCGGGTGCTAGTGCATGCGAT
>NZ_JBZEGV010000095.1:0-1419 GCF_058312955.1 Mesorhizobium sp. LEGMi-168a
GATGGCTGCCGCACATCAGTCGCTCGAGGTCGGCACGCCGGAATACGAATCTGCGCTCGCGGTCATGGCAGCAGGTACCCGTAAAGCCGCCGGCTTCCTTACCCCGAGGGGATGGGAGGCATTTGTCTCACCCCTCATCCATAATCTGCAGATCATGCAGTCGGGCGCAGACACCTCAATGGTGCATCGTCGGTCAAACATGAGGCGATTCGAAAAAGGCGACCCAGTTTACTTTTGCTTTTGCAACATGGCTCAGTTCAAGCAATATAAACTTGGGTTCGATCGCATGTTCTTTGTCAAAGAAGCAAGCGCTGAGGCGGTGAAAGTGCAACAGGCGGCGATTGACGCCCAACAGGTCGCATTGCGCTCAATCCGCGCCGGCGTCACTGCGGAAAGCGTAGCCATGGCTGCAAACGACGCCTATGCAGCAGCCGGTTACGTGACTGCTTATCGCACAGGCCGATCAATTGGTGTGGCTTATCTCGAGGCGCCTGAACTAAAGATCGGCGACAAGACCGTGCTCCAAGCTGGCATGACCTTCGCGGTGGACGGTGGCATCACAGTCGACGGAAAACTTGGCGGCCGCATAGGTGATTCAATTGTCGTCACAGAGACCGGCTTCGAGTACCTCACTGAATATCCCCGCACGATTCTCTATTCCTGATGTCGTGGTAGGAGCACGTATCTCAAAAGTGGTAAAAAGCACAATGTGGAACATGGGAGTTCCTGCTATCGCGCCATACCAGACGCTTCAAAGAATTATAAGGGATAAGCCACTGGTCGCCAAAGAATGAACGGGATCATGGCGACCCGATGAAATCACCTGATAGTGTCCCAGCATGTTGATTTGCTTGATGCAGTCGGGCTGCCCAAGCGTGTAGCCTGGCTGTTCTACAAGGCGGGTGCAAACCAGTCGAACAAGCGCTTGGGACCGCCCGCTCGCGCGGCAATGTCAGCCGATTAGCCCCCTCGGATCTCCCCCGGCCAATCAGGCGTGCTAGTTCACTGCTGATCCGCACGTGCTCAAAATCCACGTTGGTTTCGGTTGCAACAGATCTTTTAATGGAATTCATAGACTCTTTGCGATCGAAATTCGTTTGTGGTGGTATGCTTCCGCAACGTCTCGAACGCCTCATTTTTGAACTGTTCGATCTCAGATTGAAGGTAAGATTTTCGGCCCGATATAAGGCACGAGGCGGGACTTGCCGCTCTGTGAGGACGGACATTGAATGGATCGGCAAGCGGAAAGCTCATTCCAACTGGCTAGACCCCCGCCCGGCCGGCATGGCAGAAAGCCGGTGGCTCGTTGGCGGAGACATTGATGCCGAAATATGACGTGCTTTGCATCGGCAATGCCATTGTCGACATCATCGCCCAGTGCGAAGAGGCCTTTCTCGAAACCAACGGCATCATCAAGGG
>NZ_JBZEGV010000096.1:0-1409 GCF_058312955.1 Mesorhizobium sp. LEGMi-168a
GCAGTCGCGGCAGGTGAACTTCTCCCGCACGTGCTGGATCACCTTCCATTGCCGCGGCACCACCTCCAGCGTCTCGGTGATATCCTCACCCAGCTTGCGCAGCCGATGACCGCCGCAGCAGTGGCAAGCGGTCGGCGCCGGTTCGACCACGCGTTCGCGCGGCAGGTGCTCGGGAAATGGCTGGCGCGCCGGTCGTTTGCGCACATAAGGCGCCACCTCGGTGGTCCGGGCCGCGGCCTGTTCGGCGGCGATCTCGTCTTCCGTCGCCGTGCTCTCGAGTTCCTCGAAGGTGAGCTCCATCTGGTCGTGCAGGCGGGCGGAACGTTCAGAACTCTGACCATGCAGCGCCCGCTGCAGCTTCCGGATCGTCAGATCCTGATGTGCGATCAGCGCCGCATCATCCGATGCCTTGGCCCTGGCGACCGCCAGTTCGGCCTCGACCAGCGCAGCGCGCGCGGCTTCATCTTCGGCTCTGGCCAGTGCCGCGGTCAGCGCTGCTCTGAGCGCGCCGATATCGTCCGGAACAGCATCCAGGGCGGTGGCATCCATGTCCTGGAGTGAATCATAAAACGCGTCCGCTGACTCGCGGAAAATGGCGCAAACTCAAAGAAAAAACTCAGCCCGCGCGCTCAGGACGGAACGTGTGACGCGGGTTGCGCCAGTCGATCCCGTCGAGCATGTAGGCGAGCTGCGCCGGTGATATGGAAACCGTACCGTCCGCCGGCGACGGCCAGAGAAACCGGCCCTTCTCGAGCCGTTTTGCATACAGCGACATGCCGAGCCCATCATGCCAGATAATCTTGATCAGATTGCCGCTGCGGCCGCGGAAGACATAAAGATCGCCGGCATGCGGATCCCGGCCCAACGTCTCCTGAACCTGCAGAGCCAGGCCTTGCATCCCGCGACGCATATCGGTCCGGCCGACCGCCAACCAGATCCGCACCTGGCTCGGAACCGGGATCATGAAATCCCTAGCGCCTTCACCATCGCCGCCGCCAGTGTCGGCGGCGTGGTCAGCGGAATCCGCAGCCGCATCTTGCCGGCGATCTCCAGCTCGATCACCGCTGGTGGCGCCTCCGGCACCGAAGCGGCAACAGGCTCATCGGGAACCACGACAACTTCGGCAAAGCCCGTCTCGCGGGCTCTCATCGTGCGCCGCCACCTATAGATCAGGCTGGTCGCGACATCGTACTGACGCGCTACCGCCGCAACCGTGGACCCGGGCGCGAATGCCGCGGCCAGTATCCGGCACTGATCCTCTTCACTCCAACGACGACGACGCTCAGGCCCGGTCAATAACGTCACATGGCTCATGCTGTGCTGCTAACTACGCTCGTAAGGACGACCTTAAGAGCGCAGACTCGCTACCGTGCCATGCTCGCGCAAGGCGGCCCTCGCCGGAGGCGTAC
>NZ_JBZEGV010000097.1:0-1397 GCF_058312955.1 Mesorhizobium sp. LEGMi-168a
GGTCGGGGCTTCCCTAGCGGTTTGTGCGGTTGTAGTAGGACCTATATGCGCACCTGGGGACTGCAATGCCGCTAGATCAAGAACCTCGAAACCAGATTCTTTCTTATTGTGATCGCGACATTGCTCCCGACACCATGGTCGCAGCGATGTTTGATTTCATCGAAGATGAGAAGCTGAAGGAACGTATTGAATCCGAGTTCTATGCGGCTCGTTATATCTACAAACTCGGCGAAGGTTTACAAGTAACAGAAAAGCGCCTTCATGCTCACGTTAAGTTCCAAATCGTTCAGTATGCGGGCATCTATGAAGCGATCATCGTTCACTTCTTGTGGTCAAAGTTTTCCGAACACCAAGCAGTAACCGATATCGAATTTCACACGGTTTTTAAGCGTGTTGGAGCCATTTCTAGCAACTTGCAATTATCGACCACGGGCGGCGAAGCCGTTGAACTTTGTATCCAAACTAGGCAGCGAACAAATCCGATTTCAATTAAGTTCGACGATAAGGTTGATGCTGCCGTCAAGATTGGCTTTGTCGATGCTGAGCTTGGCGAAGAGATAAAATCCTTCTATAAACTGCGCAATGCCATTCACCTTGAGAGCGCCATCAAGAACGGCGTCAAATATGAGCTCGCTAGTTCCCAACTAGCCTTTCGTCGATTTAAACCGTTCACCGAGGGTCTGCGTGGATTCTTGAGGGACGGCAAGCTCCCAAAAGGAGCAAGGCTGAAAAAGCCCAAGCTCGCTGCCGAGATCGTCGTATAAGTCGTTACTGCGCCGATCTCAGTTGGCCGCTGTGAGGGTGCGCCTTAGCAGGGTTTGCAACCGCTCGAAATAAGATTGCCTTCGACAACGTAGCAGACATCGTAACGGACACATTACGTGCCGGCGCACCGCAAACCCCTATAAAATTCCTATATCTTTCCCTCCCGCCTCGTCTCGAACCTTTATGGCGATCGGGTCCATATTTCGCTCCGCCACGAAGTTTTGATCGCCGTCACCACCAAGGTGACGAGCGTTCACATGCAGTTTTGATCCCGCCTACGTCAGGCCGGAAAAGAACGAGCGAAAACAAGGAACGCCAGCAATGGACCTCATAGTTCTCGGGATCGGGATTTTATTCTTCGCCTTGTCCTTGGCCTACGTCAGAGCCTGCGACAGAATCTGAGCGGAAGGGTCGGATCATGCTTTTCGATTACATACTCGGCGGCGCGGTGACTTTGTTCCTGCTTGCCTACCTCACCTACGCGCTCATTCGCCCAGAGCGCTTCTGACCGGCACGCGGAGAGCCCATCATGACCATAAATGGCTGGATACAGATCCTCGTCTATTGCGGGATCCTGCTTTTGCTTGTGAAGCCGCTCGGCGGCTACATGTACCGCGTCTTCAGCGGCGATC
>NZ_JBZEGV010000098.1:0-1396 GCF_058312955.1 Mesorhizobium sp. LEGMi-168a
TTCGACATCTACGCGCGCTGGTCGGGCCGCTCTAGCGGCGGCTGCATCTACCATGTCGCGCATCCGGGCGGCCGCAATTACGAGACCTTCCCGGTCAACGGCAACGAGGCCGAGGCGCGGCGGCTCGCCCGCTTCGAGCCGCGCGGCCATACGCCCGGCGGCTATGTGCTTCACGCCGAAGAAGCTTCTGAAGACTTCCCGATGACCCTTGACCTCAGACGGCCCGCGAGACTCTGATCGACCATGGCAAAGGGGAATCAGAAACGGGCGGGTGGAAAGCCGCGGGCGCGGAGCCTGCTGGGGCTCGATCGGCCAATCGACGGCGTCGTCGACGAGATGGTCGACGCCGCAGGCAATCCGCGCCCGGCCTGGCGGTCCTTTATCGAAGCGCTGGATGAGTTGGGTGCGGAAACGCTCGGGCAGCGTTTTACCCGCGCCGACCAGTATCTGCGTGATGCCGGCGTCTATTACCGCGTCTACGACAAGGCCGGCGCCAACGAGCGGGAATGGCCGCTGGCGCATGTCCCGCTGCTGATCGACGAAAAGGAATGGGCCGAGATCAGCGCCGGTCTGGTCCAGCGCGCCGACCTGTTCGAAGCGATCCTCGCCGATATCTACGGACCGAACCGGCTGATCGAGACCGGCATCCTGCCGGCAGGGCTGATCGCGGCCAGTCCAGAATATCTGCGCCCGGTCGTCGGCATCCGTCCGGCCAGCGGTCATTTCCTGCATATGGTCGCCTTCGAGCTCGGCCGCGGACCGGATGGCCGCTGGTGGGTGCTGGGCGATCGCACCCAGGCGCCGTCGGGCGCCGGCTTCGCGCTGGAAAACCGCGTCGCCACCACGCGCGCGTTGTCCGACATCTATGGCGAGCTGCATGTGCATCGGCTCGCCGGCTTCTTCCGTCGCTTCCGCGACGCGCTGAACGGCATGGCAAGAGAGTCCGGCGGCCGCGTCGCCATCCTGACGCCCGGACCGCTCAACGAGACCTATTACGAGCATGCCTATATCGCGCGCTATCTCGGCATCATGCTGCTCGAGGGCGAGGACCTGACGGTGTCCGGCGGCCGGCTGATGGTGCGCACCGTTTCGGGGCTGCTGCCGATCGGCGTCTTGTGGCGGCGGCTCGATGCGGCCTTCGCCGATCCGCTCGAGCTCAGGCCGGACTCGCAGATCGGCACGCCCGGGCTGGTCGAGGCCATTCGCCGCGGCACCGTCTCGGCCGTCAACGCGCTGGGTTCGGGCCTGATGGAAACGCGGGCGCTGCTTTCCTTCCTGCCCAGGATCGCGCAGGAGCTGCGGAGCGAGAACCTTTCCTTGCCGAGCATCGCCACCTGGTGGTGCGGGCAGCAGACCGAGCGCGACCATGTGCTCGCCAATATCGACCGCCTGGTGG
>NZ_JBZEGV010000099.1:0-1391 GCF_058312955.1 Mesorhizobium sp. LEGMi-168a
CGTGATTTGGTGGAAGCGGCAGGTGGAATGCCCATTATTGGGCCAAATTGCCCTGGGGTGGGGAACTTCGTTGACCGATCCGTCTTCATGATGGACCATTTCGGTGGCCATGGCGATGATGGTTGTGTTGCTATTATAAGCAACGGAGGAGCCTATCTTTCCGATGTTGGATGCGCAGACAGATCGTTGCCAGTGGCATACTCAGTCGGGCTCGGCAACCAGGCGATGATCAGTGCAGCTGACATCTTGGATGTCGTGCTGGATGAGGATCGTGTTCGGGCCGTGAACCTCTATCTGGAAGGCATAGTGGATGCAGCGTTTCTTTCGGCGGCAGGCTTGAAAGCCGCGCGCAAAGGCGTTCCGGTGGTCGTCATAAAAGGCGGTAGAACAACAGCCGGCCGTCGAGCAAGTCAGTCACACACAGCTTCGCTAGCAGGCGACGATATTGTGGCTTCGGCGCTTTTCAAGCGGCTTGGTTTTGTCGAAGTCCGTACGCCCATGGAGGCGATCGAGACCTTGAAGATGCTCGTGTACGCGCCAAAATTGAGAGGACGGCGCACTGCTTTTGTAACGAGTTCGGGGTCCTATGCGGTGCTCGGCAGCGATATTGCGGAAGCAGCCGGCCTTGACTTGCAACCACCGTCCGCTGAGGCGGCGACAGGGCTGGAGAAGCATCTCCCCCCGTATGTTCACCCCGCCAATCCTCTCGACATATCCTCCGCGCACGGTAACGATACAGATTTTGATCTAAATCTCAGTATTTATCGAGCGTTTCTATCGGACGACCACGATATAGCTGTGGAGGTGATGTGCTACCCGACTGAGGGCGAATGGGATTCCGCTGGGTGGGACATAACTACGAAAGCGTTTGCACAGGCCGCGAGCGAGAGGAGTTTGCCCGCTGCGTTCGTCAACACCGTGCCGGACATGCTGCCGAAAAGCGTTCGAGAAAGAATGATAGCTGACGGATTGGTCCCGCTGATGGGATTAGACAATGGCTTGCGAGCCGTGGCGAATGCGGTGCGATTTTCGGAGCTGGCAGATGCGCTTGCCAGACAGACCGATGGAGAAATTGTTCTGCCTAAATACTCTAGCATCGCAAGCGCCGGAGTGGCTCTCGACGAGGCAGATGCCAAAGCCGAACTTCGGGCATCTGGTATAACTGTGCCTCGTGGCATAGTCGTCACGGTTGAGCGAGCCGATCAATTAGCGGAGATCAATTTCCCAGTAGCAGTTAAGGCGTTGAGCGCCGGGCTTGCGCACAAGAGTGAGTTGGGAGCTGTTGCACTGAATCTCGAAAAAGCAGACGCAGCTTGGCAAAGCGTCAATGCAATGGCCGAAAAATTGAAGGATAGCTCTCCGGAGCTCATCCTTCGTGGTTTCCTGGTGGA
>NZ_JBZEGV010000100.1:0-1377 GCF_058312955.1 Mesorhizobium sp. LEGMi-168a
TGATGCGGAGCGATCCGCCAGAGTGGAAGGCGTCGATTGCCTGTTCCTGCTCCGCGGTGGGTTTGCGATTCCCTCGCTTGGCCGGAGCCTTCGCATGCACAACGCCGGGCTGTTTTTTGGAGGCTTTGGGGGCTTGTTCGAAAAGATCCGCCTGCTTGACATCGAGTGCAGATTTGGCACGGACCAGTAGCTTTCCCGCCCGAGCGGTACTCCTGACTGCTGCCTCACTCGCGATGGCCTTGATAGCCTTACTGTCTCCGTTCGCTGTGGCCTTTTCCAGCATCGTCTCAAGCTGGTCGATCCTCAACGAAATAAAAGGTCGCTTCATGCCAATTCCCCCCGGTAGAATTCGTCCCTAAATCGGATCGAAGTCAAGGTCGAGGCCAAGGCCGTCCATCGAAAATGAAGTTGAAGAGTGACAGTTTCAGCAACGTAGCAGGCGATACGATCTGGTGTCGCTAGCAGATCAGGATTAACCATATCGGTGAAACTGGAGTTCCCGGACTGTCAGGAGGATCTCTGTTTAGACTTTGCTAATGCTTCTGGCAGCCACGCATAAGTTGAGCGCCTCCCTTCTGCTCGGCAACCGGAATTGCCGACGGCGTATCGCCATTCAGGTGATATCGGCGGGACTGGAAACCTTTGGTCTGGGATACTCTGCTAGATGGCACAAGAACGAAGCCTTGAAGACCGCCTCGGTTTGGTCTGCCCCAAGTTACTGGCGGCCGAGGTGTGGCTCCCGACCTTGGGGTCCCTAGACAAGCTCGAACTGCGTCACGTGCTGCGGCGGGAACTCTACCAGGTCGGCGACCTCGCTTTGAAGGCCATTGCGCTCGGCAAGACGCAGCAAGCGGTGAACTGGCTTGTGCTCGGATTCTATTGCGATCAGTCGATCACGAGAGAGGCTCTGGGAACCTCGGGGGCCTTTCGTAGCTCGAAGTATGGCTACAAGGTGAAGAGCCTCTTGGACGTTTTAGCCGCTCTTGAGCAGGCAGACGCGGAGTTGCCTTTGTCTCAGGAGGTTCGCACATATCTTGCATCGGTGAAGGCGCTAGCCAATCTCGCCACTCCGATTCACCACCTGGACCAGACTCTTCGGCAGTTTCTAAGGCGCAATGCCGACACTGCGTTGAAATCTGTTATAGCCAGGGTCGATGCCATATTCATGACTGGCCACCAGGCTGACCACGGAGCAAACACGGAGGATATCGGCTCCTATTCGAAGGAAGATTTGGCTGAAGGTGCATCCTACATCGTTCATTGCATCGACACCGAGATCGGCATCCAAACTAAACACTTCAACATAATGACCGAATCTAAGATCTCGCGCGGACTTTTCGACAAGATGATCGTAAAGGCGTGTAAGATACGCCGTTA
>NZ_JBZEGV010000101.1:0-1362 GCF_058312955.1 Mesorhizobium sp. LEGMi-168a
GGCCTGCTCGCGAACATCAAGTCCGCTCAGGCGATTGCGCCCCCGTCGGCGGTCAGGATGGCGCCCGTAATCACGCTTGCGGCGGGACTTGCCAGAAAGACCACAGCGTTCGCGACTTCGTGCGGCTCGGCGTAGCGTCCCAAAGACGTCAGGCTCCGCTGGAAATCGGCAGCCTCCCCATCGGCCGGATTTGCATCCGTATTTGTCGCCCCGGGCTGAACAAGATTCACGGTGATGCCGTTCGGGCCGAGTTCGCGCGAAAGACCACGGGTGAAGGAGGTAAGCGCCGCCTTGGACATCGCATAAGCCGTTACGCCTGGGAACGGAACCCGCTCCCCCAAGGCCGAACCGATCGAGATGATGCGTCCCCCTTCGATGAGGTGCGGGATAACTGCTTTCGCAAACAGCACTGGCGCTCGCACGTTGACGTCCATCACGGCCTGATAATCGTTCACGTCGATGTCGGCGATCGTACCGGTGTGGCCGATAGCCGCGCTGTTGACGAGGATATCGATTCCACCCAGCGCCGAGACGGCTTCGCTTACGGAGCGCGCGATGGCTTCTGGGTCGGCGCTGTCGGCTTGGATAGCGACTGCGCGACGCCCCTTGCTTTCGATGGACTTGACCACCGCATCAGCTTTCTCCGCGGAGTGCTGGTAAGTAAATGCAACGTCGGCTCCGTTCTCCGCCAGTGCCAATGCGATCGCGGCCCCGATGCCCCGCGATCCTCCGGTAACCAATGCACGCTTTCCGTTCAGATCGATCATGTGTCCGTCCTTTTCCACCAACTTTGTTCAGGCATCCAACTGGTTCGCGTAGGATGCGACACCCGCTTGACAGCCTGATCCGGGAATTTGGTGTTCGGCATCGGTCTTCTTAGTGTCGAGAAATGCCAAACCGTGTTGCGCAGGGGGAACGCCGCCCGATGATTTCACAAGGCAGCCGAGGCAATCATTCCATGGAGCGATGGACGCTTCGTCCTGGACCCTAAGAAGCCACCGGCCTCCAGCTCATGCGCGCCGTCCTCTCCTGGTCTTCCGGTCCTTGGCTTCCTGAATGTCTACACTGGCGCGCGACCGTCTGCCCGACTAGCCCCTGGATACGTCAAGCTGTGTCGCAGCAAGTGGAACGTGCGGGCCTATGTCGGCAAAGGAGTGCGACCGTCGAACGCAGCTCCTTGACAAGGCTTCGCCCCGTTCGCGTCCTAGCCGTCGAGCCCCCAAAGTTCCGGGTTCCGTTTGAAATACTCAATCAGCATCTCGGTGAGCTCCCGCACTTTCCGCGTGGGATGCTGACCCGGCGGGCGCACGACAGACGCGGCCCCCGGAGGGACCGGAGGGCGGGTCCTGATCGGAACCGCTG
>NZ_JBZEGV010000102.1:0-1357 GCF_058312955.1 Mesorhizobium sp. LEGMi-168a
CCGCGCTTCCGAAGGAACCCACGTCTCGGCATCGCTACAGCAGACGAAGGTTCCAGCCAGTCCGTTGCGTTCCACCGCTATTCTTTTTCGGTCAGGACCTAATTGAATCCGTGTCGTGCACGCGGTATCCAACCAAACCCAGCCATCGCTGCCGACCTCCATGTCCGCCAAATTATTCATCACATTCCAAGCTGTAAGCACCGATAACGGGTTTACGTTGGCAATGAAATCGCGGACGTAATCGTCCACTGGCTTAAGGATAATCTCTTCAGGCTGTCCTGATTGAACGATCCGACCGCCTTCCATAATTGTAATCCGATTACCAATCTTCAATGCTTCTTCGAGGTCGTGACTGACAAAGATTATCGTCTTCTTCAGTTTTTCCTGGAGCTCTAGAAGTTCGTTCTGAAGCATTGTTCGGATCAATGGATCTAGCGCCGAGAAGGGCTCGTCCATCAGCAAGATCGGAGCTTCCGTAGCAAAAGCACGGGCGAGACCAACGCGTTGCTGCATTCCCCCCGACAACTCATGGGCATATTTATCGGCCCATTGATCAAGGCCGACCAACTTCAGCTGCTTAGCGACCCTGAGTTTCCGCTCAGCTACTGGAACTCCCGAAAACTGAAGCCCGAGCCCTACATTGTCTGCCACGGTCCGCCAGGGAAGCAGCGCGAATTGCTGGAAGACCATCGCTACCGTCTGCTGCCGCACCTGCCGCAGTGTATCGGCGGTGCAGGTCACAACGTCAACGTCCTGACCCGCATGCCGCACTATGATGCTGCCTCGTGTCACGCGGTTCAGGCCGTTCACTCCGCGCAGAAGAGTTGATTTGCCTGACCCCGATAGGCCCATCAGAACGCTGATCTGACCTTCTTCTACGTCGAGATTGGCGCCAGCGGCGCCAAGGACGTTTCCAGTCTTGGCCAAAATCTCATTGCGGCTCGCGCCGGCATCCAGCATTGCGAGGGACTGCGCCGACTTCCTGCCAAAGATAATATCGACGTTACGGAAACTGACTGCCGTGTTCATGGCTTTCTTGCGTCTCCTACCCTGCAAACGCGATCAAGCAGAACGGCCAGCACGACAATCGCAAGGCCTGCTTCGATACCCAAAGGAATGTTGAGTGAGTTCAGGCCCCGAACGACGGGCCTGCCGAGTCCCGACGCGCCGATAAGAGCCGCGATCACCACCATTGACAGCGATAACATGATGCATTGGGTCAAACCCGCCATTATCGTCGGCAGGGCGGAGGGCAGTTCAATGTGCCACAAGTGCTGTCGTTTGCTCGCGCCGAATGACTCCCCGGCCTCAATTAGCGATTTGGGGACCGAGATGATACCCAAATGCGTCAGTCGAA
>NZ_JBZEGV010000103.1:0-1340 GCF_058312955.1 Mesorhizobium sp. LEGMi-168a
CCCGCCCAATGCCCGCGTGACGCTTTCCTCGCCATAGAAATGGGTTTCGAGGTCTTGGACGTCGAGGAGCACGTCATTGGCCACTGTCGTATGCATTTGCATATCATCGCCTCCGCTTCGCGCGAGGATCGAACAGGTCGCGCAAACCATCCCCGAGCACGTTGACGGCAAGGACTGTGACGGCAAGGCAGATACCGGGGGCGAAGATTGTCAATGGGGCGATGGCCAGGTATAGGCGCGAACTGGCGATCATGTTGCCCCAACTCGGAATCTCGGGCGGCACGCCGACGCCGAGGAAGCTCAATCCCGCCTCCGTCAGGATCGCACTGGCGCAGACCGTGGCGCTTTGGACCATCAGCGCCGGAACTGTGCTCGGGAGGATATGTCGCCAGAGCACCTTAGGCAGGCGCGCCCCGCCGCACAGCGAGGCCTCCACATAGGGACGCTCGCGAACACCCAGAACCACCGAACGAACCAGTCGCGCGACGGCTGGCGTCTCTGGGATCGCGATGGCGACGATGAGGATGCCTATTCCAGGCCCTGTCAGAGAAATGAGCGCAATGGCCAGCAGGATCGTCGGGATCGACATCAGACCGTCCATGACCCGCATGGCGACGTTGTCGAAGCTGCGGCTGTAGCCGGCCATGATACCGATCAGAAGCCCGGCAAGAGCCGCGCATGCCGCCGACAGCAATCCGACCATGAGGGAGATGCGGGCGCCGAAGATCGTTCTGGCAAACACGTCGCGGCCCAGATTATCGGTCCCGAACCAGATCTCGGCAGATGGCAGTTGGAGACGCTTGAACGGGTCCATGTTCACCGGATCTCCGGCGTAAAGGGGTCCAACGAGCGCCAGAATAATCATACGCGCCAGCAGGCCGCCACCTACCAGGACCAGCGGGTGTCGCCTTGCCAGACGGGGAAGATGGGATAGTTGCAACCGCCCTATCGGCACGGCGTCAATTGGTGCAGAGGGGAGGGTCATCTCAATACCGGATGCGCGGATCGATCAGCGTATAAGCAATATCGACCGTGAGATTGATGAGAACGTACAGACCCGAAGTCAGGATGAGTACACTCTGAATGATCGGATAGTCGCGGTTGTTGATCGCATCCACGACCAGGCGGCCGATACCAGGTATGTTAAACACCGTTTCGGTGAGAACTACCCCACCGATTAGATAGGCGAAGCTGATGCCGATAACGGTCAGGATGGGGACGCCGGCATTTTTCAAGGCATGGTGGATAAGCAGGGCATACGACGAAGCGCCCTTGGCGGCGGCCGTTCGCATATAGTCTTCCGACAAGACCTCAAGCATGCTCGCCCGCGTTACCCGTGC
>NZ_JBZEGV010000104.1:0-1339 GCF_058312955.1 Mesorhizobium sp. LEGMi-168a
TGTTGGCGGGTTTGCCTCGCTTGTAACTCCCGTCTCGCTTGTAACGGTTGGATTGGTCGGGCTGACCGCCGTGGCTGTTGAATATTTTTCGTCCGTTTTTACGGGCGGTCAACAGAGTGAAGCCACGTTGCAAAAACAGGCGGAGCTAATCCAGAAAGTCGCAGAACAATGGGGGATCGCTCTCCCGGCGTTGAAAGCGTACGCCGATCAACAGCAAGCGTTGGTAGATCAACAGGAAAAGCTAGACGCGCTCGCCGCCGCTCGCGAGCGGTCAACCGCTTCGCTTGCGCAAGGTTTCGATAATGCGTCCGCCGCATTGGCGGATATGCAGGATAAATTGATTACAATCGGCGCGAACAATTCCGCGAACGATTTGCGCGATAAATTCGAGCAATTGAAGGCGAAAATTGCAGACGGCAGCGTTACCGTTGACGATTTCAACGAAATGATTACCGCGTCTCAAACCGCCTTTTCCAAGGCGCAAATAAACGGTGACGCGTTTATTCAAATGTTGGTCGGTTTGAAAGGTCAAGCGGCGGCGCTTATCCCCACGATTGCCGGTCTGGCAAACGAAACGGAACGTCTGTTTGGCTTTGTCGGCGGTTCGCCGAATGGTCGCTCTATTCGCGGCGGAAAGCTTGGTTTCGATCCGAATTTTCCATTGCCCGACAATGCGCCGTCGCCAGATAGCGCACCGAACCGGGAAGACCAAGGCGCATTCGAGGATAAACTAGCGGCACGTCTGGCGCGGCAAGGTCGCCACGGCGGCAAAACGGACGCGGAAAAATTCGAGGATATTGCGACGGGTGCCGACAACAATATTGCAAAATTGCAGGCCGAACGCGACGCAATCGGCATGACCGCCGAAGCGGCGGCGGAACTGAAATACGAAACGCAATTGCTCAACGAAGCGAACCAAAAAGGTATCGATCTTTCGCCGGATGAAATCGGCCAATTGAAAGACAAAGCCGCGCAAATGGCGGCGCTCGAAACGGAGGTTAAGAACGTCCGCGAGGCTATGTCGTTCGCCAAGGACATTACCAAGGGATTTTTCCAGGATTTCGCCCAAGGTATCCAGCAAGGCAAAGGGTTCTGGAAATCGTTCGGCGACGCGGCGCTAAACGCGCTCAATAAGATCGTTGACAAGCTTCTGAACGACGTTCTTGACGCCCTGTTCCAGATCAATACGGCAGCGGTTGGCGGCGGCTCCGGCGCGGGCGGCTTCCTAGGATCGCTCGGGCAAATTTTCGGGTCAATATTCGGCTTCGCACGTGGCGGTGTGGTTGACATGTTTGCCTCCGGCGGGATCGTTGGCGGTCCGACCGCTTTCCGTCACGCT
>NZ_JBZEGV010000105.1:0-1324 GCF_058312955.1 Mesorhizobium sp. LEGMi-168a
GATCGCGGCGCGCACTCGCGAATGCGTGGCGCTTCGCAATCCCGTCGTCTCCGCCGAAGGCAGATTCACAGACGCACGTTCCTCATCTGCGCCGGCCATCGCCAGAGACGCTAGCCTGTCGAAGGAGGCGCCATTCAAGAAATTGAAATCGATAGATCCCCACTTGCTACGCTCTGCCAAACAACAGACACCGCGGTCTGCAGTGCGTCGTGGACAGTTGCTGCCACACGCCCGGGCTCGCCCGACCGGAAGCTATCGATCAGCCCTTCGATTTCCTCTGCTTGCAGGGAAATGAAATGATTCCTGTGGGCTGGCACGCATAGAAACCAAATACGGCTGGCGAGATAATAGGTTTCGATCCAGCTCTGCGCCAGAAATGGGTTCGTGATCTTGTTGCAGATGACCCAGCGCAAATCATGCGAAATCTGAGCATATGCTTGTGGACTAAATTCGTTCTCCAGGGCAGCATTCATCGCGTAGCACCTGCTGAGCTCTTCGATTGTTCGCTCACTGTCGGCCGTTGAAATGAAATGCTCAAGCATGAGCGCGAGGTGCAGCCGATATTGCAGTAGGTGCCGCATCGACTGCAAATCCATGCCCGATTACGGGCTGCACCAGACCGGCCACCTCAAGTCTTTGAAGGGCTTGGCGGATTGGTGTACGGCTCACGCCAAACTCTTCTGATAGCGCGATCTCCTTCAGAGCCGTCCCGGGCGGATACTCCAGAATGGAAATTCGATAGCGAAGCGTCTCGAAGATTGCGCCGGTGTCGATACGCTTTGGACGCAAGCCCCCCGGAAGCAATACCGCCGCCGGAGAAGTCGGCTTTCCAGCGCTACGTCGAGTTACTTTCCTTTCCACCTGATGGGAGTCCATGTCTTTCAATTCGGCTCTGTCCGGTCCTGGTTTCATGCTTGTATACAGAAAAAGTGCAGCGGCTGCAGCCCTATTTGGGGCTTGTCCCCAAAGATTGCAACTCCTGGGAGCGCGCTGCGGATAAAGCGCTCTCAATTCACATCAAGTCAGACCTGCCGGTTGCGTGAGTTTCTGGTCGCGGATTTTCGGCCCGTAGCGTGGGCGGACTGGTTGGAATTATCTGCGCTGTTCGGTCCGTCGCCTGCTCAATCCTCATCGCTACTCAAGTCGCCGATCCGCGGCGAGGTCATTGGCGCAGCCGCAAACTTTCCGGCCCCTGGGATCCTAAAGCGGGCGACTGCGTCCATAACAGTCCATACCGAGAGGATCGCCGACACTTGCCGAGAAACGTTTCTTCCATCGTAAAAGCCAAGGTAGAACGGGATTCCATCCTCTTTTTGTGAGGCGT
>NZ_JBZEGV010000106.1:0-1321 GCF_058312955.1 Mesorhizobium sp. LEGMi-168a
ACAACATGCACCACGTCTTCGAATGCTGCGACCGCATCGTGGCGATGGCGCGCGGCGAGGTGGTGCTGGACAAGCGCATCGGGGACACCGCGATCGACGAAGTGCACGGAGTGCTGTGAGGGGTAGGCGATGAAGGCGCTCGCTGGTCGTAAGATGCTGCTGACGGGCGGCCTCGGTTCGCTCGGCCGGGCCCAGGCGGTGACGCTGGCGCGGGCCGGCGCGCGCGTGCTGGTGCTCGATCGACCCGACATCGGCGACGCTGAGGAGACTGTGGCGGCACTTGCCCGGCAGGCCAAGGGCGATATCGCCTTCATCGGCTGCGACCTCAATCGGCTGGTCGAAGCGGAAGCGGCCGTTGCCGGGTTGGCGGAAAAGGAAGGCGGCATCGACATTTTGATCAACAACGCGGCGCTGATCATCAACCGTCCCTTCGAGGAATTTTCGCTCGCCGAATATGAGGACCAGATCCGCGTCAATTCCTCGGCCGCCTTCGCGCTGGCGCGGGCCTGCGCGCCGGGCATGAAGGCCAAGGGCTACGGCAAGATCGTCAACTTCTGCTCGATCACGCTCAATGGCCGCTGGGACGGCTACGTGCCCTATGTCGCGTCGAAGGGCGCCATGCTCGGCCTCACCAAGTCACTGGCCCGCGAGCTCGGACCGCACGGCGTCCGCGTCAACGCGGTCTCGCCGGGCGCGGTGGTGTCGGAAGCCGAGGAGCGCGTCTTCGGCGACCGGCTCAAAGAGTACAATGACTGGATCCTCGAGAACCAGAGCCTGAAGAAGCGCATCGAGCCGGACAACGTCGCCGAACTCGTGCTGTTCCTCGTCTCGCCGGCCTCCGACATGATCAGCGGCCAGAACATCGCCATCGACGGCGGCTGGTGAGATCATGACCGGCATGGTCGAACTGAACGACGGGTACTCAAGGCTCGTTTTGGCGCCGGAGCGGGGCGCGGCGATCGCCCGCTACGACGCGCTGGCGGTCGGCAGCGCGCCGGTTCCGCTGCTGAGGCCGGGGGACGGCACCGGCACGTCCGGCTGCCAGCTCCTGGTGCCGTGGTCGAACCGCATTTCCGGCGGCGGCTTCGAGTTCGATGGCCAGTTCCATGCCGTTGCGCCGAATGTGCCGGGCGAGGCCTTTCCGATCCATGGTGACGGTTTCCAAAAAACGTGGCGGCTTGTCGATCGCACCGATACCGAGGCCGAACTGGTGCTCGAGGACGGCGCGATTGGCCCTTACCGCTACGCGGCCTCCGTCACCTATGCGCTGGAGAACGGCGCGCTGGAGGCGCACCTCACGGTCGAGAACCGCGCCGGCATG
>NZ_JBZEGV010000107.1:0-1312 GCF_058312955.1 Mesorhizobium sp. LEGMi-168a
AACGACAGGCGCGCCGAAAGCCATCGTGCATGGCGTCGGCGGCGTATTGCTGCAGCACATGAAGGAACATGCGCTGCACGGAGACGTGCGCCCCGGCGACGTCGTGAGCTGGTACACGAACACCGCCTGGATGATGTATCACTGGCTGATCTCGTCCCTGGCCGCGGGCGCTGCAATCGTCCTCTATGACGGCGCGCCCATCCTCAAGACACCCAACGGACTGGATTTCACTCCGCTCTGGACGGTAGCCGATCGTGCTGGCATCACCCATTTCGGCACCAGCCCTAAATATCTCGCGACGTTGGCCGACAATCACTTCTTCCCCGGCGAGCGCTATGATCTCTCGGCACTGAAATCGCTACTCTCGGCTGGCGCACCTGTGTCACCGCACCAGTTCGACTGGGTCTATGACCATATCAAGAAGGACATGGTTTTCGCCTCGATATCAGGCGGCACAGAGATCATCGGCTGCTTCATGCTGGGCTCGCCGATCCATCCCGTGCGCCGTGCGCAACTGACCGTGCGCGGGCTTGGCCTGGCCGTCAACGTGATGGACGATCGCAACGCGCCTGTGATTGGTAAGCAGGCCGATCTCGTCTGCACGGAGCCCTTCCCGTCCACGCCCGTAACCTTTTGGGGCCCGGGTGGCGACGCGCGCTATCTGGACACCTATTTCGCCATCCGCCGCGAGATCTGGACCCATGGCGACATCGCCGAGATGACGATCCACGGCTCGGCGATCATCTATGGCCGCTCGGATACGACGCTAAAGCCCGGCGGCGTCCGCATCGGCACCGCCGAAATCTATGCCGCCTGCGAAATTTTCGAGGAGATCGACGATTGCGTCGTCTTCGGCGCACCCATCGACGGCGACGAGGAGGTGGTGCTGTGCCTGAAGCTGCGCGACGGCGACAAGCTGACGCCAGATCTCGCCCGCCGCATCCGCGTCGCGATCCGCTCGGCCGCCTCACCGCGCCATGTGCCCCATCGTATCCACGCCGTGACGGCCATCCCGTATACGCTGAACGGCAAGCGGGTCGAGGGCGCAGCCCGCACGGTCGTCGCCGGCGGCGTGGTCAAGAATATGGGCTCGCTCGCCAACCCCGAAAGCCTCGACGAGTTCCGCACGCTTGAACGGAGTGCGGCAGCATGAGTTCGGCTCGATCGAAAGGCGCAATCGTTGGCATCGGCGAGCTGAAGCCACAGCGGCGAACCGAGGGCGTCACCACACTTGAGCTCCTCGCCAAGGTTTCGGCCCTGGCCGCCGAGGATGCAGGCATCGAGCCCTAGGAAATTGACGGCCTGTTCGTTG
>NZ_JBZEGV010000108.1:0-1296 GCF_058312955.1 Mesorhizobium sp. LEGMi-168a
CTTGAACATAACCGCGACTGCCTCGTCGGACCGGTGCTCGCGAACCAGCAAGCTGGCTACGAGCTGATAGTAGGACGGCGAAGGATGCTTGGCCGCCTCCCCCAGATACTTGTAGACGTTGTACAGCGCACCGATGTCCGAAACGACTAACGCTTTGCCCCGCGGCCCGTCCATGTCCCAATAGGCCCATGCGAGCGAGGCTGCCGCCGCGCCGAAATTCGGATCAAGTTCCAGCGCCTGCTGGAAAAACCTCACCGCTTGCGCAAACTCGTCTGGAGTATTGCGACGATTGTAGATTTCCATGCCCTGGAGGTAAGCTTCGTAGGCTGCAGGATTGCGCGTGCCGCCCGCGACATCTGCCTTGCCTTGTTCGCTGACGAGACGGAGCTTGAGCGCGCCGGCGATACTGACAACGACCTTGTCCTGCAGCGCAAACACATCCGCCCACTGGCCGTCGAAACGTTCTGCCCAGAGATGACCGGTGGTCGAGCCGTCGATCAATTGCGCATTGATGCGCATGTCGTCGCCGACCCTACGTATCGAGCCCTCCAGAATGTACCGGACACCACGCGCCGCGGCGATCTCAGCGTGTTCAGTCTTCTTGTCCTTGTAGGTGGAAGCCGCGTTTCGCGATACGACGAACAGGCCGGGCACGCGTGCAAGTTCTGTGGTCAGGTCCTCGGTGAAACCGTCAGCCAGATAACCTTGCGCCTTGTCGTCGCTGAGATTGTCAAATGGAAGCACGACGAGGGATGGCCGAGTGTCGGCTTTCGCATTGGTCGTCAGAGCAGTAGGCCGAAGCGGTGGCTCCCACGGTCGCCACCACGCTGCTGCAAGGCCGACCGCGACAACAAGGGCCCCAATGGCGACAGCCAGATTGCGCCTGAAGCGTGGGTGTCGATTGGCAGCCGTGGGCTTTCCAGCCACTGCGGGGTCGAGCAGCACCCGGTAGGCCTGCACCGGTTCGGCGATGTTCTTCAACCTCTGTTGGCCCATCGGCTCAAGGCCGAAAGCCAACTTCTTCTCAATCTCTTTTGCGACCTTTGCAGAGACACAGATGCCGCCGGGTTCCGCTAGTTGTTGGAGCCTGGCAGCGACGTTGACCCCCTCGCCATATCGGTCCTCGCCCTCGACAATCACCTCGCCGAGATTGATCCCGATCCTGACGCGAATTCGATGATCCTCGGAAACGGCGGTGTTGCGTTCCGCCAGGGCGCGCTGCAACGACACGGCACATTCGACCGGGTCCTCGTCGCTGCCGAATTCGGCCAACTGCCCATCGCCCTTCCGTGGGAT
>NZ_JBZEGV010000109.1:0-1293 GCF_058312955.1 Mesorhizobium sp. LEGMi-168a
TCGATCACCTTCGAGCGCGCCTCGGCGCAGATTTTCCAGACCGTCGCCACCAAGCGCACGCGCGGCCCGAGCGGCTTGCCGCCAACGCGTGCGGATTTGTACCGGTAACGTCGGGGACCCTCGTTTCCGCTGTCCTCACTCCGCGATACCGAGCGAGGCAAGATAGGCCGCGGAAGCCGGTATCTTGGCCTTGTCCTTGATCTCGATGATCAGGCGCGGATTGCTTTCGAGTTTGGCAAGCGCGGCAAAGACCGCTCTCCATCGGATCGCGCCCTCACCCAGGCTCCAGTGGCGGTCGGCGTAGCCGTCACCGTCCTGCAAGTGGACGTGCTGCAGGCGATTGCCCGCGGCGTGTACATAGTAATCAACCGGTGGAGCGCCGGTCGAACCGTGGGCATAATAGGCATGGCCGGTGTCGAGCGAGACGGCAACGGCAGCGGAACCGAAGCTGTCGGCCAACCCCACGCGGATATACGGATCCTTGTCCTCGATATTCTCGATGACGATGGTGCAGCCGATGTCCTCGGCCCGCTTGACGGCATCGCGCAGCGTCAGATGGCAGCACTCGATTATTTTTTCGCGGTCGCTGGGGTTGTTGTCGAGATTGTTGTAGGACCAGGTTGTGTAGGGGCTGTGGACAACCATCTGCGTCGCGCCGATGGCGGCGCAGACTTCGATTCCCTGGATGTGACGTCTGCTCACGACATCGCGGACTTCAGGGTCCTTCGACGCAATGGTCAAGCCCCAGAAAGGTCCGTGAATCCCGAGCCGTCCACGGTGTCCGTCGAGAAGCTTTCTGGCGCGGGCGGCGAGCGGTGTCCAGTCGCCATTGAGAACTCTCGCATCGACGAAGCTCTGCAGTTCCAGATCGCGCTGCCTTTCGAATAGCCAGTCGCGGTGGATTTCGACGTCGTCCAGTGTCATGGCGGCGCCAAGAACGGGCAAGGAAGTCATCGGGGCTCCGGTAGGTGAGATTTGAAGGTATTGGACAACATGGCAGATCGTGCGGTTCTATGACGCCGTTTTCTGTCATGCGTATTACACGCAGTGCCAAGCCCGCGGCGTCAAGATCATGGCGCCGTCACGCGACATAACGGGACAGGTCGCAATTCCGGACGGAAACCTTTTGCATGTCGGTTGCCCCAGAACCGCTGCGCACTTCCGGGCGACATGCACTACGCAAAGCGCATCGGCGCGCCGATCTCGACGCGCGCCGGACTGTCCACGGTGCAGTAGACGCCGATATTGTGGGCGTTGTAGCGGACGAGGTTGCGCAGGATGCCGGGATCGTTG
>NZ_JBZEGV010000110.1:0-1280 GCF_058312955.1 Mesorhizobium sp. LEGMi-168a
GGCCGCGCGGGCCGAAGGTGCTTTCGGTCGAGAACCTGTCCATGGGCAACATGGTCCGCAACACGTCCTTCTCGCTTTATGCCGGCCAGGTGACGGGTATCTTCGGCTTGGTCGGGTCCGGCCGCACCGAGACGCTGAAAGTTGTCAGCGGCGTGCTCAAGCGCGACTTCTTCCACGGCGGCGAGGTGAAGATCGGCGGCCAGCCCAAACGCTATCTGGTGCCGGCGCCCGCCGTCCGCGACGGCATCGTCTACGTTACCGAGGAGCGCAAGGCCGAGGGCTTTTTCGAGACGATGAGCATCGCCGAGAACATCTATATGGGTCATCTCGGCGGCCAGCCTTACGGAGGCCTGAACATCATCTCGATGCGGCAGGCGCGCTCGCTCGCCGAAGACTGGCGCAAGCGCCTGAACATCCGCGCCATCGACCCCAACGCGAAGGTCATCGAGCTCTCGGGCGGCAACCAGCAGAAGGTCGTCATCGCCAAGGCGCTGGTGCAAAAGCCGAAACTGGTGATTTTCGACGAGCCGACGCGCGGCGTCGATGTCGGCGCCATCGCCGAAATCCACGCCTTCATCAACCAGCTCGCCGACCAGGGTATCGCGATCGCGGTGATCTCCTCCTATCTGCCGGAAATCCTCACGCTGTCGGACCGGATCCTCATTGCGCGCCAGGGCAAGATTGTCGAGGAAATGGACCGCCGCAACGCGACGGAAGAGGCCATCATGTACGCTGCGGTTCATTAGGGCAGCTCAGCGTTCCATAGAAGCGCCGGCCTGCCCATTCCTTGCCCCAGGATCGCGCATCTCTCCACCAAGGCGGTGGGTCAGCCACGTAGGCCCGCACCGGCCTTCAGCTGCAGCGCCAGCGCGCGGGCGTCCGCAAGCTTCACGGCGTCGACGCCGGTGTCGTAACCGGCTGCCGCCAAATGGGCGACCACGGCTTCCGTGGCGACGTTGCCGGCGGCGCCGGGCGCATAGGGGCAGCCGCCCAGTCCGCCGACGGCGCTGTCGAAGACCCGGATGCCAAAGGCCAAGGCCACGTCCATATTCGCCAGGGCCTGGCCCGACGTGTCGTGGAAATGACAGGCGAGCTGCGAGGCGGCAACGCTTTGGGCGACCTCGGCCAGCATCCGATCGACCCGCTCGGGGCTCGCGCGCCCGATCGTGTCCGCGACGGCCACTTCGCGACAGCCGATGCCGATCAGGCGCTCGGAGACATCTCTCACCGCTTCCGGCTCGACGGCCCCCTCGTAAGGACAGTCGACGGCGCAGGAGACG
>NZ_JBZEGV010000111.1:0-1279 GCF_058312955.1 Mesorhizobium sp. LEGMi-168a
TGTCCGACCGCCGGCGTGTACGTCGACGAAAACACGCTCGTGGTCAGCAACGGTACGGCCACCCATTCGGTTGGCGAATGGGCGCGGGACCTGCTTGAGCTTGGCCACAGCGGCAGCGTGCTAAGGATCGATCTCGGCACCCAAAACGCTTCGGTTATCCAGAGCGACCTCGGCTATCCTTCTGGCGTGTGCGTCGCCGGCGGCGATCGTGTGGCCGTCAGCGAGGCATGGCGGCACCGTCTGCTGACGGTCGGGATCGGCGGCGAAGGCCGCACGACGCCGCTGGCGGATCTGCCCGCCTATCCGGGCCGCATCTGCCCGTCGGGCCAGGGAGGGTACTGGCTGACCCTGTTTGCGGTGCGCTCTCAGCTGCAAGAGTTCGTGCTGCGTGAAAAGCGCTACAAGCGCGAGATGATGGAGACGGTCGCTCCCGAATACTGGATTGCGCCCACGCTCTCTAGCGGCCACAGCTTCAAGGAGCCTCTGCAGGCGGGCGGCGTGATCCGGCTCGGTATCCACAAGCCATGGGCCCCCACGCGCTCCTACGGTCTCGTGGTCAGGCTCGACGATCGGTTCCAGCCGATCTGGAGCGCTCACAGTCGGGCCGATGGCAAGCGCCACGGGATAACCTCCTGCGCGGAGCAGGCCAGGAGGCTGCTCGTAACCTCAAAAGGCCGTGGCGAGATTATCGCCGTCGACCATCTCGACCCCAGCGAGCCGGACATCGATTCCACCCTGGATGCGGCAGCATGACCCCCATTGTCGAACTCAAGGCGGCAACCAAGGATTTCCGCGGCAATCCGGCTTTCTCGGATGTTGATTTCCAGCTGCTGCCGGGCGAGATCCACGCGCTGCTCGGCGAAAACGGCGCCGGCAAATCCACGCTCACCAAGGTCATAGCAGGCGTCTATCCGCTGAGCAGCGGCAAGCTGTTCATCAATGGCAGGGAGGAGCGCCTCAGCACCCCCGCGGAGGGTCTCGCGAAAGGCATCGCCATGGTCTACCAGGAAAACAGCCTGGTCCCATCGATGACGGTCGCCCAGAACATCTATCTCGGCAAGGAGAAGCCGCTCAATCGCCTGCGCGGCGTCTACATCTCGGCGCAGCAATTTCTCCAGTCGCTTAATTTCCACGTCGATCCCTCCGCCATCGTCGGCTCGCTCGGCGCGGCCCAGAAACAGATGGTGGAAATCGCGCGGGCGGTTCATCACAAGGCCAGGGTGATCATTTTCGACGAGCCGACGGCAACGCTGACGCCCGAGGAAAAGAGCTACTTCTT
>NZ_JBZEGV010000112.1:0-1274 GCF_058312955.1 Mesorhizobium sp. LEGMi-168a
CCGGGCTGGCCGTTTCGGCGCTGCTGCTCGCCTCCACCGGCGCCGATGTCGGCCAGGTTTTTTCGGCGCTCGTGCAGGGCGCGGTCGGCTCGCCGAAGGCGATCGCCACCACGCTGGTCAAGGCGACGCCGATCATCCTCACCGGCCTTGCCACCGTCATTGCCTTCCGCGCCCAGCTCTGGAGCATCGGCCAGGAGGGGCAGGTCTTTGCCGGCGCCATGGGCGGCTACCTTGGCGCTCAGCTTCTGGCCGGCATGCCGCCGCTGTTGTTCTTTCCGGGCGTGCTCGCCGTCGGCATGGCGGCCGGCATGGCGCTTGGCTGGCTGGCCGCGCTGCTCAGGAACCGCTTCGGCGTCAACGAGATCATCTCGACGGTGATGCTGAACTACCTCGTCACCTATCTCCTGTCCTGGCTGCTGCAGGGCGGGCCATGGGGCGAGAGCGGCGGCACCATCTCCTACCAGCAGTCGCCGATGCTGCCCACCGAAGCCTTCCTGCCGGCGCTGTTCGGCAGCAGCCGGCTGCACGCGGGTGTGCTGTTGCCGTTCCTCGCCGCCGCCATTTGCGCGCTTGTTGTGTCGCGCACGCCGCTTGGCTACGAGATCCGCGGCCTCGGCTACAATCCCGAGGCGCTGCGGCACAAGGGCGTCAACATCGCCCGCACGGTCACCGTCATCCTGATGGCAAGCGGCGCCCTGGCGGCCCTTGCCGGCGCAATCGAGCTGTTCGGCGTGGCGCATCGGCTGCGCGCCGACAACCTGATCGGCCTTGGCTATGCCGGCATCATCGTCGGCATGATCGGCGGCCTCAGGCCGTTGGGCACGGTCATGGCCGGGCTGTTCTTCGGCGGACTGGCGAGCGGCGCCGTCTATATGCGCGTGCTCGGCGACGTGCCGGCATCGCTCGTGCCCGCCATCCAGGGCATCACCCTGTTCTTCTTTCTCTGCGCCGGTGTGCTGGCGCGCTACCGCGTGGTGAGGGTTGCCGTCCAATGAGCCAGCTGTTCCAGGAAGCGATCGTCGTCAGCATCCTTGCCGCCACCATCCGTGCGGTGACACCGCTGCTTTTCTCCGCCATGGGCGAGCTCATCACGCAGCGCGCCGGCATCTGGAACATGGGCGTGGAAGGCACGATGCTGACCGGTGCTTTCGCCGCCTACATCGTCGCGACGATGACAGGCTCGCTGTGGCTTGCCGTTCTGGCGGCGATCATCGGCGGCGCTCTCATGGGCGTCGTGATCGCCGTCATGACCGCCACCTTGCGGGTTGATCATT
>NZ_JBZEGV010000113.1:0-1265 GCF_058312955.1 Mesorhizobium sp. LEGMi-168a
CGGGTCGCGCCGGCAGATACCTTTACAGGGTTGGGAAAGGCCGGATTGGTGCGCGTCCCGCGCCAAATGGTCGTACGGTCCACGGCAAAGCGTTCGCCGGCCTGTACATCTGTCAGATACTTGGAGTTGGCGGTAATTGGCTTGGCCATGTGGCTGTCATCCTTACGGTGAAACGGATGACAGCCAAATTACACACGATGCGCCGGGTTGCTACAAGTTTGACCGGACAGAAAGAGCGCCCTATTCTGTCCGCTGGTCTAGTTCCACGCGCGCAAGGCTCAATTGCGGATCACGCAACGCGGCTGGCAGTATCAGTTGTGATCGGCTTCCCTGCTTATAGAATTCGACATACATCTTGAAGCTTGGACCCAAGTCAGTACGTCGCTTTCGCCGGATTTGTTTTTCTATCGCTTCGCACGAACGCTCATCGATATTGCCTTTCAGTGCCCGTGTGGTTGCCGTGATCGCGTCCTTGTGTGAAAGTCCGACCGCTTGCCTATACCATTGGTAAATTTCTATTTCGTCGTCGTCTGATTTGCGGCCTTTTTTTCTAGGCGCAAGCTGTTCGATGATGAAAGCCCGCTCCAGAAAAGTGAGCGCAACGCGTTCGTCGGCAATGCGCGCGATCACTAGGCTTAAATCGCCGCCACGGGCCGCCGTGAGCGCGTTCATTGCTTCGTTCAACGCTTCGTCGGTCATTGCTTGCTACCCGCCAGAAAAGCCGCCCAATCGGTCATCATGGCGCGCCTCTTTTCCACCATTGTTTCGCGCCGGTACGCGGCTTCAACGTCGCTGTTGATGGCATGAGCCAGGGCGAATTCCCGCATGTCGCGGGGATAGTCCGAAAGCTCGCCGGCCCAATCCGAAAAGGTGGAACGAATCCCATGGGGAACGGCTGGACGACCTGAATGCTTGTCCAGCCATCCGACGCGCTCGGCTTCCACCTCGCTTTCGTGCATCCGCTTCATGGTCGCGCTCAACGTCATGTCGGACAGCATGCCGCCACGGATCGCCGGAAAAACATATTTGCTATTATCGGTCGCCGCCTCTTTCATCGCGGTTAGAATTGCCAGCGCGGCATCGGAAAGCGCGACCGTGTGCGGCTTTTTCATCTTCATGCGAGCCGCCGGCACCATCCACAATTTGGCGTCCCAATCGATTTCCGGCCATTCCATGCCGCGCACTTCACCGGATCGCGCAGCGGTTAACGTGACGAATTCAAGCGCCCGCGCGCCGGTCCCATCGCGCTTACGCAACGCTGCGAA
>NZ_JBZEGV010000114.1:0-1258 GCF_058312955.1 Mesorhizobium sp. LEGMi-168a
CGTCACCATCCGCAACCACTCCGGTCCCGGCCACTACGTGTTCATCATGCATTGCAACACGGCCCCGTTCGACAACAACGATCTCAGGATGGCGCTGAAGCTGGCGATCAACCGCGAGGAGATGCTGAACAAGGTGCTGCGCGGCTACGGCTCGCTCGGCAACGACTTCCCGATCAACGCCTCCTACCCGCTGTTCACCGAGATCGAGCAGCGCAAATACGATCCCGACAAGGCCAAGTTCCATTACAAGAAGTCGGGCCATGACGGTTCTATCCTGCTCAGGACCTCGGACGTCGCCTTCCCCGGCGCGGTCGACGCCGCGCAGCTCTATCAGCAGAGCGCGGCCAAGGCCGGCATCAAGCTGGAAATCAAGCGCGAACCCGGCGATGGCTACTGGAACGAGGTCTGGAACAAGCAGCCCTTCTGCGCCTCCTATTGGGGCGGCCGCTCGACGCAGGACCAGATGTACTCGACCGCCTATCTGTCGAGCGCCGACTGGAACGACACGCGTTTCAAGCGCCCGGATTTCGACAAGATGGTGCTGGCGGCGCGCGCCGAGCTCGACGAGGCCAAGCGCAAGCAGATGTACCACGACATGGCGGTCATGGTGCGCGACGAGGGCGGTCTGATCCTGCCGATGTTCAACCAGTTCATCGACGCCACGGGACCGAAGGTCGCCGGCTGGGTGGAGGATCCGCACCAGGAACTATGCAACGGCTACGCTTTGGCGAAGTGCTGGCTCGAAGCCTGAGCCCGGCCTTGCGCTTATGTCCGCACCTATCGTGAAACTGGTGGCCCAGCGCATTGCGCTGGGCATCCTCCTTTTGCTGGCCGTTTCGGTCCTGATCTTCGCCGGCACCCAGATCCTGCCCGGCGACGTCGCACAAGCCATCCTCGGACACTCGGCGACGCCGGAGTCGCTCGCCAATCTGCGCGAGCAGCTCGGGCTCAACGACCCTGCCTACATTCGCTACTTCCACTGGCTGGGCGGGGTGCTCACCGGCGATCTCGGCACGGCGATGTCGAGCGGGCAGGACATAGCGACATCGATCAGGGAACGGCTGTGGAACACGCTATTCCTGGCCTTCTGGGCGGCGATCGTTGCTATTCCGCTGGCGATAACCCTTGGGCTGATCGCAGTGCGCTACCGCAATGGCTGGGTCGACAAACTGATCTCCGGGGTAGCGCTTGCCTCGACCTCGTTCCCGGAATTCTTCATCGGCTATCTGCTGGTCTTCTACTTCGCGGTCCAGCATCA
>NZ_JBZEGV010000115.1:0-1257 GCF_058312955.1 Mesorhizobium sp. LEGMi-168a
CCGCCACGTTGACATAGATCTGCCGTAACAGATCGACGAAGGTGGGAAACGTCACCCCGCACTTGATCGCCAACCGCACCAACGGGCGAAGAATCCGGTTTAACGCGTTCTGGACCCGCTCGGCATCCAGGTTTTGTTCCGCCGATTTGCTCATCGCCGTTCCTTCACCCGTCAATCAATCACCTATCCCTCGAAATTTCCTCCGAAAATAGCCCGTGGGAAATGGTTCCACAATAGCTTGCCCGGAGAACCACGACCGCGCATCGCCGCACCCTGGCTGCAATTCTCGCGGGCAGGTTCACGCCCAGCCATCGGCTCCCGGGTTCGATTTCTGCCGGCAAATCTTCCGTGGATTGACATGTGTGAAATTTTCCCACACGATATCGCAAGGCAGATTCTTGCCATCGATCCATCGTGAAGCCATGACCGGCAAGAGGAGAGCGCTTTTGAAAAGGCCTTATATGAAGCCGACCATAACCAGGGCCTTGGATGACCGGGCGGCGGACAATTTTGACCGCGTCGACCTTGCGCATTCCGGCATGGCCAATGGGAAGAGCCTTCGACGCTCAGACGGCGCTATCCTGTATAAGGAAGGCGTCGATCACGCCGTTTCCCTGACCGCGGCCGTTGTATCCGCCTACGTGTCGAACAACCCTCTGCCCCCAGGCGAACTGCCGGAATTCATCAGCAAGATATACGCTTCGATCAAGCTGATCTCGATTGGATCGCTTGATGTCCGGCCCGAGGACATCAGAGCCGTGGCCCGGGCAAAGAAATCCGTCACACCCGAATTCATCATCTGCCTGGAAGATGGCAAGCGCTTCAAATCGCTGAAGCGGCACATCAAGGCCCATTACGGCCTTACACCGGAACAGTATCGGACGAAGTGGAACCTGCCCTCCAACTACCCGATGGTGGCGCCAAACTATTCCGCAACCCGCTCGAAACTGGCCAAATCCATGGGCCTCGGCCTGAGGATAAAATAGCCCTTCAAGACCATAGCGCCCGCATCACGCAGCCGAACTGCCCTGCTCCTGCTCTTCGGCATTCGGATCGCCCGGCGCCGTCGCCCAGGCGAGTTCGACCAGCGTCACCGTGCGCCGCCCGACGCCGTCGATCTGGCAGACGATGAGGCCCTGCTCCTCGATATAGTCGAGCAGCCGGCGCGCGCGGCGCAGCGAGTGCGATCCGTAGGCCCGCGCGATCGCCGCGTCGCTCGGGCACGGCCAGCCTTCCTTTGCGGCCCTCGCGATCATC
>NZ_JBZEGV010000116.1:0-1257 GCF_058312955.1 Mesorhizobium sp. LEGMi-168a
ACCGAATGCCCAGCACGGCCTCGCCGGAGGGCTGCCGCTCCTCGAATGCGTAGGCGTCGGTGTCGACGGAGACTTCGCCTGTCAAGAAGCGTCCCGATCCGTCGAGCCTGCCTTCGAGGAAGTTCATTGCCGGCGAGCCCACGAAACCTGCCACGAAAAGACTCGCTGGCTTCTCGTAGATCGATTGCGGATGGGCGAATTGCTCGACCTTGCCCTTGTGCATGACGGCGACGCGGTCGGCCATGGTCATCGCTTCGATCTGGTCATGGGTGACATAGATCATCGTCGACCCCAGGGTTTCATGCAATTGCTTGAGTTCGACGCGAGTCTCGGCGCGCAACTTGGCATCGAGGTTCGACAGTGGTTCGTCAAACAGGCAGATGCTCGAGGAGCGCACGAGAGCGCGGCCGATGGCCACGCGTTGGCGCTGACCGCCGGAAAGCTGGGCCGGTTTGCGGTCGAGCAGCGCTTCGATCTGCAGGAGCCTGGCGACCCAGGCAACCTTCTCGGCCACGGTCGCCTTCGGCATTCCGGCGATCTCCATGCCGAAAGAAAGATTGCGGCGCACGGTCATTGCTGGAAACAGCGCGTAGGACTGGAACACCATCGCCAACCCTCGTTCGCTTGGCTCCAGCCCGCTGACGTCCTTTCCTTCAATCACGATCTGGCCTTCGTCGCACTCGTCGAGGCCGGCGATCACGTTGAGGAGGGTAGACTTGCCGCAACCCGATGGGCCGAGGATGACGACGAATTCTCCCTTTTCGATCTCCATGTCGACGGAATGGAGGATGGTGAGGGCGCCAAAGGATTTCTTGATCTGGCGCAGAGAAATGCTGGACATGTTTCAACCCTTGACGGCGCCGGCGGCGATGCCGCGCACGAAGTACCGGCCGGACAGGAAGTAGACGACGAGCGTCGGGATTGCGGTTATCAGCGCCGCGGCCATGTTGACGGTGGGATTTGCGGCGCCGCGCGAAGTGCCGACGATGTTGGTTAGCTGCACCGTCATCGGCAAGGTGTCGTTGCCGGCAAAGATCAGGCCGAGCAGGTAGTCGTTCCAGATGCCGGTGAATTGCAGAATGGCAACCACAACCAGGATATTGGTCGAGATCGGCAGGATGATCGACCAGAACGTCCTGAGGAAGCTCGCTCCCTCCATGCGAGCCGCGCGGCTGATCTCGTCGGGTATGCCGACATAGAAATTGCGGAAGAGCAGCGTCGTATACGGCAAACCATAGATGATATGCACGAAGACAA
>NZ_JBZEGV010000117.1:0-1255 GCF_058312955.1 Mesorhizobium sp. LEGMi-168a
CGACTGAAGCAGGCGGGGCTCGACTACTACAACCACAACATCGACACGTCGGAGCGCTATTACAGCGAGGTCATCAGCACGCGCAGCTTTGCCGATCGGCTGGATACGCTGGAGAACGTTCGCCTGTCGGGCATCAAGGTCTGCTGCGGCGGGATTGTCGGCATGGGCGAAGAGCCGGTGGACCGGATCGACATGCTGGTGACGCTCGCCAATCTGCCGGAGCATCCAGAAAGCGTTCCGATCAACATGCTCATCCCGATCGCCGGCACGCCGCTTGCCGACGCCAGCCCGATCGAGCCGATTGAGTTCGTGCGCGTGATCGCGCTCGCACGCATCATGATGCCCAAATCGCATGTCCGCCTTTCCGCCGGCCGCACCGCCATGACCGACGAAATGCAGGCGCTGTGCTTTTTTGCCGGCGCCAATTCGATCTTCGTCGGCGACACGCTGCTGACGGCGGACAATCCCGGCGAGGACAAGGATACGCTGCTGTTCCGGCGTCTCGGCATCGAGCCGATGGAACTCGAGGCGCAATGAACCGGGCACAGCTTGCCCGCTATGAGGCGACCCTGCAGGGGCTGGCGCGCAAGGACCGGCTGCGGCAGCTTGCGCCGCGCGCCGGCCTCGACTTCTCGTCGAACGACTATCTCGGGCTTGCCGGCTGTAAGAGGCTTGGCGATGCCGTTGTGGCGGCGATCGCACGGGGCACGCCGGTCGGCGCCACCGGATCGCGGCTGCTGCGCGGCAACGCGCCGGAGCATGAGCAATTGGAGGCCCACGCTGCAGCGTTCTTCGGCGCCGAGCGCGCGCTTTTCTTCGGCGGCGGCTACATCGCCAATTTCGCTATTCTGACCGCGCTGCCGCAGAAGGGCGACCTGCTCGTCCTCGACGAGCTCGCCCATGCCAGCATGCATGAGGGTGCGCGCGCCGGCCGCGCGGATTTCGTGCTGGTCGCGCACAACGACGTCGATGCCGTCGAGGACGCGATCGCGCGCTGGCGCGCCGACGGCGGCATGGGACGCGTCTGGATCGCGGTCGAAAGCCTCTACAGCATGGATGGCGACTGCGCGCCGCTGGAGTGCCTTGTCGCGCTTGCCGATCGGCACCAGGCGTTCATCGTTGTCGACGAGGCGCACGCCACGGGCGTCTGGGGACTGGATGGCCGCGGCCTTGCCGTCGCTTTCGAGGGCCGCGACAACATTCTCGCGCTCCACACATGCGGCAAGGCGCTCGGCGCTTCCGGCGCGCTCGTCAC
>NZ_JBZEGV010000118.1:0-1248 GCF_058312955.1 Mesorhizobium sp. LEGMi-168a
GGATCAACGGCTGACGGTGTACTCGCCAACCGGCGCAAGGCGATGGCCGATGCGGTCAAGGAAATTGCGCAACGGGATCAGCTCACCCTCGATTTCTATGATCGCGGGCGCATCGCGACATGGGTACGCGGTCATCCGGGTCTTATACCGTGGGTCCGCGATCGCATCGGCAAATCGCTATCGGGGTGGCAACCCTATGGGCCTTGGGCGCACACGCCTGCGGGCAGCGACGACAGCTACCTTGTCGATGATGCTCTGCGAATTCAAACCGGCAGCGCGGAAAACGGCGGTGGGGTCTCCGCGCTCGCTGGCCTCGAGAAGATCCGGGATCTTTTGGGTCAACCCGATAAAATCGTGCGTTTGGTTGGACTTTCCGGCGTCGGGAAAACCCGCTTTGTCCAAGCACTTTTCGATCCAGCTGTCGGCGCGGCTAATCTCGACCCTGCGCTAGCCATCTATGCCGACATGGCAGACACCCCTGATCCGCAACCGATCGCGCTCACCAGCAATCTGATCGCCCTACGCACGCGCGCGATCTTGGTCATAGACAATTGTCCGCAGGAACTGCACCGCCGGCTTTCAGAACTTGTCCGTGCCGCCGGCAGCACTATCAGCGTCATCACAATCGAATACGACATCCGGGAGGACGAGCCCGAGGGCACCGACGTGTTTGTGCTGGAACCGTCGTCGCCCGACCTGGTCCAGAAACTGGTCAGCCGGCGCTTTCCATCGATGTCCGACGTGGATGCACAGACCATTGCCGAGTTCTCCGGTGGGAACGCGCGGATCGCCTTGGCGCTCGCGGCAACGGTGGGCAAGAATGAATCGCTTGCCGGACTAACCGACGACGGCCTTTTCCGGCGGCTGTTTCAACAACGGCACGGGCATGACAACGGGTTGCTGCTCGTGGCGCAAGCGTGTGCGCTGGTCTTCTCGTTCGACGGCGAAGCCGTCGCTGGCGACGAGTCCGAGATCGTCCGCCTGGGTGGCCTGGTCGGCAAGACCGCTGCCGAGATTTTCGCCGGCGTTGCCGAGCTTCGCCGCAGGGATCTCGTGCAGCAGCGCGGAATATGGCGAGCAGTGCTGCCGCACGCCATCGCAAACCGCCTCGCCGCCCTGGCGCTACAAAACATACCTTGGCCAACCGTTGAAGCCCAACTCGTCAACGGCGCGTCGGAACGGCTGCTCAGATCATTTTCGCGGCGTCTCGGCTATCTTCACAGTAGCAAGGAAGCGGTCGCAACCGTT
>NZ_JBZEGV010000119.1:0-1240 GCF_058312955.1 Mesorhizobium sp. LEGMi-168a
CGGCGGAGAAAATCTATGATCGGACGTTCCAGATCTCGTGCCATGCATGCCATGACAACAAAAGCCCCTATGTGATCGATCCGCATATTGCGCAGAGCAGGGTCGGTTTCCGTTCAGCCGGCGATTCCAGATCGACCGCCTTCAGCCTGGGAGATTTTCTACCGCATCGGCCGCGGTTACCGGGCGCGCCGTTCCGCGTGGTCGGCTCCGGCTACACCGGCACCTACCGCAATGAACTTAGCCAGGCCAGGACGGTCGAAGATCCGACAGGCAATTGCACAAGCTGCCACACGCTTACCACACAAGTCACGGGCCGCCGTTTTGCCGCGGACGCAGCGGGGCATGAGCCGACGGTCACGTTGCCAACCTGGGTCCAATTGCTCGAGCTGCACGAGGAACAGATCGTCTACGCCGAGATAGCCGCCCACCGGACAGACTGGGCGGCCGGCAGCGGCGGCATCCATCCCTGGATGTTGCCGGGGTCCGGCAATGACCTGTCCTCCAGCGCGCCGCGGCTGAGTGTAGAAGACTGGCGGAAGCTGAGCGACTGTCTATGGGGAGCCGGCGGCTCTGAGTGTGGCTACCGCCCACTCTATACTCGCTGTCCGGCGCCAGAGGCGCAGGATGAAGGCTCTTCGCTCGCCGATGCCGAGATTGAGGTTTTGCCTCCACCGCCCGGAGAGGGGGTGAAGACGCGTGTCCTTCGCGTAAGCTGGACCTTTCGCAACAGCTACGGCGATGTTCCAGAGCGCGACGATGTCAGGATCAATGTGGCAGTCAGCGCGGGCGCTATTCCGGCAAACGGGGATCCGCCGCGAAGCGGTGAGTATCCGAGCATCGAGCAGGCAAAGGGTGCAAACGTCGAGGCCACCTCCGGTCCAGTCAGTTCATCCGGCTCCAGCTTGCTGATCCAGAACGTTTCGTTTGCCGGTCACACGAAATGGAGCGATGCGACGCCGTCTATGTCGCCGCGCGCCTTCCAAATCGACCTGCCTGGTGAATGCAACCGACGCACCTTGATCCGCTTGGTGCCCAAACGGTACTGCTTCGATCAGAGCCAAGCGGCATTTGGCGAGGCAGACCATTTGATCTACGCCGATGTTCAGTGTGACTAGGCTTCGCTGATCCCCACTTGGCGCGATCGAAGCGGCTGATAAGTGTCGGGATTTGCGATAACATGATCGGGTGCTACATGGTCGCCGCACCAAGGAGGGTCCCGGAGCGTGACCACGCCGGTTCC
>NZ_JBZEGV010000120.1:0-1194 GCF_058312955.1 Mesorhizobium sp. LEGMi-168a
TGGTAGCATGCTCTTTTGCAGCTTCTTATTGCCCCCTGGAAGTTAGAGGCGACTGCACTGTCGCGAACGTGTCGAGGCTGTTCAGGTGTCCTGCGACTTCGAATTCAGGACCAAGCGGGTGTACTCGACCCTGGAGGGTACCTCTTGCCGTCCCTCAGCGAGGATCAAAAATTGTGCCAACTGTCGCGCAACAGGCTTCAAAGAAATATTGTTGATAAAATTCAAAGACTAAATGACAACCACCAGAAAAGCTAGACCAAACGGCATGGTTAGGAACTCGACAACGCCGGCTCGGCTGCTTGGCGTTCTCGCGGGTGGGGACAAGGATTCTTCCGGTCGAAATTCCGCCTCGTTCGATCTGCGACGATGTCGGAGGTCCGACATAGACTTACGAGAGGTGCATTCCGGAAATTGGGACGTTAATAAATATGAACACTTCAGAACAAAATGTGTAGCAATTTAACAAACGTTTAACAAGACTTTAACCTGTATTAACATGACTTCAGTCAACGTTGCTGTATCGTCAGAAGAACTTCCGAACGTGACGAAGTAAACAACAACAACGCTAATCGTGACACGTGCCAGAGTATCCATCATTTCGATTATCGAAGATCGGGAGATGGTCGTTAGCTCCACGCGTGTCCTCGGCCAAAGTTGGATTCATGCTATGACTGGGCTACCGCAAATTTCACTGGCTAAACTAGCAGCTGACGCAACACGAGACGAAGAGCGCGCGCGCCTACGCTCGACCTGCGAAAAGTTCGGCTTCTTCTATCTTGTCGAGCATGGTATCCCGAAAGACCGGATCGCAGAAGCCATTGAGGCTTCCCGAGGATTCTTCAACTTGCCACAGTCGGTCAAGGAGCGCTACGGTCATGCCGCCCAAGACGTACACCCCGCTGTAGCGCGCGGATATAGTCCCTTGCACGGCGAGGTACTACATCCCGAGGCCGGCCCCGATCCGAAGGAGATGTTCGACCTCGGGATCGAGAACGAAGGCGACCGACGTCCGTTTGCTGGATGCACGTACTTCCCCGATGAGACCGTGGCCCCTGGCTTTGCGCGAAACCTGCTGGCGCTGCAGTCTGCAGTACTCGACGGAGTTGTCCCAGAGATCGGAAGCGCACTTGCCGATCTGCTCGGTATGGGGCGAGGCTGGTTCCAACGTCATTTCAGCCCACCAACAGTCCTGCA
>NZ_JBZEGV010000121.1:0-1192 GCF_058312955.1 Mesorhizobium sp. LEGMi-168a
ATCATGTCGATCGATTCATAGTTGCTATCTCTACAACTATGCGGGAAACCTTCCGGCCTGACCCTTGGGGAGGCCTTGGTGACCGAGATCGAGCCGACTGGCCGAGTTGTGAAGATATTCATCACGGGTGACGATCCGCGCAGCCTGAGGCATGTCGAACTCGACAACTGGAGCGGATTGGCGGTCACAGGTCAGCCAGAATTTTTCAAGCGGGCACTTGAAACCGAAGAACTGCGAAGATCCTGCGTCTACCTGCTCATTCAAACGGGCGGCGAGGATGATCTGCCGAAGGTTTATGCTGGCGAAAGTGACGACTTCACCAAGCGGTACCCGGGTGAGAAGTTTCCTATTGAGTTCGATATTTTCATCATTTTCACCAGCAAGGATGACAATCTCACCCGAGCGCACGTCAAATGGCTGGAATTGCGGCTCTGGCAGAGACTGACGGAAAACGTTGGCAAAGTTGCAGTCGCAAACTCGAACAGGCCGTCCGGATCAAACTTGCCAAGAGCGGATCGGGCGACAATGTCGACCTATCTTGCCAACGTGATCTATGTCCTTGAAGCCCTCGGATTTGACCTTTTCACAAAGGACGACCGATCGGTTGCCGGCCAGGCTGGGCAGCCAGTCGAGACCGAGGCATCAGAGACAGCTGCTCCAGCGATATTCCAAACAACAGCGCTTCCAAGATCCCAAGACGCACTTGCGTATCTCGAGCACAGAGCCGGTTCATACGTCTTGAAAGCTGGCTCAAAGATCAATCCTAAGGCTACAGAAAGCCTCCCAGAGAATGTTCGCCGCCTACGCGATCAACTACTGGCAGATTCGATTCTGCTGAATCGCGGCGACGTCCTTGAGCTAACCGAAGACATATCCTTTTCGAGGCCATCGCCAGCATCGGCATTGGTGAAGGGACGCAGCTCCACTGGCCATGGCGACTGGGTGAGGTCTAGTGATGGGCTGTCCCTAGGTCGCGCGCTGCTTGGGGTGTTTGGCTAAGGCAAGAAGCGCGCCTTTGCTTGGCTAGCGGCCAATTGGCCGTTGAAGCTTGCCCTCGCTTCCGCTAAGAAGCCGTGGCTGGCCGCCTCACCGGCTGGTTCGTTTTTCCGGTTTCCCGGGAAGCACCCGTAGCTCAGCTGGATAGAGCGCTGCCCTCCGAAGGCAGAGGTCACAAGTTCGAATCTTGTCGGGT
>NZ_JBZEGV010000122.1:0-1191 GCF_058312955.1 Mesorhizobium sp. LEGMi-168a
ATGAGACCTTCTACCCCTACGAGCGACCCCCTTTCTCAAAAGCGGTTTTGATCGAGGAGCAAGTTCCGACACCCAAATTCCTGATTAGTCCGGAACGCCTGATCGAGTTGGCAATTGATTACCACCAGGGCCAATTTGTCGAGACAATCGATCGTGCGTCACGAACTGTCACGCTCTTTGGGGGCAAACGTTTGCCGTATGAGCGGATGTTGTTGGCCACAGGTGCTCGGCCGCGCGCCTTGAATGTGCCGATTGGCAATGGATGCAAATTGGCTTCTTTGCGCACTTACTCTGATGCACTAGCGATCCGGAAGGCTATCAAGGCCGGAAGCAAGATAGTCATCATCGGGGGCGGCTTCATCGGGTTGGAAGTTGCGGCAAGCGCTGTTTCGAAGAAGGCCACCGTGACGGTCCTTGAGGCGGGCCCGCGATTGCTGATGAGAGCGGTCCCAGCGAGCATTGCCGAGCGCATCCGGGCAAAGCACGAGGGTGCAGGCGTTTGCATTAAGGTGAGCTCTGCGGTTGTTGGCGTCGAACCGGCTGAAGGCCGTTCTTCAGTGGTATTGGCGGATGGGCAAAGGCACCTTGCAGATCTTGTCCTCATCGGAGTAGGTGCAACACCCAACGTAGAGCTCGCACAAGCGGCCGGATTAGCCATCGATAACGGCATCGCGGCTCATGAAACTCTTGCCACATCCGATCCTGACATCTTTGCGGCTGGAGATTGCTGTTCGTTCGTACATCGCCTTTATGGGAAACGCATAAGACTCGAAGTGTGGCGGAATGCCTGGCAGCAGGGGGCCGCAGCGGCGGCAAATATGTTAGGCGGCGATACCCCATATCAGCATGTCCCGTGGTTCTGGTCCGAGCAGTACGATGAGACGCTTCAGATCGCCGGTATCTACAGCGATGGGAACACGCCAATTTGCCGGGACCTCGGCGAAAAGGGGCAGCTCCATTTCTACCTTGCCGATGAGGGGCGCGTAGTTGCAGCATGCGGATTTGGCAGCCTACCCGCAATTGCGAAGGATATACGCGTCTCCGAGGCGATGATAGGGAAACGCCTAGCACCAAGCGCTTCCGCCCTTGCAGACGCCACGATCGCATTGAAATCCTTGATGGTTTAGGTCCGCTATGTGCTCGTATCCACCCTTGAGGCCGTCCGTCAGTTTGAGATATTGCAGCGCTGAG
>NZ_JBZEGV010000123.1:0-1189 GCF_058312955.1 Mesorhizobium sp. LEGMi-168a
ACAGCCTCGTTTCGGCGTGTGCCCTCAAATCTGGTCGAGACTTTAACAATACCGACATCATCGAAGACAGGCAGGTTAGGTGCTCGACCGCACCGCGCCCGGACACCGCAAGGCCGGCGCGATTACCCTCGACTATGAGTTCAATAAGACCAATTTTTTGAGGGAGGAAAAAGAATGGACAATTGGCTAATCAATCGCCGTGTAGCCATGAAGGCTATGTTGCTGAGTTCAGCTGCAACTTGGATTATGCGTTCAAGCGCGTTCGCTTCATCGTGCGGCGATCATATCGTGCGCCTCGCCGGAACCAGCACTCCCGACACCCTGAACCCCTTTGCCACCTGGAACTCGTGGTGGCCTCTATGCTTCACCTACGACTTCTTGGTTGCCGTGGACGCCCAGCGCCACCCTGATCGCAAGGGGTTCGCCAAGGAGTGGTCCGTTGCCGAAGATAACCTCACCTGGACGTTCAAGATTTGGCCAGGCATGAAATGGTCGGACGGTCAACCTGCAACCGCGAGGGATGCAGCATTCACCTATAATTACTTGCGCGGCTCGATGGGCAAGCCCGATGAGCTGAACGTCGGCCAAAATAGCACTGACGGACTTGACCTTGTAGACTCCGTCACCGCCTTGGACGATGAGACTTTGCAAATCGTGACCAAGAGTCCGACCCGTTGGCCAGTCGATAACTACAAATATATCGTTCCCGAGCACATCTGGAAGGATATCACCTATGCAGATGCGCGAGGCCCCTTCCGCAACAACGCACCCATTGTGGGGACAGGGCCCATGATTGTTTCGGAATTTCAGCAGGGGCAGTTTGCACGCTTCACTCCCAACCCGCACTTCCGTACCGGACAGCCAGCGACTGCCGGAATGGTCTTCCGCTTCTTTGATACGGTCGATCCCATCGCCCAGGGTCTAAAAAGCGGCGACCTCGACTATGGGATGTACCTCACAGCCGCCCAGTGGGACGACCTTTCAAAGGATTCCAACGTCGTCGTTGGTCAACAGCGCGTCGAGCAGCGGAATTATCTGGCCTTCAACACTCTCTCCGGGAAGGGGGAAGGTAGCACCAAGGCCCTTCAGGATCCCGCGTTTCGCGACGCGATCGGATACGCGATCGATCAGAGGGCTATCGTCGATCGGGCTATGCGCGGACACGGAGACCCTGGCGTGGGATTGATCG
>NZ_JBZEGV010000124.1:0-1175 GCF_058312955.1 Mesorhizobium sp. LEGMi-168a
AGATGCCTACGACCACTATCTGCGCGGCATGGCAAGCCTTTACCGCTGGACGAGGGAGGGGTTGGAGGAGGCGCTGCCGCAGTTCTACAAGGCCGTCGAGCTCGACCCCGATTTTGCCGCCGCCGAGGGTGCTGCCGCGTGGTGTTATTTCTGGCGGATGGCTAATGGCTGGATGGCCGACCGGCAGAAGGAGGCCGCCGAGGTCTCCCGATTGGTCGGCAACGTCGCCATTGCCGGTCGGGACGACGCGGTGGCACTGGCCTTCAGCGGCCTCGCACTTGGCTATGTCATCGGTGATTACGAGGCCGGATCGGCACTGGCCGACCGCGCGCTCGTGCTGAACCCGAATTGCGCCGCCGCCTGGAGCGCCAGCGGCTGCCTCAAGGCCTGCCACGACGACCCCGATATCGCCATCGAGCACCTGTCGCGGGCCAGGCGGATAAGCCCTCTCGATCCGCTGACCTTCTTCATGCAGTCCTTCACCGCCTTCGCCCATTTCGTCGCCGGCCGCTATGATGCCGCCTGGCCGCTCGCCGAGGCGGCTTCCCGCGCGCAGCCATATTATCTCCCCGGCCTGCGCGTGGCGGCGGCCAGCAATGCCATGGCCGGCAGACTGGAAGCCGCGAACAAGCATGTCGCGCGCTCGCTGCAGCTCGACCCCGAACTGACGCTTGCTAACCTCAAGCACCGGGTTGGTCTGATCAGGCCGGCCTATTTCGCCAAATATGTCGAGGCACTGCGGCTGGCCGGCCTGCCCGAATGACATGTCTTGGGCACACTCGCTTCACGCCTGCGCCGCCGGTGCGGCCGCGATTTCCTTTCCGATGCGAAGCGTCTCGCGCACCAAGAGATCGAGATCGTCGCGCCGCGTGCGGTGATTGGTGATCGCGGCTCTCAGGCAATGCTGCCCGTGCACCGTGGTGTCGGAAACGGCTGCGATGCCCTCCTCCTGCAGCCTCATCATGATCTCGGTGTTGAGCACCTTCAGCCGCTCACCGGATAGGCCACCGCCGCTATGGCGGAAGCAGACGATGTTGATCGTCGTAGGCGCCGCCAGTTCGAGCGCCGATTCGGCCTCGATCAGGGCGGCGAGATAACGGGCCTGCGCGATGTTCTGGTCGATCAGGCGGCCGAACTTCTCGACGCCGTGCTCCTTCAGCGCCATCCACACCTTA
>NZ_JBZEGV010000125.1:0-1174 GCF_058312955.1 Mesorhizobium sp. LEGMi-168a
CACCAACTCGCCGAACTTACCTCAACAAATAGCGCCGCTGGAGTGAATCCTTTGCTTCTGCCCATCCTCGGCTATGTTCTGGGCCGCGTCTGCGCCATCGAACGTCTGGTGGGACATGTATGGCCTCCAAACTTCATCGACGGCCGCTTCGAGAAGTTCTCTCGTTGACATTCTCGGGTCGCTCCGTGAAGGCATGGAGTATGTCGACTTTTGGATTCCCATATTACTTTCTCGTCAGATGCATTGCGTGTGCTTCTAGCACGGCACGGCCGATACTCGTCAGAACTGGCTCGCGTTTCGGATGGTCTCCTTTCGAGTACCTGGGCGCCTGTGATCCGTTCGGAGACCGTAGCATTGACAGCGAGTTTTGTTCGCAAAGCTTCTGTGAAATCACTTATAGGATCTGTTTCGCTGTTTATTGCCGGCGGCGAGACATGGAGCATCCGGCGAAACGCGTTGGGCGCCCGCGAGAGAGCGCCGCTTTAACCAATCAGTGATCCTGCTGTGCCTTTAATCTGATCGGCAAACGGTGCACCAAGTTCTGGAGAGCCTATCCAGCGTGCGGGCCTGCCTCCGAAGGAGGCAGGCTTCGGAGACAGCCTGTGGAAGGCCCCAGAAGCTGCTCCGGATTACGTCAGCTTACGCTCTGTCGCGTCGCCAAGGTGAACGCTTCGCCGCGTCTGGTGAGCCGCCAATGTTTCAGGAAGCGGTTCATGTAGATGACCGAGAGCAAGCGGGCTTGCGACGCGCCCTGCGGCGTGCCGCACTTGGCTCGTCTGCCCCCGCTCATGTGTCGTTTCCCGTCACCGTCCCGCTCTTCGACTGGCGCCTTCAGCCACAGCTCGTGCCGGTCAACGATGCGTCGGGCCACCGATTTGAGGAGGTCCGAATGCGGGATCGTGTCGAGTATTTCGACAAATCGGCGTCTACCACGTCAGTATGGCCCCGGCAGATCAGCCGGTGCGTTTCCTTGACCGCGTCGCATGTACTGCGACGTGGTCGGTAGCCATAAGCGCTGTCCTCGCAGTCCGCCTCGAAGATCGGTTCCAACACCCGCTCGGCGGCGGTCTGACCACCGATCCCGGATAGTCGGGATGCCGAGCGGGCGTTGGCCGCCGCCTGGCTTCGGGAGCATCACCCTCCGTACCGGCTGTGGCCGGTAGGTCTTCGAGAC
>NZ_JBZEGV010000126.1:0-1174 GCF_058312955.1 Mesorhizobium sp. LEGMi-168a
TTCCGCGCAGGAAGCCGACGCTTGCCGTTTATGTTCAAGCCTTGCGCCTGCATCAATGGCTGAAGAACCTGCTTCTCTTCACGCCGCTGATCGCCGCCTTGAGATTTACCGACACCGAGGCGCTTGTTGCGCTCCTGACCGGCTTCTTCGCCTTCAGCCTTTGCGCCTCGAGCGTCTATCTGCTCAACGATATCGTCGATATCGAGGACGACCGCCGCCATCCCGAGAAGCGCCGCCGGCCCTTTGCCTCCGGCCGCCTCCCGATCGGGCATGGGTTCGTGCTCATCCCGGCATTGCTGGCGGGATCGGCGGTGCTGAGCGCATTCCTGCCCTGGAAGTTCGGCGCCGTGCTGGCGGTCTATTACGCGGTGACGCTCGCCTATACGTTTTTCCTGAAGCGCCTGGAGGCGGTCGACGTCGTAACGCTCGCGCTGCTTTACACGACGAGAGTTTTTGCCGGCGGCGCGGCGGCAAGCATCCCGCTTTCCCAGTGGCTGCTCACCTTCTCCATCTTCATTTTCCTCAGCCTCGCATTCGCCAAACGGTGCGCCGAACTGATGCTGATGCAGGAGCACGGCAAAAAGGCGAGCCTGGGCCGGGGCTATCTGCTTGCCGACCTGCAGATGCTCAACAGCATGGGGGTGGGGGCGGGCTACGTCGCGGCTCTCGTGCTCGCGCTCTATCTCAGCACTCCTCAGGTTCTGGTTGCCTATGCGCACCCTGGCCTGCTTTGGGTTTTCGTGCCGCTTGTCATTTTTTGGGTGACGCGGATCTGGCTCAAGACCTGCCGCGGCGAGATGCGCAGCGACCCGCTGGTCTTCGCCGCGCGCGACCGTGTCAGCCTGGCGTTCGCCGTCCTGGGGAGCGCCGTCATCTGGCTGGCGATGTGATGGGACGGAATGGTCGATACCGGTCGTGGGGGCGGCCGCCGGCGCCGGGCACGCAAGACGCGATCCGCCTGCATTGGCGCGACGAACAACTCCCTGAAGACGGCGGTCCGTTCCTGTCCTACGGCAACGGGCGCAGCTACGGCGACAGCTGCCTGAACAGCGGCGGAACGCTTGTCGATCTCCGCGGCCTCGACCGCTTCATATCGTTCGACGCGGACACCGGCATCCTGCGATGCGAAGCGGGCGTTCTCCTGTCCGACGTCCTTGACCGTTTCGTCCCGAAG
>NZ_JBZEGV010000127.1:0-1172 GCF_058312955.1 Mesorhizobium sp. LEGMi-168a
TGATTTCGGCTTCGACGAAACGCTCCTCGTTGGAGGCGAATTGGGCAAACTTTTCGATGGCGTCGACCACCGCGTCAATATCGCCCTTCGGTCGGTCGCGCCAACCGTCAAGCAATGGAAACAGCTTTAGACTGCCCAGGGCCTCGGCGATCATCGCACGCGAGGCGGGCAATAGGATGGTGGCGGTATCACGCAGGAGTTCGGCTTCCGTGCCGCCCATTCCAATTGTGAGAGCAAGGCCCATCGAATCCACCCGGCGTATGCCCACGAGCAATTCGCCAAGTCCGTCTTTCACCATCTCTTCGACCAGGAACTTCCGAATGGAGAGCTCTGGCGCAGAATGCTTCAGCTTCTTTGCCATAGCGCGCACGGCTTGCCGCGCCTCTTCAGGCGTCCCCAGGCGCAACACAACGGCTCCCAACTCGCTTTTGTGTGCCAGTCCTGCGCTAAGTGCCTTTACCGCCACAGGAAAATTGAGTTCGTCCAGCCGACCCGTTTGATCTGGCGTCACAACGACACCTCGAGGCACAGCTATGCCAGATGCACCCAGTTCGGCTTTGGCAGCCGCCTCGTCGACAGAGATCTCCTCGGCCAGACCAATCCGGTACCTTGGCAGAAGAATTTCTTCGTCGGTCCTGTGAGAAAGAACATCCGCCAGTTCCGACGAGCGCATCGCATTTGACACGGCGCGGATGCCGTCTTCCATCCCCTGCAGCGGGACCAATCCGTCTGCTATCATCCTTTCTCGGACGCGCCGTGGTAACGCTTCTGGCATGGTATTGACAAAGGCTGCGGGAAGCTGACGCTCGCGCGCTGCCTGCGCAAATGCCATGGTCGTGTCGTCCCAGCTTTTTGGATCCCAGCCGCCTTCAGGGGGGTAGCACATCACCTGCAGTGCCATGTCCCGATCATCCGACAAGTATGCTCGATACAAATTCAGATTCTGATCGAAGCCCGCCTCGCCCCCGGAAGAGATGTCGAGAGGGTTGGCGGGACGAACAAAGGGCGGCAGATATTACTCAAGCTCTGCCGCCGCTTGCGCTGAGGGCGTCGGCAGGTCAAGTCCATTAACTTCGGCGATGTCGCTACCAATCACGGCATAGGAGCCCGCACTCGTTGCCTATGCCGGGCGACGGCCTTTCACTCTGGGCGCGTACACCAGCATCTGCAGC
>NZ_JBZEGV010000128.1:0-1171 GCF_058312955.1 Mesorhizobium sp. LEGMi-168a
CTGGTTGGCGATGGCCATCTTGCCGGCAGGCGCCATGCCGCCATATTTCTTTGCCGACGGATGCGCGCCTTGAGCCGCCGCATAGTTCGCCGTCAATTGCCGTAGTTCGGTGCAGGACATGCCGGCGTATTTCGCCTGCTCCTGCGGGGTGATGACGCCCGCCTGCGACACGGCCGCGGAATCCGCCGCCGCCATGGTGCCGAGGCCGATCGCGGCCGAGAGGGGATTCAAACCGCCGCCGCCGCCAGCCATGGCGCCGACCGCGCTCATCGCAAGGCCGGCCCCTTGCGGGCTCGTGCAGCCGGCAAGAGCCGAAAAGCCGAGAAGCGATGGTATGAGGAAAGCCGTCCTGATGTTCATGACCGCGTCTCCGGAGAACGCGACGGCAGCCTGAGGTCGCGATGGTCGGCGACGGTCCTGCCGAAAGCGACAGACAGAAGATAGACGCGCGGGTTGAAGCCCGTCGACGACAATTGCGACAGCGTCTTGAACAGTTGCAAGTGATACATCGAACCCCCTTGTGGTTGTTGCTGGTGCGATTCCAGGTCCGGAAGCGCGCCGCAAACTAGGTCGGGCCAAAGGGGGCAGCTTGGACGGAGCGGCCCTAAAAACGGCCAAAACGGCCCTCTATTGACGTTTCGAGGGCCTCGGCGCATATCAACGCGCTTGTTGGCAGGGGGTGCCGATGACTGCGACGACGGGGCCATCCACCTCGTTCAGGCTGATGACGGACGCGCTTCCGGAGCGGGATCGCGTCGAGGTCATGCGCGAGGTCTACGGCCGCACGGTGCTGAAGGTCGATCTCGATCCGCTCGGTCCGACGCATGTCGATATGCGAGGGCGCGCGCTGCCGGGGCTGGGCATCGCGACGGGCACCTCCTCGGCATTCCGGGTGCATCATTCGACAACGCTGATCGACAGCGACGACCTCGTCCTGCTCGCGGCACTGGACGGCGCGAGCGTGATGAAGCATCGCGGCCGGGAGGAGCCGATCGGCAACGGCCACGCGCTGATGATGAGCGGCGAAGAGGTGGGCCTCAACCTCATCCAGCCGGGCGGCATCCGCTTCGTCAATATGAGCTTTTCCCTAAAACAGCTTTCGCCGCTGATCGGCGATCCCGCCACGGTGCTGATGCGGCCGCTGCCGACCGGCACCGGGGCGATGCGGCTG
>NZ_JBZEGV010000129.1:0-1142 GCF_058312955.1 Mesorhizobium sp. LEGMi-168a
CACCGGCGTCAATCTGGTGACCGACAAGCCGGCCAACGGCGTGAAGTCGATCGACACCAAGGAAGGCCTGGCCAAGTGCTGGGGCTGATGCTGGTCTGACTGGCAACAAACCTTGCGGCCGGGGGCTTGATCCCCGGCCGCATCGGGTGGACGATGCGCTTTCATAAGCGCTGACAATCCTGGCGACAGACCGGATAGCGTGGACGGCGTGTGGGGCAGTGAGCAGGCTCCGCACAGACGGGAGGAGACATGTCTCAGATTCAGGAATTCGAGAAAGTACTCCCGGGCAGCGACACGAATGTCGCCGCCTTCGAGGAGCACGGCAAGTCGTTCGTCAAGCGCGCCCAGCACTTCCTGCATTCCACGCCGGCGGCGGTGCCGCTGATCGTGCTGGTGTTGTCGATCATCATCTTCGGCGTTGCCATCGGCGGGCGCTTCTTCTCGTCCTACACACTGACGCTGATCCTGCAGCAGATCGCCATCGTCGGCATTCTGGGCGCCGCCCAGACGCTGGTCATCCTGACCGCCGGCATCGATCTCTCGATTGGCGTGATCATGGTGATTTCAGCGGTGATCATGGGCAACTGCGCCCTCACTTACGGGATGCCGACCCTTCTTGCGGTAATCGTGGGCCTTGCCGCCGGCGGTGCCTGCGGCCTGCTCAACGGTTTTTTGGTCGCTTACATGAAGCTGCCGCCCTTCATCGTGACGCTGGGCACCTGGAACATCGTCATGGCCACCAATTTCATCTATTCGGCCAATGAGACGATCCGCGACGCCGACGTCGACGCCCAGGCGCCGTTGCTGCACTTCTTCGCTCTGAGCTTCAGGGTCGGTTCCGCGGTGCTGACGGCCGGCGTCATCGCCATGGTCCTGCTGGTGATGCTGCTCTGGTACGTGCTCAACCACACGGCCTGGGGCCGCCATGTCTATGCCGTCGGCGACGATCCGGAAGCGGCGAAGCTCTCCGGCATCCAGACCAAGAAGGTGCTGATGGCCGTCTACACGCTTGCCGGCCTGATCGCCGCCTTCGCGGCCTGGGTCTCGATCGGCCGCAACGGCTCGATTTCGCCCTCCGCCGCCGTCACCGACTACAATCTGCAAGCGATCACCGCGACGGTGATCGGCGGCATCTCGCTCTT
>NZ_JBZEGV010000130.1:0-1141 GCF_058312955.1 Mesorhizobium sp. LEGMi-168a
GTATGACCGGCGCTCCAAATCTCGGCCCAACGCTACGGCCCTTTGCCTGCTAGATCGGCCCGGAAGCTCTTGCGTGCTTCTTCACCGCTCAGCGGTATTTCCAGTTCGGCGAGATCGAGCCCGGCTTTCAGGATCGACGGCCGCAGGTAATTGGCATCGAATCCATTGATTGCCTTCGTTAGCTGGATGTCGTCGATCCCGGAATGGACGACCAACTTCTTGTGCCCCGGCGGCGCCAAGCTCTCATGCGTCGCGATGAAACGCGTACCCATCATACCGAACTCGCACCCCAGCACCTGTGCTGCCCAAAGTGCATAGCCGTCGGATATGCCGCCGGCGAGGCCCACCGGTCCATCAAAGATCGAGCGAACCGCTCTGACAAACGCTTCCAAGCTTCAAAATTGAGCTCGCCATAGTCGGGCGTCCGGCTGAAAATCCGAAATAAAATCATGCGCCAGATGATTTTTTGCGCCACGGCAAGGCGCGCACCTCGTGATAGCGTCAGCCTGGAACTGGCGAAACCACTACAGGATAGCCGATAGATCTTCGGCAGCGCGGATGAAGGACCATTTGGCTACGGAGCGGTCGTTCTGTCGGGCGCGCGGCTGGCAATGCCTGGGACGATACGCATCGGGGACCTTCGGATCCACACGTCGCTGTTTGCCGGCTGATTCATCGGGTCCCGCTGCGGGCTGATCCAGATTCCGGCGGATGGAAGGCCTCGCCACGAGCCACACCGGGATGATGATTGCCGAAGGCCGTGAAGTGTTCAGCAGGGTGGTGGAGATGATGGCTGTTTGCTCGCAGGATGCACTCACCGCGACCCAGCTGCATAATCGATCGATACGTTGACGCATCTGGCCAATATGCGCGTCTTTGATGTACTCGGGTCGACCCTCCCTGGCAGGTTGGCAGGCATCAAGATGAGCCCCGAGTATGGCAACTCGTCCAATGCGAAATTAGTCACCAGCTAGCTGCATGGCATTCACGTTACGAAGCAAACCTCAACAACACGTTCGATAACGCCGCTCGTTCAGACCAAAAAGCAGCAGCGATCGCCGTGAGTTTATGGTCGGCAACATCAAAGGTTATAAATCGAATGCAGCACGACGTTCCCCATCGGTCCTCTCCGACGACGTTT
>NZ_JBZEGV010000131.1:0-1139 GCF_058312955.1 Mesorhizobium sp. LEGMi-168a
CCATTTTGTCCCCACCCCGTCATTCGGCCGTAAACCAGCGATGAACACCGAGCATGACAGACTTCGGGGCCCAAACCGAGCCGTTCCATTACCCCAGGGCGCATACCCTCGATCAAAGCATCCGCATTCTCGACCAACTGCAAAACCGTTTCGACTGCGGCTGGCTTCTTGAGATCAAGGACGATAGAGCGCTTACCGCGGCTGCACACGGCCCACGGCCTTGGGGCTCCCACATCCGCGTCAGGCCGTTCAATGGAGATAACGTCAGCGCCAAGGTCGGCCAATAACATTCCGCAGAACGGCCCCGGCCCAAGGCCGGCAATCTCAATGATCTTTACTCCGCTTAAAACACCCATACAACCATCTCCGAATGCTTGAAATCTTAGCTCTTAGCTGCACCGTCCTATTGGCACCGAAGGATTCTCGCACTGCCCGCGAGACATCCTATAGTTCCAGCGGATTGATCCCGGCTGCGACTGCCGTCACAGCCTCGCAACCGAGATCAACCGTGGACTGTTCAGAACTCTTCAAAAGGCGGAGCGCTTAACGACAACACACGCCCTCGAAGCTGTGCGCAGCAGACGGTTTCTCTATTCGAGATCCTTGTAACGCTTCTGCGCCCTATCGAGCGCGACTCGCAGGCCTTCCTTTTTGATAGTTTCCATAAGCTCGGTGTATTCAGGCACCGTCTGATGGCCCGCAATCGCCACCAGCTCCAAATAATAGGCGGTCGCATTTTTCAAACCTTGCATTTCGTAAACGCGGTTCAAATACATCTTGTGGACGCGTTGAATATCCGGCGGAATCGCCGCCATCAGCCTAGCCTTCTTGAGTGTCGCCTCATGCAGTCTGAGTAAGTCGCATCACCGCATCGCCAGCGACCACCCCATGCCCTTCAAAGCGCACAATCAACGGATTTATCTCAGCTTCGATAAAGCGCTTTTCATTTATTGTAGCGAATTGGGCAAACTTCTGGATGGCATCGACCGCCGCCTCCATATCACCCTTTGGTCGGCCACGCCAACCGCAAAACATAGGAAACAGCCGAAGGCTTCGCAACGCACCGGCAATGGCGTCGCGAGAAGCCGGCAGGAGAATCGTGGCCGTGTCGCGAAGCAATTCGGCTTCTGTGCCACCAA
>NZ_JBZEGV010000132.1:0-1135 GCF_058312955.1 Mesorhizobium sp. LEGMi-168a
TAGGGCTATCGCATATGAGTGAAGAGGCGGAGTAGGTCTTGATCGGCCCATCGTGCTTTGAGTCGTTTGTGGCTGAGCGGGATGTTTTCGGGGTCGGCTCTGAGAACATTGAGCGTGAGGCGCCGAAGTATGGCGTGATTGGCGGCCGTGTTGTTCTTGCGGCCCCTGATTTGATCTTCGCCGAGCAGGACATCGAGTTGCCAATGCAGGTCATTCTCGATGCTCCAGTGGCGGCGTACTGTGGCGAGCAGCTCCTGGGCCGGCATCTTGCGCGACAGCGCATAGCATCGGACCTTGTGCGTGGTCTTGCCATTGACGGTGCGCCAGCTTTCGACACGGCCGATGGCGCAAAGGTCGACGAGCGCGTTCTTGCCTGGCGTCTGCGCGAAGGGAATGACGAAGGCGCGCCGCACCTCGTGACGACCATGCGCGTCCTGCTCGGTCTGATGGAACCTGGTTGCCTTGCGCGCCGCCGCCGTGTCGAGTGCGGCGTTGGCTTGGCTGGCCAATTTGGACTGGTTGCCTTTGATGGCGATCACGTAGTGGCCGCCGCCCTCGCGCACGGCCTTGGTCATGCGGCGATGGCAGTGCAAGGCGTCGGCGGTAACGGTCAACCCCTTGAGCGACAACAGTTCGAGCGCCGCAATCGCCGCCTGCACCTCGCCGCCCTCCTGCGCCACGGTCTGGGCCAGGCTCATGAAGGTGTCGCAGCCAAAGACGGTGACCACCAGCGGCGGCATATGCGAGCGGCCCTTGGCGTAGGCGCGCCTGAGGCTCTTGCCGTCGATGGCGACCTGGCCTTTCGGCGCATCGATGCGCGCCTGCGCGCCGAACGCGGCCATGAAGCGCATGAAGGCATCGTTGAGGGCGACGGGATCGACTGCCGCCAGCACCCGGCTGAAGGTGTCGTGGCTGGGTGCGCCACGCTCGAGCGGGATGAATTGCCGCAACAGATCGAGCCGGTTCTCGGCAAACAACGCCATTTCCGTGCAGTGCGTCGCCCCGCAAAGCACCGCCGCAAAGGCCACGAACAAAAGCTCCGGCAACGGATGCTGCGCGGTCAAGTCCCGCGGGTCCGGAACCTCGCCAAATACATCCAGAAACACCATGCCGACCTCCGATCATCCAGAGGTCC
>NZ_JBZEGV010000133.1:0-1132 GCF_058312955.1 Mesorhizobium sp. LEGMi-168a
CTGGAACAAATACCCGTTTTGGCCATCGGCGGAGTGGGCGGTCTAGGGAAGACCGCGACCGCCCAGGCTTTCGCCCATCAACATCAGGACGAATACGACGTCCGCATCTGGCTGGACGGCGACGAAATCCGTCGAGTGGATGATCTGCAAGCGGTCCCACTGCTGCGCGCAGGCGAAAGCCGCAACATCGTGGGATTGATGCAGACGTTGCGCTGCTTGCTGGTGATCGACGATGCTCCAGCAAATCTGGACATGACGGCCTTGGAGAGGATCTGCGGCGAGGGCACCCACGTCCTGCTGACCCGACGCTCGACCGACGCGCGTACGTTCGACCTACCCACGCTGGATCGAATCCAGTCCTGGGCGCTCCTGGGGCTTACCACGGTTAAGTGCCCGCAGGCGGTGTTCGACACGATCTGGGGAACGGTGAAAGGACATCCGCTGACGCTTTCCCTCATCCTGGCCGCAGTGAACGAGGGAGCGACGTGGGACGACATCCTCGAAGACTGCGAGGCCATCGGCGAGATGGAAGCCGGCGGCCGGCGATTGACCGACGTCCTGCTCGAGCGGTTGCGACCATCGTTGACACGGGAATTGTCGGTGTTCGCTTGGTCGGGCTTGCCTGTTTGTGACGAGGATTTCCTCAGTTTCGCGATCAAGCCGCTGGGCATCCGAAAGTTGAAGGGGAACAGCCTCACGGCCCCGGATCGCAACAGGGCCGTCCGCCTGCACGACGTGGTCCACGCCTCCCTCGACGGAAGTTGGTGCACGAACGAGCGCGGCGTCGAGCTGGAACATATGCTGGACACTTATCTCGTCGAAGCCTCCCGTGGGGAAGGTCTAGATCTTTGGCGCAATGCTCGCGTCCTCCTGCCAAAGCTCGAAGAAATGGTCGCACGAGGGAGCACGCCGCCCAGCTTCCTCTTCGCGTTATTGACCACCTGGGACGCCCTGGAGACCAAGCCGCAGCTGGTCGGAGAACCTATGGAAACCGCGCGACGGATGGCTGGGCGCAAACCGAGACCGCTCGAGATCAACATGGTGATCGAGTCCATCGAGCAGCTTTTTCTCTACGACAAGGAGCGGCACGACCCCGCCGCCCAGCAGAGGCTTCGGGACCGTTTGATCGCTT
>NZ_JBZEGV010000134.1:0-1119 GCF_058312955.1 Mesorhizobium sp. LEGMi-168a
CCCGCTTCCGTGCGTGCGGCGCCGCGGGTCGTTCGTGCACGACGCTGGACGCCAAGCTCCGCTTCAATCCGAAAGAGCCGCCGGCTGACGATTGACTTGGAGACGCCGAGCCGGCGCGCGGCGGCCGATACGCCCCCGGCATCGGCCACTGCGACGAATGTCTGCAAGTCTTCGATGTCCATTCCCGCGTTCCTTATTTCGCGACACAGCTTGCCAGACCATGGCACTACCCCACCACCAAAGGGAACAGCAAATTGCGCCCAGGCAACGTCGCCCGCTGGCGCATGTCTCCCGTGAACCCATCGCCGTCCATAGCGGCAGAGAAAGGAAGTCTTGATTACCCCTCGTAACGGCCTCGATTCGCTTCTTCGTCCCGAAGATTCGGTTCTCGTTCTGATCGACCATCAGCCCTATCAGCTCGCGAATCTGAACAGCCACGATCCGCACATGGTGGTCAACAACACGACCGCGCTGGCGAAGCTAGCAAAAGCCTTCAATGTTCCGACCATTCTCACCAGCGTGATCGCGGCGCGCGGTGGACTTCTCTTTAAGCAGATCACCGACGTATTTCCGGACCAGGAAGTCATCGATCGCACCTGGGTGAACACCTGGCAGGACGAGAATGTGGTGAACGTCGTCAAGGCGACCGGCCGCAAGCAGCTGATCATCGCCGGCCTGTGGACCGAGGTCTGCGTCGCAATGCCTGTGATCCAGGCCGCCGGCGAAGGCTGGGACGTGACCGTGATCACCGACGCGTCGGGCGGGATTTCGAAGGAGTCTCACGAAGTTGCCATCCAGCGAATGATCGCGGCCGGCGCGAACGTGATGACCGTGATGGCGCTCGCTGGCGAATGGCAACGCGATTGGGCGCGCACCGAGCATGTCGAGGAGCTGACCGAGATTCTCATCCAGCACTTCGGCGGCAGCGGCATCGCGTATCTTTGGGAGCAGCAGCTTCTCAACACGCCAGTAGCTGGCTGATCCCGGCCGGGATGGCGAGCATTTCGGTGAGGGTCGGAATCGATCCGGTTGCCGTCCCTCGCCATCCTCACCTCACAGGGAAGCCCTGTGATGTCAGCGAGAAATCCATGTACGAGGATGCTGGCCCTGGCGGACCCG
>NZ_JBZEGV010000135.1:0-1116 GCF_058312955.1 Mesorhizobium sp. LEGMi-168a
CAAGAGAGTGAAATCATTGCCCAGGTTAGCCGCGGGCGACCGAATGGAGCTGCATGTGCGCCGCAGTGACGGCAAAGAGCAGACGATAGCTCTTCCGCAAATTGCTGTTGATGCTGTCGAGACGCTGATCGACCGCTTACTAAGCGGTGATCGGGTTGCTGTGTTGGCGGAAGACCAGGAGCTCAGCCCGACAGAGATCTCCCCGATCCTCGGTGTCTCCCGGCCGCTTGTTGTGCTGCGGATGGATCGTGGTGATTTACCCTTCCGGTATGTCGGCAAGCACCGCCGGGCCTTGCTAAAGGATGTATTGGCGCTGAAAGCCAGCCTGGACGCGCAGCGTGCGGCTATGGGAGCGCTTGCTGACGACGCAGGGGATTTGCACGTCCGTTATGGCGTTTAAACCTGTAACCGCCGTTTGTGACGCTTGCGTCCTCTATCCCTTTCATCAGCGCAACATTCTCATCCAAGCTTCAGTGGACAGGCTTTATGATGCGCGCTGGACAGATGACATTCATGACGAGTGGATGCGAAACCTCATCATGAATGCGCCGACGCTTTCGATCGAGCGGCTTCAGGTCACGCGGCATTTAATGGACCAGGCCCTGCCAGAAGCGTTGGTCGGGAACTATCATCGTCATATTGACGGCATCGCTCTTCCCGATCCCGATGACAGGCACGTCGTGGCGGCTGCGATTGAGGCCAACGCCTCCCACATCCTGACTTGGAACCTTCGAGACTTCCCTGTGAAGGATCTCAAGAAATATGGGTTGGTTCGCGAACCACCAGACGCGTTTCTTGTCAGGATCTATGAAGAGGCTCCCGAACTCGTCGTCGGATCGCTTGCCCACGCCCGTCGCAATTTGACGAGATCAGAAGCCTCGGTGCAGGACTTTCTTAATCTTCTCAAGGAGCAAGGGCTCGTAAAACTAGCCGGGCTGCTGCGTACGCACACAGCGGAACTTTAGCTATCAGGCCTTGGCGTTCGCCCTTTGTGCTTCGAAAGTCGCATAAAGGGCAGTCTGGAATTGCCGGGCGGATGACCGGTGACGGCAACTTATGGCGAGTCATCGCACCCAATCGTACTTGAGCCGCATTCGTGAACCGGCCGGGCCGCGC
>NZ_JBZEGV010000136.1:0-1114 GCF_058312955.1 Mesorhizobium sp. LEGMi-168a
GTTCTGGCTATGACTTTCCCGTAATATTTACGAGGTTAGTCCTAGGTGGTGCTATTTGGCTATTGAATTATCTTGATAGCGCTAGAGCAACGATGAAGGTAATCCGTTGAAGAAACTATATATCGACGCTACCCTGCCTTTCCGTTGGGGACCTCATCCACCTGTAGGCATACCGCGGGTAGAGACGGCGCTTGTTCGCCAGGCGCTTCAATGGAAGGCGTCGCCTGTCGGTTTCTTCGTTGTGGACGCGCGCGGGCGTGGTCAGGTGCTGGGTGACACGGAACTTCGCTACCTGCGGCGGCTGGTCGATGGCGAGCTGCCGCAACCCGTCGACGGCGAAAGGAGCGCGTATCTCGCCCGCCTGTGGAAAGTGCTGTCGATCATGCGTGCCGCGCCGTTTTCCTTCGGCCGCGAGTTTGATCGCGTGGCAGCGATATTCGTCTCGGGCAGCGAGAAGAGGCGCGGGCTCAAGTTTCAGCTGTCCAAGACGGTCATCCGCCTTTTCAAGCTCGTCAAGCCAGGCATGTCTCGACGGGGGACGGTTGCAAAAGACCCGCTGAAAGACACAGGCGCCATTTGCTTTCTCTCCAGCGCGAGCGTCCACGAACTTGCGTCGAAGCAGCTCGCGGGACGCATGCAGTGCAACATTTTCACGATAATGCACGACCTCATTCCGATCGACTATCCGCAATTCGTCGGTCCTCACCATGCCCGCGGCTTTGTCCGCAACACGGCGTGGCAGATGGAAAATTCAGACCTGCTCGTCTGTGTGTCGAAATACACCGCCGATAGGGTGAAGTGTCACGCAACGGCGTCCAATCCCGGCCGGGTTCCGCTGGTCGCGGTTGCATCGCCAGGCGCGTTCCTCAAGGAAGCCGTCGCGGATCGGAATATGCCTGGTGAAAGGCAGATCGATGGGAGGAAGTTCGTCCTTTACTGCTCCACCATCGAGATCAGAAAGAACCATATCCTCCTCCTCAAAGTATGGCATCGGTTGCAGCCTCTTCTAGGCGACCGACTTCCAACCTTGGTTTTCTGCGGCCGTTGGGGGTGGATGTCTGAAGAGCTGGTCGCCTTCATGGCCGCGCATCCCGAGCGTCACGAGCAGGTTCAA
>NZ_JBZEGV010000137.1:0-1098 GCF_058312955.1 Mesorhizobium sp. LEGMi-168a
CTGCGACTCGTGGGTGGCTATAGACGTCGTATGTGCCGAAGACTAACCAGCGCTTTTGGTAGAGAGTGGTAGGGCGCGTACCCAACCGAACGCCATCCGCGAGCACGGTCGCCGCGATAGTTCGCCCCAACGCAGCGCCGCCACGACCATCTGCGATCATGATAACCGCCCGTCCACACAGGAGCGCCGCAAGCTAGGCGCGGACGCTCCGGACCCGCCACACAAAAGGCAGTTGCCACGACGAGGCCTGTCCAATTGGAACTCCCAAGTCAATTCCTCATGCAAGACGGGCATAGCGCGGCTAGATGATTAATAAAAGCATTATTCCGTTAGTAGGCGATGACGATAGTATCATCGACCGCAACTGATGAACTCGTATGTGACCGAGGAGACCGCTTTCGAACTCGGCTACTTTTCGGCGGATCAAACACTTGGGGGTGCAGATCGCCCTTGATTACCTGCACCCCGCCCGGAGCGCCGGTACATGAATTCTGCTTGCCACTCGGATATTGGTCGACTACGACCACTCGGTCTCGCCGGAAGCGGCTCGGCATTCTGGGCCGCTTCGGTGGCGGGAGACTCTCGCGGCACGTTCTTTGGGCCGTCTCGCGGGAGCGTTTTCTTCGGTGGGTTACAAAACACTGGACGCCTCGCATGGTATTGGAGCGCACGGGAGAACGAGTGGTCACCGACGGCTATATGTCGTCAATTCAGGACTACGTGATTTACCTAATGCACGTGGCTTCCTACGACTGGGCAGCGTCCTTCATTGAAGGAAAGCGCGTGCTGGATTTCGGATGCGGGAGCGGCTTTGGCTCCCACATGATGTCAAATACAGCGAAAAGCGTGGAGGCCGTCGATGTTGCCGCGGAGGCGATTGAATATGCAAGCCGGCGTTATTCAGCTAGCAATGTTCGTTTCGGCAAGATTTCAAGCACCGGCCCGATACCATTCGCCGACCGATCCTTCGATGTAGTTACGTCGTTTCAGGTGCTCGAGCACGTAGCCGATCAGGAACGATATCTCCGTGAGGCCTTCCGGGTTCTCGTTCCGGGTGGTAGGCTTCTGCTTATCACGCCAAACAGGACCTCTCGGTTG
>NZ_JBZEGV010000138.1:0-1097 GCF_058312955.1 Mesorhizobium sp. LEGMi-168a
GCGCTTCCTCGAAACCGACTGGAGCAGCGGCGGCGGCATTGCGCTCAAGGCCGGCAGCTCGGCCAGCCATGTCGCCATGCTGGCGCGCTCGCGCGGAGTGCCGATGGTGGTGGGGCTTGGCGCCTTGGCGGCTAAACCGGCGGGGGTTGCGCTGCTCGACGGCGGAACTCGAAACCTTCCGGCAGTCCTTCTCCTCCTTCGCAGCGCGCCAGGGCAAGGCGCAGACCTTTCTCGCCCAACCGGCGATGACCAAGGCCGGCACTGCCGTGCGGGTGCAGGTGAACATTGCCTATCCTTCCGATGTCGACGGCATCGACATCGATACCTGCGACGGTGTCGGCCTGATGCGGACCGAGTTCCTGTTCGGCAGGACGCTGCCGGACGAGGAAACGCAGTACCAAGCCTATCGCAAGGTGCTGGAGTGGGCCGGAGAAAAACCGGTGACCATCCGCACCGTCGATGCCGGCGGCGACAAGCCGGTTCCCGGGTTCACCGTCGAGGAGACCAATCCCTTCCTCGGCCTGCGCGGCATAAGGCTATCGCTGGCGCGGCGCGACATCTTCCGGGTGCAAATCCGGGCATTGCTGCGCGCCGCGGTACACGGCAATCTGAAGGTGATGTTTCCGATGATCGCCACCGCCGAAGAGTATGCCGAAGCCGCCGCGCTGTTCGCCGAAGAGCAGACGGCGCTTGCCGCGCGCGGTGTTGCGCACAAGCCGCCGCCGCTCGGCATCATGGTCGAGGTGCCGTCTGTCGCCATCGCGCCGGAAGCCTTCGCCGGCGTCGCCTTTTTCTCGATCGGCTCCAACGATCTGACGCAATATGTAATGGCGGCAGCACGCGACAATACGGCAGTCGCGCATCTCAATTCGGTCCGTCACCCGGCCGTCCTGCGGCTGATCGCTTCGGTCGCCGCCTTTGGACAGGAGAAAGGGATTCCGGTCAGCCTTTGCGGCGATGCGGGCGGCGATCCGGCCGCCATTCCGGCGCTGCTCGGGGCCGGCCTGCGCGATCTTTCGGTCGCGCCGGCGCAGCTTGCCATGGCCAAGGCGGCCATCGCGGACGTCTCGGTGTAAGCGCGGCATGGCCAAGGCAGC
>NZ_JBZEGV010000139.1:0-1096 GCF_058312955.1 Mesorhizobium sp. LEGMi-168a
AGGATTGCGCCACGTCTTCATGAAGCGGTTCGACTGGGGTTTGAATTGCGAGCCCGGAGCACATTGGTGGCCGCGCAGGATACACCAGACGCGAGGCAAGGTCTCGCGGCTGGGGCATTTGCGCTAAAGCCAGGGCGTTCCGCTTCCCTTAGCCTCTCGAAGCTTAGTGCGGGCTTGATGCAATATGTGATCCATACATCCTTCGCTTAACGTCGAGAAAAACCACGCGCTCAAAGGTATCTCGACATGCGGCGAGCGCGGTCGCTTCGTGGTTTAGAGAAGGTATCGGCTACAGGCAGATGACGTTGATTTTCATCCCGCTTGAATAATCTAGAATGCGGTGTCGCGCGGTGACCCTAGAGCGGTATTCGCCAGACGGAGGGAAGGTTGTCGACAGTGAGCAGTTTGATTCATTCAGGTGCAAGCGACACAATTCGCATCAGAGCAAACCGCTTTGAAAAATCGCCTTTCCAGACCTGCTGGGAGCAACCCGATATGGTGATGGGCGTCTATGCCGGGCGCACCTACCCCATCGACACCGGCGATGACGAGACCGAAAAGTACTGGCTGCTGCGCCAGAAATGCGCGCTCTATGACGTTCCCGAACGGCCCGTCGAAATCCGCGGGAAGGATGCGGTGCGGTTCCTGGAGCGGATCTTCGCCCGCCATGTCGCAAACGTGAAGGAGGGTCGGGGCCGCTACGTCATCGCCTGCACGCCGCAGGGCGGCATCTACATGGACGGCGTCCTCTTTCGCCTGTCCGAAGACAGGTTTTGGGTCGTCCAGCCCGATGGCGCGCTGGAGCCCTGGCTGAGTGCCCATAGCGGAGATTTTGACATCGCGATCAGCGATCCGCATTCGCGGGTTCTCCAGATTCAGGGGCCGACATCGCCCGATGTGATGTGTGCAGCGACCTCGGGTGCGATCGGCGACGACTTCAAGTATTTCCATTCCGGGTTCTTCGACATCGGCGGCCAGACACTTTACGTGTCGCGCACGGGATGGACCGGAGAGATCGGTTATGAGGTCTACACGCAGGGCAACGCGACCGATTGCCAAAGGCTCTGGAGCGACCTTCTTGACGCGGGCCGACCCT
>NZ_JBZEGV010000140.1:0-1094 GCF_058312955.1 Mesorhizobium sp. LEGMi-168a
TGCCGATCCGCAACTTGCCCAAACCGCACGGGAGAAAGCGGCGGAATTTATGTCCGTTTACGCTCAATCCGATGCTGAAAAGAAAATTCGTAAACAAGTAACCGACAATTAATTCTGCCAACTATTTTCCGATAATAGAGTTTTCCACAGATAACCATTGACACGAATGTCAATATAGTGCATCGAGACTTTACGCTGTAGCCCAAATCACTTCATGTTGATCTTGTGCGACATGCGCATTCTCTGTGGTTCGTCCGGAACATCGGGAGAGGATCGCCAGCGGTAGCAATACCGATTCCTCTCCCGAATTCCCGCCGATCACTTGGGTTTCGCCGGTCACGCATACACCGGCCGCTCTGGCGAGCGACTTCACCGCCAACCACAGCTCGAAACGACATTCCCCATGAATGCCCTGACCGCCGTCGGCATGTCCGGCGAACGACTAAACACGCCTTCATTTCCCGATGGTTTTACAAGCCGCCCGCAATGGGTCGTTTGGCGGCTCGAAAATAAACCGGGCATTCTCAAACCCGCCAAGGTGCCGTACGACGCTAAAACCGGGCAACGCGCCAGTCCGACCGATGCAATCACATGGTCGGATTACTCGACGGCAATTGCAGCGCTCGCGTCCGGTCAATATGCCGGCCTTGGTTGGGTGTTTACCGATCAAGATAGCTATTTTCTAATGGATTTGGACGGGTGTAGAGACGACACGACCGGCGAGTTTACCGCCGAAGCGCAAGGGATTTGCCAGCAATTTAGCGGCAGCGCTTGGGAAATTAGTCAGAGCGGCCAAGGCGTTCATATATTCGGCCGTTGCGACAAAGCCGCGCTCGCCAATTTCCGCAACAAATGGGCGGGTTGGCTGGAGTGCTACAGGACCGGCCGGTTTGTTGCGTTCGGATCGGGCGGCATCCAAGGCAATCTCGATATCGATTGGACGAACGTTCTTGCTTGTTTGATCCCGGTACGTCCAGCCGGCGAGACGGATGCGTCACAGGAAGCCGCCGAGCGCGATCCGCGTTGGCGCGGCCCGGAGGATGACGAAGAGCTTCTAAGGCGCTTCCTGGCCTCCGTAGGCGGCGACAAAGCCA
>NZ_JBZEGV010000141.1:0-1090 GCF_058312955.1 Mesorhizobium sp. LEGMi-168a
CATTGCGGTGGTTGAAAATCGAAATTCCGAGCAGGAAAAGCCGCGGCTCAGCCGCCGGTAATAGGGGAGTGCATGATGATCTACGCAACTGTGTCTGCTGCAGTGGATGTCACCGTTAGGGGAGTCTTGCCCATCGGCGACGCGACCGGAAACATAACCTATTTCATTCTGGACGCCGCCAAGAACGCGATCGTCGGCCAGGTCATTCTCCCCGCCGCCGTCAAGCGAAGTCACGCTGTCGCTATAACCGTCAAGGTTCCAAGCACGGCGGGCTCACTTGCCATCGGGACGTTTGAAGATGGCGGGAATTTCCAGGCCTCCAGCTTCCTCCGCGTAGAGACGCCGGCCGTTCGCGGCCCCAGCGGCGCCGTCGGGCCATCCGGAAGATGACCGCTCAATCTCCTCGTCCTTACCCCAGGCCGGTCAAGCCGGTGCGCGCCCACGCGTTGAGTTGATTCGAAGCCAACAGGCGCCAGTCATGGCCCGCGTCTTTGAAATTCTCTTTGTGGATTCTTCAATCTCCGACCTCGAAACCGTTCTCGGCAACGTGCGGCCGGAAGTCCGAGCTGTCGTGCTCGATGGCCGCCGGCCGGCGGCGGCGCAGATCGCTGCGGCGCTCGCAGGGCACGAAGGGCTGGACGCGGTCCACGTCATCGCGCATGGCGCGCCGGGTCGGGTTAGCTTCGCTGCGGGGGAGTGGTCAGCCCAGACGCTGGAAGAAGCGGCTGACGATTTCGCCGCAATCGGCAGAGCGCTTGCCGCAGACGGCGAGTTGCGGCTCTGGAGCTGCAAGACGGCGTCAGGGGATGCGGGCGAAGCCTTCATAGAGGCGCTGGGTAGTGCCGTCGGTGCAGATGTCTGCGCGTCCAGGTCGCTTGTTGGCGCAGTCGCCCTTGGCGGCGTCTGGGAGCTATCCGCACGTGCGGGCGCATCCACGCCCCTGCCGCCGCTGACGTCAGTTGGCGTGGCAAGTTACACCGGGGTGCTGGTAGCGGGTAATCTGACGCTTACTGGTACGATTTCTGGCCCTGGCAACAGCAGTAGTGTCAACACATACTATCTGGTGGATACAACAGCCAATCCTGATACG
>NZ_JBZEGV010000142.1:0-1084 GCF_058312955.1 Mesorhizobium sp. LEGMi-168a
AAGCGTGCTGATCCTCGGAGCCGGCGGTGGCGTTAACACCGCCGCTATCCAGATCGCCAAACTGGCAGGCTGCAAGGTCTATGCGACTACAAGCACGGCCGAGAAGGCGGAAATGGCAAAGCAGCTTGGAGCCGAGCTGGTGCTCAACTACAGAACAGATCGTGAGTGGGCCACCACGATCCATAAAATCACCAACAAGATGGGTGTTGACATAGTGGTGGACAATGTCGGGTCAGCTACCATTCGCGACAGTCTTCGGGTCGTCAGGAAGGGTGGCCGGATCGTAACCGTCGGCAATACCAGTGGTCCCTTAGTCGAGATCGACCTTCGCTACATTTTTAGTAAGCAGATCAGCTTGATAGGAAGCACCATGGGAAACTACGACGACTACCGAACAGTGATGAAGTTGGTTTTCGACGGCACCGTAAGGCCCGTCATAAGCGACGTAATTCCGTTCGGTAAGGCAGGTGCAGCGATGGCTATGCTCGAGCGAGGCGAGCAGTTTGGTAAGTTGGTGCTGGCGCACTCAGCGTCGGCTTGACCTGGCAGCGAGGGCGACCATCACTCGGCCGCGCGCGCGCTCATCCCCAGTTGGTAACACTGCTTCGATGTCAATCAGCGCTCCGGGTTGGAAAAACCGATAACGCATATGGACGTGCGTTGACCTGTCCTCGAATTACGGTAGCGTACGGTCAAATAAATTCCTTCCTCGACGTTCCCGACAATGAAGAGAGAGTGAGTTTGCAAACATTCGCCATCGTACCGCCACGGGCTACCAGGCGGCCTTGCGGTAGGTGAACCGCCTTTCCCTAGTCGTTTCAAAGGTCGGGCACTTTGCCGGCCATTACATCAGGGATGCGAGTTGCACGCGCTTTGGCGTTCATGCGAAGGCGACGCGCGGAATATGGCGGGTCAAATTCGGCGAGATAGGTAGAAAGTGTGGAAGATTATGTCTCAATGGCCGAGACGTTGAAAGTCAGGTCCTGGCACGAGCGATCCACGCCCACATCCATCGCCGCGTCTTCTTGAACGGCAACCGCACTGTCGTCTTCCCGCGAGCCAGGAAGCTTGGAAGCTTCGCATC
>NZ_JBZEGV010000143.1:0-1082 GCF_058312955.1 Mesorhizobium sp. LEGMi-168a
AAGAGCGTGTCCGCCCACCACTGAAGGGCGGCTCGCCCAGCGGATAGTCGATATCCGTCGGGCTTCGCCCATGCTCTCGATGAAGCCGACTTCAGCCAGGGCCGATGATGGCTGCGTTCCGGGGATCGAGATCAGCGTGAGCGTCCACCAGCGCTGGCATTCCGGACGAGACCTCCGTGCCTTATCCTAATCGCCAGCCTCGCCCGCATGCCGCATCATCCGCAGGAAGCTCATGGAGATGTGGGCGCGCCTGATGTGGCCGATGGATTCCCAGTCGCCGATCTCGGCCGCGGCCAGGACCTCCTCCATCTCGCGCCGGAACGCGGTGAACTCTTCCACAAGACCCAGTTGCGGCATCATCTTGAGGACGACGCGCGCCACCTGGAAATACAGCCTTTCGCTGATCTCGCGCAGCGGCTGGTTGCCGGTCATGCCCGACAGCTCGGTGAAGAAATCCATGTTGAGCTGCAGGAAGGCCCGCTGATCCGGATTGAGCATGTCGGAATCGCAGCGGGCGATCAGCGCCCGGATCCGATCGAGGTCGGCGGCCGTGCGCGGAATCGGCGAGAGCTTGCCGACCAGAAGCGCCAGTTCCAGACGCAGATGATAGACCTGCTGCAATTCCTCGATATCGACGTCGGTGACGATCGTGCCGACACCGTGGACGGACTGAACCAGGCCTTCGGATTCAAGACGCGCCAGGACGCGGCGGACCGGCGTGCGGCTGATCTCGAATTCCTGGGCGAGCTCTTCCTCGGAGAGGCGGCTTCCCGGCGGATAGTCGAGCAGACAGATGCGGTCGCGCAAGATCAGGTAGATGCGTTCGAACCGTTCTCGCGCCGACAGCGGACGCGCGGGCGACGCGGTCATGGTCGCGGGCGAGGCATCCGTGTCAAGCGTCATCCAGCCTCCAGGACAGCGTGCAGGAATTGCCGCGTCCGCTCATTCTTGGGCGCCCCGCACAGCTCGCTCGGCGGTCCCTGCTCGCAGATCTTGCCCTGGTAGAAGAAGCAGACGCGATCGGAAAATTCCTTGGCGAAGCCCATCTGGTGGGTGACCATGAGCATCGTCAGATCATGCTC
>NZ_JBZEGV010000144.1:0-1080 GCF_058312955.1 Mesorhizobium sp. LEGMi-168a
TGTCGAAGTGGGTGGCGCCGAGCTCATGGGCGCGACGGATCCCCGTAATCGACTCCTGGTCGTCGCTGGGGCCGTAACCGATAGCGGTGCCCATTGCGCCATAGCCGATGGCGCCGACCGTGAGGCCGTACCGGCCAAGCTTGCGTTGCTGCAGCGTGACTCTCCTTTCGTGTGCTGCGTCGCCAGTGTGGCGCTGGCATGCCGACAGGACGATACTCGATTCTGCCGAACTCTTGCCTGATCCTGCCGATTGATTGACTTTTCCAGGCGAGTGGGAGCAGATGGGCTGATGACTGAACTTCCCCAACTCAAAGCCATCGCCCTGCGTCATGCCGGAAAGCCGCATCCGAATATGCCACGGCTCAGCGTCAGCATCTTCGACAGACCCTCGGAGCCCGGCTGGTTTGTCTACGACCCGGTAGTTTGCTTCGTGCTTCAAGGGTCCAAGCAAGTGTTCATCGGCGACCAGGTGCTTCAGTATGGCGCTGGCCAGTGCATGGTCGTGGCAGCCGAACTCGCCGCGATGGGGCAAATCAGCGAGGCCTCGCCCGAGCAGCCCTATGTCGCGCTCAATCTCTACATCGATCCGGCGGTGATATCTGCGCTGCTCCTAGAGATGGGCGGCATGCCAGAGCCGCCGTTGGCTACAGGGTTCGGCGTCAGCCCCGCCGGGCCAGCACTCGTCGAAGCCTGGCACCGCTTCGCGGAACTTCTGGACCGCCCCAGCGAAATCCCAGTAATGGCTCGTCATAGGGAGCACGAACTCATGTTCCGGCTCCTCATGGGACAACAGGGGCCGCTGCTCCGACAGATCGCCGGCAGCGGCAGCCGCTTGTCACATATCCGGCGGACCATGGCATGGATTCGCGAACACTACGTGCAGCATCTGACCATCGAGGCCATGGCCACGGTGGCCGGCATGAGCGTGTCGGTGTTCCATCGCCGGTTCAAGGCGATTACCGGACTGAGCCCGCTGCAGTATCAGAAGCAAATTCGCCTGCACGAGGCACGCCGACGCATGATCACCGAGCATTTAGAAGCGGCGACGGTGGCCTACGCGGTTGGATATGAGAGCGCTTC
>NZ_JBZEGV010000145.1:0-1077 GCF_058312955.1 Mesorhizobium sp. LEGMi-168a
CCTTGCAGGAATATGGAACGTTGACGTCGGCGGCGAGCAACGTATCCAGGATAGTGGTGCCTCGATGCACCTCGAGCGTCCGGTGGGATCGATGGAGTATAACCTTGAAGCCACCATCGACGGCGACAGTGCCTTTGACGGCGAAATGCTCGACGTGTACCTGTGATCGCGGCAACGCAGCTGTCGCCTGCTCGAATGCCCCAATCATGGGCTGAGGGCCGCAGCAATAAAAATGGGAGGAGTTGGGGGCAGCCGACACGATGCCTTTGATATCCAGTCTCGTTCCTTTTGACTCGGCATCGAAATGGAAATGGATTCGGCCGGGGTGGAACTCCTCAAGGAGCTGTAGTTCCCCAAGGAACGCCGTGGTGGAGCGAGATCTCGTTGCGTAGAACAGTTCCCAACTCAGCCCGAGCGCGCTAAGCCGCGAGATCATCGCCTTCAGAGGTGTTATTCCGATGCCGCCGGCGACCAGCACTGTGTGCTCAGCGGTTTCGTCAAGCTGGAAGTTGTTACGTGGTGGGCCGATGCGCAGACGGTCACTGACTCTCAGTTGTTCGTGCACGAATACAGAGCCACCGCGGCTCCCTGGATCCTTATTGACGGCAACAACATAGCGATCTCGCTCACTTGGATCATTGCAGAGCGAATAGCTGCGTGTCAGTCCCGGACGCAGCATCAAGTCGATATGCGATCCGGCCGTGAAGGAAGGCAGGGCGCTATTGTCAGATGCTCGAAATTCCAGCGAGTGAATGCCTTCTGCCTCGCGGCGAATTGAGGCAATCAAGACTTCAAGCTCTGGCACGCGATAGATAAGCGGCTGGTGGGGCAGCGGTGGTAGTTCGATTTCAATGGCGTCGCCCGGTCGAACCTGACCACCCTGGACAACGATGCTCATAACGCCGGCCTTACGCACTAGGCCAGTCGGTGTCGGCTCAACCATGTGTTTGAGCAAACCGGGTTGAAAATCTTCGATCTGGTGGCACGGATTGCGTAAACCGGTGAGTTCGACGATCGCCTCTGAACCGATACGGAGACGAGCGCCGGTTGGCAGCCCGAGCAGGTCGATGTGGCGTG
>NZ_JBZEGV010000146.1:0-1073 GCF_058312955.1 Mesorhizobium sp. LEGMi-168a
GTGACCTATCATAGCGGGGCGGCAGCGGTAGCGGCAGCCAAGCCGGAACCGACCGAGCCGGAAGTGACTGGGCCGGCGGAGACGATCTCCAGCGGGGATGCTGTGCTTCCCGCGGCGGCCAGCGCCTTCGCGCCCACGCCAACGATCGGCATTCCGCTGCCGCGACAGAGACCGGGGAACTGACACCGAGGCCGGGTAGTGTCTCAGTTTGAAATTTGAAGGCCTCTGGGAGCGGCGGGGCTTCCTAGCCTGTCCCATGCTTCTAGATACTGAGGAAGCGTATAGGACTTTGGCTGTAGCCAATACGATACCGTGCCTGTCTCACTCATTCCGCGATGCGCAGCTGCTTTCACTTCATCTTTCGTGAGGACATAGCAGGTTGGTGCTACGGTGTTTGCATTGATCGTTACTACCCACCAATCCGAGCGAAGGGTATCCAGCGAACCACCCAGCGGCACAGGAGCTCTCTTCGACAGTGCTTTTGACTGAATGGGTAGGACGCGGCTCTCATCGTCGCTTGCGGCATATAGGTCTGCGCCACGCGCGTTTCGTACAGTGGGCATGACATTCCAACCGCGCCGCGATAGTTCCCGCGCTACGTGGTACAGACCGGCGTTACCAGTCAGCTGATGCCGCATTTGTCCCTCACTAGGCTTGCCGCTTTCTGTTACGGCGCAACGGTACCCATCTTTCTCGCAAAGGTCTCCCATGGATCATAGCGCGTTGCCGCCACGCCATCGGCCATTGCCGGGGTCATATTCAAATTTAGCTTGGATACTCCAAAACGATGACGTAGCCGGACGGCTCCGTGAACTGGCCATCCTCTGTCCGGACGTCTCGTTCCGGCTGCCAGATCACGTTGATGATCCGGCTTCCCTCTTCGCCCAGGCTGTGCAACAGCGTCTTCAGCCGCTCAACGTCGTCAGGGCATGTCGCGACGGCGTATGACATGAAACCTCCCATGCTTTCCGATAAGCATATAGGAGTTCGGCGCGCCGTGCGACAATCGGTCGATGGCGGGTGGCAGCCGGTCAAGTTTGAAGCTGAGACACTGGCCGAAGCGGCTTTCCCGT
>NZ_JBZEGV010000147.1:0-1071 GCF_058312955.1 Mesorhizobium sp. LEGMi-168a
AGCGCCACCGCAAGGCCGGCCCGCGCCGCCTCGCCGCCGGAAAGCTCCGTTGGAAGCGCGCGGGCGCGGTGCAGGAGGTCCACGCTGTCCAGCAGCATGCCAATCCTCTTCTCGCTCCGCTTTCCAGCCAGCAGCATCCGCAGGCGAAGATTCTGCGCCACGCTGAGATGCCCGAACAGGTTCCCCGATTGCAGGAGGATGCCGAAGCTGGCGGCACGAATGCGGGAGCGCTCGGCCTCCGAGCGGCGGGTCAGTCGTTTGCCCGCTACCTCGACATGACCGGCGTCCGGTTCGTCCAATCCGGTGATGCAGGACAATAGTGTCGACTTGCCGCTGCCCGAGGGCCCGACGACGGCGACCATCTCGCCCGCCGACACATGAAGACTGACGCCACGCAGCGCGGCTGTCTCGTCGTCGCCTATGTGGAAGAACCTGTAGAGCTCATGCGCTTCCAGCGCGTGCATTTCATTTCCACTGGAACGAATTGGACATCAGCTGCCATTGATCGACATTGTCGGCACCTTTGGGCGCGTAAAGTTCCAGGGTCACCAGCCGGCCGTCCTTGAAATAGAGGTAGCGCTCGTTTTCCAGGCGCACCTGCTTGTTGGTCACCGCGTTCGGCTCCGAGTTGGAGGTATAGACGATGCGGATAGCGGGGCCGGCGGGCAGCTTGACCTGCTTGACCGCGGTCACCCGCACGGCCCGGCCGGTGGCCTCGAGCTTGGAAACATAGTCCGTCCTGGCGCTGTCGACGCTCGGCAAAGCATCTGCCTTGGCTACGGAGACGACGACGCCATCGAGCTTGTCGATGAAGCTTGCGCCGTCGGCACGGTCGGACCGTGCCCATCCTTCCGGCACCTTAAGGGTGAAGCCTTGCGGGGAGGCATAGTCGATGAAGACCTGGCTGTCGGGGATGTCGCCGGGCGGGTTCTTCTCCGCTGGAACCGCCTTTTCGGCCGCGAGCGCTCTAGCGATCCCAAGTTCCGGTATGCGGGCGCCGACAACGCCCAGGCACATCGCAAGCGCCAAAACTGGCAGGCGCTTGGTGATCCTATGACGACAAGAGATCAT
>NZ_JBZEGV010000148.1:0-1063 GCF_058312955.1 Mesorhizobium sp. LEGMi-168a
GCACGCTGGGGATGTCGAAAGTCGTTTCGCCCTTGGCTACCTTGTGTTGCACGGCGCCGTCCTTGGTGTAGCGCGGCAGATCGGGCAGCAGTCCGAACTGCCTGTAGTCGTCGGGATTTACGGCAAAGGCCCGGTGCATAGCCTGCCACAACGTGCGGCGGTTCCTCTCGTTGAGTGTAAAGATGTCCGCGCGCTTGAGTTTCTGGTTCCAGCCAAGATCTATCTTGGATACGGCTGCGCTAAGCCAACCCGGCTTCGGCTCGTCCGGCGCGTTCCAGGCAAGCGTCTCTTCCGACACGGTACGCACATCGCGCGGCAGAAGCTTGCGCTTGCGGAAGGATTCCATGAATGCCAGCCGATAGTGGAGCGGGTCATCGGGAAAAGCATCGATATCGGCCGTTATCAGCGCCCGCAGATACTCGCCGAAGGTGATGTCGACCGCAGGGCAATAGTCGAGGGCGCGAATACACATTCTCAGCATCTGCTCGGCGATCTTGGCCACCTCATCCGTGAGGCGGAGTTCGCCCGGGCGGGGTGGCCGGGGGGGGGCCGCCCGCACGCCGGTTCCGCCGGTCGCCAGCTTTATCAGATCGCTTGTGCGGCGGTCGACGATAGCCAGAAACGCCTGATAGACGGCAAAGACAAGGATCGAGCCCCGATCATGCGGCTCGAAGGTCTTGTCGTAGTCGAAAGGATCCCTGACGTAGTCGCGCAACGGGCCGGCACGGCCGCTGCCTTCGCCGAACTGGGCGGCGATGCCGGACAGCAGCGTCTCGGCCGAAATCTTGCCCCCTCCTCTGGCGATCCCGAAACTGACCAGTTCCCTGAGCGTGAAATGCTGGAACAGGGCGACGATGTCGGCGAAGGCCTCGTGAAATGCCGGCACGTCCGGGTTGGAAGCCTCCTCGAAATGCCGGTGCAGCCCATCGAGCAGCGCATGCGACATCTCATGGGCGATGATGTCGCTCGACAGGCATGAGAAGACCGTCGTGCCCGGCGTGGTGACATCGCCGTCCTTGCTCTCAGCCGGGAAATAGCCGAACAGCAGAGCCTTCTTGTCTGG
>NZ_JBZEGV010000149.1:0-1050 GCF_058312955.1 Mesorhizobium sp. LEGMi-168a
ACGGCTATGGCGGCTTTGCCATTACCCAACGCGGCCGCGCGCTCGGCCGCGGCGAGACTGCGTTCGAGTACCGCGTCGAGACGCGCCACCGTTCGCTCCGCAACAAGGCGCGTTCGGCCCAGGACGCCGCCGCGGCGGGCACGGACAATCTGGACGCCGCGCTGCTCGCCGCGCTCAAGGCGCTGCGCCTGCGCCTGGCGAAGGAACGGCAGGTGCCGGCCTATGTCGTCTTCTCAGACCGCACGCTGATCGACATGGCCGAGCGCCGCCCGCGCGACCTCAATGCCTTCGCCGAGGTGAACGGCGTCGGCGCTGCCAAGCTGAGCGAGTTCGGCGCGATATTTTTGGAGGCGCTCGCGGCGCATGAAGCCGGGGCCTAACCTCGCCTGTAGCGGTGGAGTTCGATATCGCGCTTTTTCAATAATGCGCGTAGCCGCTTAAGGGACATCTCTGGGACGCGGGAACCTCAAAGGTGCCGTCGATGCCGCTGCAGGTGCGGAACCCGGACTTCCGCCCCGTCGCCTTTGATCTCGGCGCCGGTCTTGGATTGGATGCTTCGCGTTGCCGTTCGCGCCTCGGCTTCGCGCGGACGACAGGCTGCGGTTTCTGTGTCTTTTGCGGGGTCGCGCTTTCCTGCTTCCTTGATTCCGCCTCCGACGCTCGCTGGGCGCGGTAGCTCTTCAGGGCGTCGTCGGTGTCGATTTTCAGGCGTCCATATTGCTTCGAGGTCAGAAAGGTGGTCGGCGGCAGCTTGTTTTCCTCCTGCCACTGGCCGATGGCGCGACGCGTCTTGATGCCGAAGTCGCCGTCGGCCCCGTCCAGCTCGTAACCGATCGCCAGCAGCCTTTCCTGCAGATCGATCTTTTCCTGACGGTCAAGCCCGATTGCGCTTTCCGTCAATTCGGTCCCGACATCGGTTTCCGGGTTGGCGGCCGCGGCCGGAGGTTCCGCCGCCGTGGCCGACCGCGACGCGTCGTTCTGCGTATTGGCGACAACAGTCGGCGTAGTGCCGACAGGGATCGGCGGCTTCTTGAGCTGACCGATGTTGAG
>NZ_JBZEGV010000150.1:0-1049 GCF_058312955.1 Mesorhizobium sp. LEGMi-168a
GCTCGAAAGCTGCGCCAGCTCGCCGATGAAATTGCCGGCGCCATAGCTGATGATCGCCTCGCGCGGGCCAAGCCCGCCGGCCTGCGTGATGTCGACCTTGCCCGACAGGATGACGATCAGCCCGGGCGAGACCGTGCCGGCCGTGACGATATGCTCGCCGGCCGCATAGGCCCTCGCCTCGCCGAACCGGCGCATGCGCTCGATGTCCGCATCGGTCAGGACGGGAAACATCTGGTCGCGGCGGGCGGCGATGGTCGGGCTGACGGAAGGACCCATGGGACGGACCGTAGCGCTGCGCTCGCCGGGTTTGAAGCGGGTTGTTCGGGGCCTGGCTGTGAGGGGAGGTTGGCTAACGGCCTCCATGCTTCATCCGAGCGACGTCGCCAGCTTGCGCAGCGCCCCCTTTGGATCATCGGCGATGACGGAGCCATGCGAGACAAGGATGCGCTTGAGCGCCGGCTGTTCCGCCCATCGTCTCAATTGGGCTGCGAGTGCCGCCTTATCGCCGACCAGCGTCAGCTTGACCGGCCAGGGTATATGCGGCTCACCACCGGCAAATCCCATCATGCGCAATGCCCAGCCGGCAAAGCCGGACGCGTCGCGGATGTTGCCGACGACATCATTGAGAATGAGCGTCGTGCCGTTTGGTCCGTCAACTTGCAGCGCCGCTTCGCCATCACGGGTTCCGGGGACGGTGACGAGCTTGACGTCGGGATCGCCAAAGTCGCCACGTGTCGCATCGACATGTACCGCCTTCTCCACACTGTTAAGCGCGCCCGGCGGTGCAATCACCTGAAGCGAAGGATAGCGGGTCTTCCACGGCTTTGCATCGAGCCGGTGATGACCACTAGGGACGACCAGGAAGGCCGGCTGGCCGAAGGCCTCGATCGCGCGCATCTGTTCGTCGTCAAGCGCGATGGCGCTGAAGATAATGAGCCGCTGGTCGCGCAATCGCACCACAGTCATGCGCCGTTTCATGTTGCCGACGGGCATCGGTATGTCGCCGGTCACCGTCAGAATATTGTCGTCGACAGAAGTGAGCCTGCCAT
>NZ_JBZEGV010000151.1:0-1048 GCF_058312955.1 Mesorhizobium sp. LEGMi-168a
CAACAAGGTCTTCACCCAGGCGCAGGCCGCCAAGACCGAGAAGCAGAAGCTTGCCGCCATCAAGCAGCTCGACATGCTCGCCCGCTACGGCGACCTCCCCTCGCGCTGGGCGCTGGTGCGCAACTACCATCAGGCAAAGGCCGTGCGCGCGGTCGTCACACCTGACGAAGTCACACGTTATGCGCTGGACATCCTGGTGTCGAAGCCCGACGGCGTCGACAAGCCGGAATTCGAGTTCATCTTCGACCTGACGCAGATCGCGAAGGACCGGAAGTCGCGCGCGGTGGGCGGTGCCACCCTACAGGCGATCCGCGACGATCCGCGCCTGCAGGATCCGCTGACGCTCGGCGCCATCATGGGGCAGTTCGCCTTCGCGCCCGACGCTTGCGATTCCGTGCTCGCCGCGGCCCGGAAAGCCGGTGTCAACGGGGTGGGCGAGGACGGATGCGACGAGCAAACGCGCGCCGCCCTTGTCGCCTTCGCCAAGGACAAGGGCACATCCGGCGTCGATGCCGCGGCCCGTAAGGCGGCGGCGGAGGAGATCAAGACGCTGGACGCACAGGCCTCGAAGTAGTCAGCGCCAAATATTCAGAGCGCCCTGAGCCACACCTTGTTGTCGTGGAACGCGGCGCCGCCATAGGGCGCCGGCGCGTCGGCGCCGGTCAGCACATTGATGCCCTCGCCGCGCTCATGCGCGCTGTTCGGCCAGATGCCTTCGGCCACCACGACGCCGCGCTTCACGCCGTCGAAGAGCTTGGCGTGCAGCACGAGGTCGCCGCGCCGGTTGCCGACCTCGACACGGCCGCCATCCTTGATGCCGAGCGCCGCGGCATCCTCAGGGTGCAAGAGCAGTTCCGGTCGGCCTTCCTTAGCCTTCGACACCGGCGTCTCGGCAAAGGTGGAGTTCAAAAAATTGCGCGCCGGCGAGGTCGTCAGACGGAACGGGTGTTCTTCGTCCGCCACCTCGATCAGGTCGACATGGTCGGGGAACTCAGGCAGCCGCTCGACCGGTCCGAACAGGCCCATGCTCTTCGGCGGGCGGTTGGGC
>NZ_JBZEGV010000152.1:0-1048 GCF_058312955.1 Mesorhizobium sp. LEGMi-168a
CTACCAGCCGGAAATCGTGCGCGGCGGCCTGCATTTCTTCATGCCGTTCCAGTATTCGATGCATCGCGCCAATCTTGTCACCATCCCGCAGGGTCAGATCGGCTATGTCTTTGCCCGTGATGGCAAGCCGCTGCCTCCGACGCAGACACTTGCTTCCAACACAGACGCCGATGATTTCCAGGATGTGCGCGGCTGTCTCGAAAAAGGCGGACAGAAAGGACCGCAACGCAAGATATTGCGTGAAGGCACCTATGCCATCAATCTCGCCCAATTCATCGTGCTCACCGCCCAGTCGATCTATGCCATTAATCTAAGCTCGTCTGAACAAAACCTCTTTACCAATATGTCCAGCATGATCTCGGAGCGGGGCGGCTTTGAGCCAGTCGTCATCCATAATGCCGAGGACATGATCGGTATCGTCACCATCCATGACGGTCCGACCCTACCGGACGGCGAGATCATCGCACCGACCGTGGCCAACGATCCGAACGACCCGAACTTCCACAACAATTTTCAGGACCCGGAGAAGTTTCTCAACGCTGGTGGTTACCGTGGCCGGCAGTTGCAAGTGCTTGCCGACGGTAGCTACTTCCTCAATCGCATTTTCGCGACCGTCGAACTGGTCGAGAAGACGATCATTGACGTTGGCACAGTGGGTGTCGTCGTCTCCTATAACGGTCGCCACGGCACGGATATATCCGGGCAGGCATACCGTCACGGCGAGCTGGTCGAAATCGGCGCACGCGGTGTCTGGTCAACGCCGCTACTGCCGGGCAAGTATGCGTTCAATACCTATGCTGGCAATATCATCACCGTGCCGACCACCAACTTCGTGCTTAAATGGACGAAGGAGCAGTTTGGCGAACACAGGCTGGACGAAAACCTGTCTGAAGTTTCGTTGATCACCAAGGATGCGTTCGAGCCTGTGCTGCCGCTCTCCGTCGTCGTGCATATCGACTATATGAAGGCGCCGCTCGTGGTGCAGCGTTTCGGTGACAGCACGCGGCTGGTCGAACACACGCTCGATCCGATGGTTTCTGCTTACTTC
>NZ_JBZEGV010000153.1:0-1043 GCF_058312955.1 Mesorhizobium sp. LEGMi-168a
GGCGGACATGCGGCAGAGCCCGACCGTACCATCGATCCAGTTGTTATTGCCGCACAGATCATCCTTGCTGTGCAGTGCCTAGTCTCGCGTAAGACAGACCCTCTGGAATCACTGGTGATTTCGGTTACGAAGTTAAGTGCCGCACAGGCTTACAACATCATTCCCGATCAAGTTGCAATATCCGGAACCGTCAGGACCCTTTCACCTGGTCTGAGGGACTTTGCCGAACGAGAAATGTTGGCCGTCACCCAAGGTATCGCGCGCGGATTTGGTGCGGATGTCGAATTCAAATACCTTCGTTCCGTTCCGCCTACCATTAATCATCCTGAAGAAACCCGACTGGCGATCACGGCGGCTCAAGACCTCGTGGGGGCCGCCTCCGTGAACGATGCGGTCAAGGTAAGTCTGGGCGCAGAAGACTTCGCTTATATGCTTGAGGCGCGGCCGGGGGCCTACATTCTGCTTGGTAATGGGCTGACCGCTGACTGTCATAACCCAGCCTTTGATTTCAATGACCAGGCCTTGCCTTACGGCATTGGCTATTGGGTGAAGTTGGTCGAGACGGCTTTAGCTGTCTGAGCGTCGACAGACGAAGCGACTAACGCAGTAGCCCATTGGTCTTCTCATTGGTGCCTCGCTGCCGTGGGCTTTGCGGGATCGCAAAAGTAGACCTGGATGCCCCGTGTCGATCTTGAGGCGATCGTGCTGAGCCATGCGGCTCCCAGATCCCAGGTCAGCGAACGATGGAGTTCTTCGGGCAAGGTGATGATGGTGCGCGTAATCGCGTCGCGCACCATTCAGTTCCATATCCAGCGAGAGCAGGGCCATTCTTACGCAGAACTTCGCCATGCCCCGCCAGTAGGGGAAGAAGAAGCAGCATCGTGAAGCATGTCGTCAACCAGCGTGCTGACTGCGCTGGTGTGGAGAGGGCGACGAGTTGCAGCTCCTGCTATTCGCAAGGCGCCGAACATGGTGTGATCGACCAATCGATCGAGTCGACGGCACGCTGAAGTATCGCCGCGGTCCGAGCTTGGTTGGGCGAC
>NZ_JBZEGV010000154.1:0-1042 GCF_058312955.1 Mesorhizobium sp. LEGMi-168a
TGTGGTAGATGCCGTCTCCGTCGGTAAGGAAGACGCTCAAGCCCGGCATTTCGCCCTTCGGAAACCAGATCTTGCCGGCTTTCAGCAGCTCTGCCGCGCTCGTGTAATTATACTCCGTGCCGCTTTCGGCATCGATGCTGACCTGGAAATCCTTGTTGAAATCGGTGCCGAACGACGAGAGCCACGGAAATGTCCAACCCATGCGCTTCTTGAACGCTTCGATCTTGGCAATCGGCGCCAGCGAGATCGCCGCGAACGAGGTGTCGCGGTCGGCCATGTGAACGACCGTGCCGGCGACGCTGTCCATCAGGTGCGAGCAGCTCCTGCATCCCTCGTCCCAGCCCGGGTCGAACATGAAATGATAGATGATAAGCTGGTGCCGGTGCTCGAACAGATCGCGCAGGCTCACCGGCCCGTTCAGTCCTTCGAAGATGTAGTTCTGCTCGATCTTGACCATCGGCAGCTTGCGGCGATCGGCGCTGAGCGCATCGCGCTGCCGGGTGGCCTCCTTTTCCTTCGCGAGCAACTTCTTGCGGGCGACAAGCCACTCAGCGCGCGAGACGATTTGCGGATAGTTCATCTTGACCTCCCGTGTTTTGTAAATTTTGGATGATTCTGCTGACGGCATTGCCAGCACGATGCCTGGCGATAAACGCGGCTACTCCGCCAGCGGAAGCCGCGCCGATCGCAATCGTTGCGGCCGTGGAAATGCACAAGGGACACATGAGGACCTCCTTCCTCGATTTGAACGCGACCATTCGCGTTCACGGTGATGTCGGGCAGGAGAGGCTCAATTCGACACGGACAGAGGATTTATTTGGTGCGCCGCGCCGACTGTTGTTCGACTGCCGCCAACGCGGCCGCCAGACTGACGCCCGAGGTCTCAGCCAGGGTGACGCAGATCTCCGCAGACCGGCTCATCGACCAGGCGACGCATGAACCCTATTTCCGCGCCAAGCTGAAGATCGCCGAGACCCTACCGCCCGGCGTGAAGGCCGACCAGCTTTATCCCGGAACGCCGGTCGAAGCCTTCATCAACATC
>NZ_JBZEGV010000155.1:0-1034 GCF_058312955.1 Mesorhizobium sp. LEGMi-168a
TGTGGGCTTTCAGAAGGTTGTCCATTCGGACCTGACCGAGGAGACTGGAGTTACCACGCTTCAGATTCGCCGGAGGGTCCGAATGAACATCCATAAGAATGCCCGTCTCACGCCGCTGCGTCGAGAGGAGATGGCGCTTGCGGTCATAGAAGGCGGCCTTTCCCAAGCCCAGGCGGCGTTGCAATTCGCGGTGACGGCGAAGGTCGTGAAGCGATGGGTGGAGCGCTACAAGGCGGAAGGCCGTGCCGGCATGGCCGACCGCTCGTCGCGGCCGAGATGCAGCCCGAACGCGACCGGCCAGGCCGTGGCCGACCGGATCGTGGCCCTGCGGCGCCAGCGCCTGACGGGCAAGCACATCGCAAGTGTGGCCGCCGTCTCGGCGGCGACGGTGAGCCGGGTGCTGAAGCGCGCTGGCCTGTCGCGGCTGAAGGACCTTGCGCCTGCCGAGCCGGTGCGGCGCTACGAGCGCGACGCGCCGGGCGACATGATCCACATCGATATCAAGAAACTCGGCCGTTTCGACCGCGTCGGCCATCGCATCACCGGCGATCGCACCGGCCAGTCCAACAGCCGTGGCATCGGCTGGGAGTTCGTCCATGTCTGCATCGACGATGCCTCGCGTATCGCCTTCTCGCAGATCCTGCCGGACGAAAGAAAAGAGAGCGCCGTCGTCTTTCTCCAGGCGGCACTGGCCTACTATGCAAGCCTCGGCGTCACCGTCAGCCGCGTCATGACCGACAACGGTTCCTGCTACAGGTCGAAGGCCTTCGCCAAGGCCTGCCGCGATCTCGGCCTCAAGCACATCCGCACCAAGCCCTATACGCCAAGGACCAACGGAAAGGCCGAACGCTTCATCCAGACCGCGCTCAGGGAATGGGCCTACGCCGTCGCTTATCCAACCTCCGCGCACCGAGCTGCCGAGTTGCCCGTTTGGATGCATCGCTACAATTGGCATCGCCCGCATGGCGGCCTAAAATCCAAAACACCCATCAGTCGCCTCGCATTGTCCGAGGACAACCTGTTGAGGCTCCACA
>NZ_JBZEGV010000156.1:0-1033 GCF_058312955.1 Mesorhizobium sp. LEGMi-168a
CCGACGGCGTGCCGCTTTTCGTGGAAGAGCTGACGCGGGCCGTGATCGAAACCAACCTACTAAGGGACGAGGGCGATCACTACGCTCTCGCAAGTCCACTGTCGGCCATAGCGATCCCCACCACGCTTCAGGAGTCGTTATTGGCCCGGCTCGACCGACTTGCCCCCGCCAGAGAGGTTGCGCAGGTGGCGGCCGCAATCGGACGAGAATTCTCGCACGAGTTGCTCATGGCTGCCGTGCCGTTGCCGACCAGCGAGGTGGAGCAAGCATTGGACGATCTTATTGCGTCGGGATTGGTGTTCCGCCACGGGACTTCGCCGCAGGCGACCTACAGTTTCAAGCATGCGCTCGTGCGCGACGCGGCCTATGCGACCCTTGTGCGCTCGAAACGACAGCGGTTGCACGCGGGAATCGCCAATGTAATCGAGCAGCGATTCCCGGAAATGGTCCAAGCGCAACCCGAACTTCTAGCCCAGCACTACACGGAGGCGGGGCTGCCAGAACCAGCGATCACTTACTGGCTCAGGGCCGGGCAAGCGGAGATTGCTCGCTCCGCAACAGAAGAAGCGATTACCCATCTGACAAGAGGGCAGGAGCTGCTTGAAGCCCTACCTGATGATGCCACGCGATGGCGGCAGGAACTCGACCTGCAAGTCGCCATTGGCGTCGCGCTGATGACTGCCAAGGGCTGGGCAGCGCCAGAAGTTGGGCGGGCTAACGCGCGAGCACGCGAATTATGCGAACGGCTCGGTGACACAAATCGGCTCTTCCCTGTCCTCTACGGGGACTGGGTATTCCATGTCGTGCGGGCGGAGCTGGAGGCGGGCCGGAAGGCAGGAGAGGAACTGCTGCGTCGCGCGCGGGAAGAACAGGATCTGGCCGCTGAGGTCGTTGGCAACCGCATCGTCGGCACCGATGCCTTCCTTCGCGGCGAGGTGGCTATTGCCCGTGAATATCTGGAGCGATCGCTCGCCCTTTACGATCCACAGCGACATCGCTCTCTCGCGGTCCTGTTCGCCCAGGACCCTCGGGT
>NZ_JBZEGV010000157.1:0-1024 GCF_058312955.1 Mesorhizobium sp. LEGMi-168a
TCCTGTTTGGAGCGAGGCGCTGCCCGAAGGCATGACCAAAATCGCCGCACCGACGCCGACCATCTGGATTCTCGGCCGCACGCAGACGAACGGTCCGACCGACTACGAGAACGTGCACAAGGTTCAGGACGGCTACAAGCTGACGCCGCTCAGCCAATGGGGCAAGAACTACGCACCGCCGGCGAACTCGCCGACCGACTCGGCCATCGACAACAAAACGTCACCCGTCGTTCAGGTGAATAAAATGGATGGTGTCGCCGTGCTCGGCCGGCTCGCCGAACTGATGGCGAAATATCCGCCACATCCCAACGACTATCCGATCCTGTTCCGCATGCGGCAGATCGGCCTCGAAGCGGGCAAGCCGTTCGATGCCTCGAAGCTCGATCCGGTGCTCGTCAAGACGATCAACGTCGCCGCCAAGGATGCGCTCGCCGATCTGGAGCAATCCGGCAAGAGCGGCGCCGGCATCGGCCTTCATGTCAACGGCTGGTTTTATCAAACCAGCACCGTCGGCACCTATGGGACTGCCTACAAGCTGCGCGGGATGGGCACGCTCATCGGGCTCGGCGTCAACTTGCCCGAAGACGCCGTCTATCCGGCCTCGTTCGTGGACGGCGACGGCAAACCTTACAGCGGCGCCAACCGCTACGTGTTGCACTTCGACAAGGGCAAGCTCCCGCCCGCCAACGCGTTCTGGTCGGTCACGCTTTACGACAAGGATGGCTTCCAGGCGCCGAATGCGATCAATCGTTTTGCGCTCGGCGACCGGGACAAGCTCACGTTCAACGCCGATGGCTCGCTCGACATCTACATCCAGAACGCGTCGCCCGGTGCCGACAAGGAAGCGAATTGGCTGCCGGCTCCGACGGGCGAGTTCAACCTCGCGATGCGGCTCTATTCGCCGCGGCGCGAGGCTTTGGACGGCACCTGGACGCCGCCGGCAGTGGAGAAGCTGAACTGAACGGTTGGTCGCAGACAGCAGAGACCGCGAGCGCGGTCACCAAGGAGGAAAACCAGGATCAGG
>NZ_JBZEGV010000158.1:0-1019 GCF_058312955.1 Mesorhizobium sp. LEGMi-168a
ACACTGTGCCCGAACTCAGCCGATCTTCTGGTCCAGTATGCGGACGCCCTGTCGCATCTGGATCATCCGGACCAGGGCTGGGCCAAGTTCGAGCAGGCGATCGATCTCAACCCGCTGCCGCCCGATCATTATTGGTGGGCCGGCGCCAGTATCGCTTTCCACCAGCAGTCGTTTGAGAAGACCATCGAGTTGTGCGGCAAACTTGCCGATGACGAGCCTGTCCTTTCCATGCTGGCTGCCTGTCACGCCCAGCTTGGCCAGATGGAGCAGGCGCGATCTTACGGCCGGCGCCTGAGGGAGCTGTTTCCAAAGGGGACGGCGATCGAAAAAAGTAAGCGGGTCTCGCCGGATCGCTCGGCGACGCACCGCGCGATGCACCTAGAGGGACTTCGGCTCGCGGGAGCTATTTGACTGGGGAGACGGAAATGATCGCAAAGACCTATCAGAGAGCCTATGTCATCGGCGACAAGGAAACCGGCGTACTTATACTGACGCTCAATCCACTGCGCGCCGCGTTGGTGGAGCGCGACAAAATCCAGGAATATGCGGACCGCCATAAGCTCACATTCGCCACCGTCTTCGGGCAGGTAGCGGCGGCGATCAAGGGACTTATACTCGAGACAGATCCCCCGGGTGGGCCGGCAAAGGGCGACATGGTCTTGACCGCTTTCGCCGAGCTGATCGGGCGGGGCGCGACCGTAACGGACGCGGAGTTCTGCTTCATTTCCGATGTCGACACGTCAAAATGGAGGACCAAGAGGAGCGGTTTCCTTCCGATCGAACCCATCATCACCGACCTTGATGCCTTCAGGCAAGGCGATGTGCTGAAGTCGGAGTTGATGGGCCCTGGCGACAAATCAAAAACCGGCAAGGCGCCAGCCAAATCCAAATGATCTGACATCGCCGTGGTCTGCAACCTCGACGATCTGGCCGAGGAGGCGCGTGCGCTTGGCCGGCGGTTGCAATCGCCGGCAAGGCACAATTTGGCGGCACGCTCGAACGGGCCGGATGTGGATGCG
>NZ_JBZEGV010000159.1:0-1019 GCF_058312955.1 Mesorhizobium sp. LEGMi-168a
CCATGCGCATGAAGTGGTAAGCGGCGCTGAGATAGTCGTCCGCCGAGACCAGATCGCCGGCGGGCCCGTAAGGCAGACCGACCTGGACGAAGCAGCGCCCGGCCGCCTCACGCATCTCGGGCGAGAAGAAGCGCCCCTCGATCGACAGCATGTCGACGCCGGCCGCGTTCGCCGCCGCCCCTTCTTCAAGCGTCGTGACGTAGAGCATCGAGATCTTTTGCCCGCGCGCCTTCATGGCGCGGATGTCGGCGACGGTCGGCCGGTTGTTCTTGGTGACCATTTGTTCCCTCAGACGGTGAAAGCGTTGCGGAAGGCTTCGAGCGCCGCCTCTGGATCGCCCGAGGCGAAGGCCTCCATGCCGACCGGGCCGCGATAGCCCATGTCTTTAAGCGCGCCAGCGATGCCGCGATAGTTGATCTCGCCGGTGCCGGGCTCCATCCGCCCAGGCACGTCCGCGACCTGAATCTCGCCGATCCAGGGCAGACAGGCGCGGCAGAGCTCGATCAAATTCCCCTCGCCGATCTGCGCATGATAGAGGTCGAGATTGAGGCGCAGGCCCGGCCGGTTGACGCTGGACACCAGCGCCAGCGTGTCCTCGGCGCGTGCAAACGGCATGCCGGGATGGTCCACCGACAGGTTCAAATTCTCCAACGTGAAGGTGACTCCTTCCTGCTCCGCAAGATCGGCGACGCGGTTCAACGTGTCGCGCGCCTTGAGCCACATCGCGCCGGTGACAACCTCGCAAGGGCTGACTGGCAAGCCGCCCTCGCCCAGCCCGGTGCCATGCAAATTGAGCCGGGCGACGCCGAGACGCTTGCCGACGGCGGCCGTCTCCTTCGCGGTCTTCAAGAGGTCCGCGGCGCCCTCGTCATCGGCGAGCCGGCCGCGCAGATAGCCGTTCATGATCGAAAAGGCGGCGCCGGATTTTTCCAGCATCGCAAGGTCATGGTCCGGCCAGTTCCAGAGGCCGACCTGGAAGCCCATTTCGGTCAGGCGCTTGACGCGGAATTCCATCGACC
>NZ_JBZEGV010000160.1:0-1016 GCF_058312955.1 Mesorhizobium sp. LEGMi-168a
CGGTGCCGAAGATTCAAACTGCGACTGTTAGAAGCGATATGTGAGGCCTGCACCGATTAGCCAAGGGTCTAGCTTGGCCTTGCCCCTCAGATCGGCGCCGGCCACTTTGACGGTAAAATCCGGTTCCAGGAAAAGCTTTTTGACATCGACGTTGACCCCCCAGTGCTGGTCCAGCATGTAATCGAAGCCAACCTGCAGCGCGGCGCCAAAGGTGTTCTTCACATGGAGAGCATCGGCGCTGTCGACACTCTGATTGTAGAAGACGGTGTAGTTCAGGCCGGCTCCGACATAAGGTCGAAAAGCCCCGAACTGGGTGATATGATACTGCAGCGTGAGCGTGGGCGGCAGCACCCATAGCCTGCCGACATTTCCCAGCGCGCCGATCGCTCCGGTGCCGTCGACCTTGGTGGAGGTTGTGGCGAGTATGAGTTCGGCGGCAATGTTTTCGGTGAAGAAGTAGGAGATGTCGAGTTCCGGCGTCACGGTATCTGAATAGGAGAGATTGGAACCGGCAATGCCGCCGACGTAGCCGGAATCGTTGGTTTTCACTCCCAACGCGCGCACGCGGACCTGCCATGGGCTCGGCGTCTCCACTGTCCCCTGATCCTGTGCGATGTAAGGTTGCACAGGGTCTGCCGCCAAAGCCTGCTGACGCCCCCCCATAAGGACGATGAGCGCTATCGTACTCTGCGCTACGCCCATCTGCACTTTTGTCATCATGTTCTCTCCTGGTATCTGATAGCCGCAGACTCCGTCGTTTGTACGCGCGGATGATTTTTCATCACTCGCTGCTACAGACGCTCTGCGAAGAGCTTCGCATTTGTCGTGCCAACGAAAAGAACATTGGGAAACGGCAAGATTCACTTCCGACACACTCGTGTCTCGGCACTGATACTGTCGCGTTTCGAGCTGATATTGTCGTGTTTTGTACCCGAAAGCACGCGAGAGATATCCCTGACCCATTGGCAGAGGATGAACGAGACATAGCTCACGAGGTGATCGCACATGGGAGGCAG
>NZ_JBZEGV010000161.1:0-1014 GCF_058312955.1 Mesorhizobium sp. LEGMi-168a
CTGCCTTCGCGTTGCCAGATCTCATAGGCGCGCTGCCTGATCTTCTCGATCCGATCGTCGTCCATTGCGGATTCCTCCTTGCGTCCTTCAACGCAGGGCAAGACGGAACGATCCGTGACAATGCGAAGATGATCGGGCCGACTGCGCGATCGAGGGTTACATCCGCGCCCTGGCCGAGGCCGGATCGTAAGGCGAATCCGCGATGACCTCGGCGGTCTTCCATTCTCCCAGGATCGCAACGTCGAGCTTCGTGCCGGGCTTGCTCAAACGCTCCGGCAACAGCGCCAGCGCCACGTCGTGCCCGAGCGCGTAGCCATAGCCGCCCGAGGTGATGCGCCCGACCAGCTCGCCATCGATGTAGAGACCCTCGGAAGCAAGCGTGCTCGCGCCATCGATTTCGATCTTGAGCGTGACCGAGCGGCGCTGGTCGTTCCTTGCCTTGTATTTCAGAACCGCGTCGCGCCCGATGAAATCGCCCTTGTCGAGGCGGATGAACCGTTCGAGCCCGCTTTCCAGCGCATTGAGCTCGGGGTTCATGTCGCGATACATCGCGCGGTAGGATTTCTCCAGCCTGAGCGACTCCAGCGCATGAAGCCCGACGAGGCGCATGCCGTGCCTTTCGCCTTGCTTCAGGATCGCATCCAGCAATTGCCGCTGGTAGGCCATGGGATGGTAGAGCTCCCACCCCAACTCGCCTTCGTAGTTCACGCGCAGCAGCCGCACGTCGCTGGCCAAGGCGACACTGCCAGTCTTCACGCTGAACCAGGGAAAGCTTTCGTTCGAAAGATCGATCTCCGTCAGCGGCTGCAGCACCTCGCGCGCGTTCGGCCCGACGATCGTGAAGCAGCCGCGATCGTTGGTGACGTTCTTCAGGCTCACGCTGCCGTCAGCAGGAAGCAGTCTTGAGAGGTCGTCGAAATTCCAGCGCTCCGCGCGCGGCGTCGAAATGAGGTAGAAGCTCTCTTCTCCGAGGCGCGCCACCATGTATTCCGCCTGCACGCCGCCGGCTGCAGT
>NZ_JBZEGV010000162.1:0-1011 GCF_058312955.1 Mesorhizobium sp. LEGMi-168a
CTGGCAGGAACATCCCTGCTACCTCGCATTGCTGGTGCTGGTCGCGCCCGCCATCCACGAGGTGCATTTCTTCTTCATCCACCGGCTGATCCACTGGGGCCCGCTCTATCGCTGGATCCATTCGGTCCACCACAATTCGATCAATCCGTCGCCCTGGTCGTCGCTCTCCATGCATCCGGTGGAAGGGTTCCTCTATCACGCGGTCGCCTTCTGGCACCTCGTCATCCCGTCCAACCCGATCGTCGCGCTGTTCCAGTTGCATGTCGCCGGCTTCGGCGCCGTCAACGGCCATCTCGGCTTCGAGAAGTTCGAGCTGACTGAGAACCTGAGCCTCGATAGCCATGCCTATGCGCATTACCTGCACCACAAATATTTCGAGGTGAACTACGGCGGCGACGGCGTGATCCCGCTCGATAAGTGGTTCGGCACCTGGCACGACGGCACCAGGGAGGGCGAGGCCCTGATGGACGCCCGTTTCCAGAAAAAGAGGGAGCGTGTGAACGCACGGGCCTGAGCCCGACGAGCCACCGATCCATGTCGCGCGGCCGGGAGGGCAAGCGCGCAGAGGCAGCAGTTTCAAAACCCGTCGAAGGACGGCAAATGGGAGGAGAGAAATGAAGCGTATCACCAAAATCCTGGCGGCTTTCCTGCTGGCAGGCGCCGCCGCGACGGCAGCCACATCGGCCACGGCAGAAGGCGCGAAGATCTTCGTCATCGGCGGCAAGGCCGACGATCCCTTCTGGTCGATCGTCAAGCGCGGCGCCGAGGATGCCGGCAAGGTCGTCGAGGCGCAGGGCGGCTCGGTGACCTGGCTAGGGCCGCAGAACTACGACAATCTCGGCGCCGATGCGGCCGACCTGATCCGCACCGCGATCGCGCAGCATGCGGACGCCATCGTCGGCCCCGACTGGGTGCCTGAATCGATGGATGAGGCCTTCAAGGCCGTGGTCGCCGCCGGCATTCCGCTCATCATCTACAATGCCGGCGGTGGCGCTGCGGCCGGCCGGCGTG
>NZ_JBZEGV010000163.1:0-1010 GCF_058312955.1 Mesorhizobium sp. LEGMi-168a
GACAAGAACTGCGCCTCGCTCCTCGCGACCAAACCTGCGCAAAACGGATTTCAACGCCCCCAGCATCGCATCACCTGTAAAGCTGCGGTTCGTCGCGGAGAAAATTGTTGAGCGTGCCTTGGCCAGCGTGACCGGTCACGTCGACGAGCTCGACAAAAATGTCGGCGTCGTAGTCGAAGCACGTCTGTCCATTACCAGTGCAGCGGTCGGTTCTCACAGGTTGTGTAATGAAGAAACTGGCAAACGCCTCGACCGGCAGGTTCTCCGTGTGTCCACCCAGGTTTACGTTCGGATCCGCTTCGAGTTTTTTGCAGTCTATTACCGCTCCGTAGAGCAAGCGCCGATCGACGTAGGTAACTGGCGTCTCGCAATTTTTTGGCGGCGTGCCCGTTTCGTTTCCTGGAGCCTTGGATTTGTCGGGAATGAGGTTGTGCGTCGGATCGTTCTCGTATTTATAGACTTCATAGCGGGTAGGGAGATCATCGCCTGTTCCCTGTAAGGCAGTTGGGAGGGCGACGCCGCTTGGTATGTGGTTGATTTTCCAATACGCATTGGAACTAGTGTTTAGGTCCCAATCGCCTCCGCCCATGCGTCCACCCATCATTGTGCATGAGCCGGTCTTAAAGCACGAATCGAGTCCAAGACCCTGGGTCTGTCCAGCCACGTCGTACGTCAGATCGTTTGAGGATGGGCAACTGTTGGCTCCGCCGGAGGTTTTTTTTGCGCCCTTTCTGACGTTTGATGCCGGTCCAAACTCAGCTCCGTTAAAGTTGCTTCCGGGCTCCTTCATTCCGAAGCGCAGATTGATCGCTCCCTTCACTTTGCCCGCCTTTTGACCTGTGGCGGTTGTGATGCTGTTCTTACTATAGCAGGCACCTGGCTTGGCCGACGCTAAAGCGGTCGCCAGGACCTTTGCACCCTTACCATCGGTTTCCAGGAAGCCGAAATTGCCGGGGAAGTACCCGGCTCCATTGCCAACCGTTCGGAGTTGAATGAGCCGTCGACGGTAT
>NZ_JBZEGV010000164.1:0-1008 GCF_058312955.1 Mesorhizobium sp. LEGMi-168a
CTGGCGCTCGTTGAGGCCGGCGACCGGCTGATAGAAGGAGCGGAAGGCAACCGCGGCCAAATAGAGGACCACCGTCAGGCTGCCGCAGCCCTTCAGGATGTTGAAGAAGTCGGGCGTGGAGGCAAAGCGCCAGACGGTGCTGTAAAGGCCGCTATAACGAAACAGCAGATGGGCGGTGAGCACGATGAGCGCCCAGCAGGCTAGCCCCCCAGTGGAGAACGCATCGAACGAAAGCCGCGACTGCGAAAGCGTGAGGCTGAGCGCCACCGCGATCAGGACCATGACGAGGTCCTGAACCATGATGATGGCGCGCCGCATCTTCGGTCGGATTCCCGATACGGCTTCTGCGTAGGCGGTCATTGGGTAGTACTGAACTCCAGGCGAGCAAACACAATTACCAGAACGGCTCCGGACCGGCCAGCGTCCGCCACCACTCTGGATTGCAAATCCCCAACCCCGTCACCCGGTTATCGCATTAGCGCGGAGTTGAGGGGAGAGCTAGGGGTTTTTTGGAAACAAGACATTGAGTGCACCGGTGTAGCGCTGGATGCTAGCTGCCCGCGCAAGCCCATTACTCCTTCAAAGAAGCTATCGGCTACTTTGCGGCGACCTCCCTCAGAAAATCCGCGAGTTCCCGGGGATCATATTTCGTTCCGACTGACGGAAGCTCAACGATGTCCTCGTATTCCCCTATTGAGCCAATTTTTGGCTCGGCCCTCCTAACGGACTGTTCAATAGCGCTCGCAACCGAATCCGGAGTTACACTATCAAGAGCAACAAAATTCTCGCTCCTGTCGGATATTTTTTTCTAATCATAGTTATTTGATATCGTAGTTATACTGGCATATGCCATCTCCAAAGGAGGATAACTCGGGTGAGGCGATATCATCAACGATATTCCGACACTCGACCGGCTTAGATATTCCGCATACTCCTCAAGACTGACCTTTCCAGGAACGGAGCCATTCTGCACTGGCCAAATCTTTTCTGCATCAAAGTTTTCTCCCA
>NZ_JBZEGV010000165.1:0-1002 GCF_058312955.1 Mesorhizobium sp. LEGMi-168a
CGAGATGATCCCCAAATGCGTCAGACGAATTGGCGCAGGCGCAGCAAAAATAATTGTCACGATCATGCCGGGGGCCATTCCAAGCCCGAACAAGATGAGAACGGGGATGAGATAAACGAAGGTGGGCATCGTCTGCATCAGGTCGAGCTATGGAAGCATGACGCGATAGGCGCGGTCGTTGTGTGCAAGCCAGATTCCGATCGGAACGCCGATAGCCATGGACACCGCTGTAGCCGCGACAACCATAACCAGCGTCTCGACAGTCTCGTCCCAAAGTCCCTGATTGGCGACAAAAATGAGTCCGGCCACTGTCAGAAGGCCCAGCTTCCATGACTTTCGCAGATACCAGGCAAGCAAGGAAAGCGCTGCCATCAAAATCAGTGGCGGGACAGCGATCAAAAAGGCGACCATCCCTTCCAACGCATAGGTCAATGCAACTGAAACAGAGTTGAACAGCCATGCGAAGTTCGATGTCAGAAAAGCGAAGAAGTTCTTTCCCCAGATACCTAAGGGAACTTTGTGATCCGTGATCAGGCTAAACAACCACTGCATATCAAGCTCGGTGTGTGAGGGATTGTGGGCGGTCGACGAGGCGTCGCCACAGGTCAGCTATTTCCAGGAAAGTACGAAGCAACTGACCTGGCTAGGACAAGTTTGACCGCCCGAAGTGGTGCTTACAGACCGAGGCCCTTTTTGACCGCGTCAAGCGCCGGACCGCTTCCATCAAACGTGGTTACACCTGCCAGCCACTTGTCCAAAATCTGCGGATTGGCCTTGATCCACGCAATGCCGGCGGCCTTGGGCGTATCGCCCTTGTCCATCGCGAGCATGATCTCGTCTTCCATCTTGACGGTAAAGGTGACATTCTGCATCATCTTGCCGATGTTCGGGCAGTCCTGGACGTAACCTTTCCGCACGTTCGTCCAAACCGTAGCGCCACCGTAATTCGGCCCGAAAAGAGCATCGCCGCCTGTAAGATAACGGATATCGTACACCGTATTC